>NZ_JARYTI010000128.1 GCF_029911635.1 Sphingomonas sp. AR_OL41
CCGCCGCCGCGCTTCGAACGCCGCGCGTTCCCCGGCCGGGCCGCGCCCGAGCCGATGCCGCAGCGCGCGCCGCAGCCCGAGATGCAGATGCAAAGCGAGATGCCGGTCGCGGCGCCACCACCACCACCACCACCACCTCCTCCTCCTCCTCCTCCTCCTCCTCCTCCTCCGCCGCCGCCGCCTCCGCCTCCGCCTCCACCACCACCACCGCCACCTCCACCTCCACCACCGCCGCCACCGCCTCCACCAGCGCAGGAGCAGCCACAGCAACAGGAGCGTCAGGTCGATCCGGGATGATGTCGTCGGGAAGGCCGCGACGAGGTCGCGTGTCTTCTCCGGGCGCCGTGCAGAGGGTCAGCGCCGTCCGCGGTAGCTCGGCAAGGCGAGCTTGAAGTGGATCGCGGCGGCACGCAGTGCAAAGCCCGCGGTCGCCGCGATCGCCGCGGCGGCGAACAGCGGCAGCCCGGCGAGCAGCAGCGCGACGTACAGGCCGGCAGCGAGCGCGGCGGCGGTGACGTAGAGTTCGGGGCGCATCAGGATCGACGGCTCGCCTGCCAGCACGTCGCGGATGATGCCGCCGACGCACGCTGTGACCACGCCCATCAGCGCGGCGGGAAGCGGCGGGATGCCGTAACCGAGCGCCTTGGCCGCGCCGAACACGGCATAGCCGGCGAGCCCGACGGCATCGAACCAGTCGAGCGCGGCGTCGCTCCACCAGCGCTGCGGTGTGATCCAGATCAGCGTGGCGACGGCGAGGCACACCCCGGCGGCGCGCGGATCATGCGTCCAGAACACCGGGGCGCCGATCAACAGGTCGCGCACCGTGCCGCCGCCGACGCCGGTGATCAGTGCAAAAAAGGCGAGCGTGACCATCGTCTGCCCGCGCTTCGCCGCCGCCAGCGCGCCCGAGGCGGCGAACACGGCGAGCCCGATCGTATCGAGCCACGGCGCGGCGACGGGCAGGAAGGTGGGCGGGTGGAGCATCGTGGTGCGATTAGGCTATGCTCGCCGCGAAGGAAATGGGAGGCGGCAATGGACGGGGGATGTGCGTGCGGCGCGGTGCGGTATCGGCTGAGCGATACGCCGATGGTGGTGCATTGCTGCCATTGCACCAGGTGCCAGACCGAGACGGGATCGGCCTTCGTGATCAACGCGGTGATTGAGCACGATCGGGTGGAACTGCTGGCGGGCGTGCCCGAGCCGGTGCTGACGCCGTCCGACAGCGGGCGCGGGCAGGAGGTGTTCCGCTGCCCGACCTGTCGGGTCGCGCTGTGGAGCCACTATAGCGTGCCGACGGCAGCGTTCGTGCGGGTCGGCACGCTGGATGCGCCGGGCGCGCTGCCGCCGGACGTGCATATCTTCACGCGCTCGAAACTGCTCTGGGTGAGGCTGCCCGAGGGGGCGAAGGCTTATGACGGCTTCTATGCCGATCCGGGCGAAGTGTGGTCGGCGGAGGCGCGGGTGCGGTGGAAGGTTTTGGTGGGCGGCTAGGCCACGTTCCGACGGCAAACATCCCTCCTTCCCCGGCGAAAGCCGGGGCCCAGTTGGGATGACGGGTATGATGACCGGCAACGCCCCACGCAGCGTCCCCCAACTGGGGCCCGGCCTGCGCAGGGGAAGGACCTTTCAAGAGCGGAAAGTTGCAATGCGTGCAAGGCGACGCGGCAAAGCCGCGTCGTCGGTCGGGGCTTTTGGCCCCGCCGGCCGGTCTAGCCTCGTTCGCGCGGATTTAGCTGCGCTAAATCCTGCGCCGGCTAGACGTGAATCGCCTTGCCGCGCACCGCCATCGCCGCTTCCTTGATCGCCTCGCTGTGCGTCGGGTGCGCATGGCAGGTATAGGCGATGTCCTCGCTGGTCGCGCCGAACTCCATGCCCAGCGCGGCCTCGGCGATCATCGTGCCGGCGACGCTGGCGATCGCCCACACGCCAAGCACGCGGTCGGTCTTGGCATCCGCGATGACCTTCACGAAGCCGTCGGGCTCATGGTTGGTCTTGGCGCGGCTGTTGCCGGCCATCGGGAACTTGCCGACCTTGACCTCGCCGCGTTCCTTGGCGGCTTCCTCGGTCAGGCCGACACCGGCGATTTCGGGCCAGGTGTAGACGACCGACGGGATGACGTCGTGGTTCACGATGCCGGTCAGGCCGGCGATGTTCTCGGCCACCGCGATGCCCTCATCCTCGGCCTTGTGGGCGAGCATCGGGCCGGGCACGACGTCGCCGATCGCCCAGATGCCGGCGACGGCGGTGCGGAATTCATGGTCGATGTCGATCTGGCCGCGCGCATTGACCGCGAGGCCGGTCTTGTCGAGCGCGAGGCCGTCGGTGTTGGGCCGGCGGCCGATCGATACCAGCACGCAATCGGCCTCGATCGTCTCGGCCGCGCCGCCGGCGGCGGGCTCGACCGTCAGCGTCGCCTTGTCGCCATCGACGCTGACGCCGGTGACCTTGGTCGACAGCCGGAAGGTGATGCCCTGCTTCTTGAAGATCCTGTTGGCTTCCTTGCGGATCTCGCCGTCGAAGCCGGGCAGGATCTGGTCGAGATATTCCACGCACGTCACCTGTGCGCCGAGCCGGCGCCATACGCTGCCGAGTTCGAGACCGATCACGCCGCCGCCGATCACCACCATGTGCTTGGGGACCTTGGGCAGTTCGAGCGCGCCGGTGCTGTCGACGACGACCTGCTGGTCGATCGTCACGCCGGGCAGCGGGGTGACCGAAGAGCCGGTGGCAATGACGATGTTCCTGGCGCGGATGATGCGCTCGCCGACCTGGACGGTATCGGGGCCGGTGAAGGCGGCGCGGCCCTTGATCCACTCAACCTTGTTCTTCTTGAACAGGAATTCGATGCCGCCAGTGAGCTGCTTGACCGCATCCAGGCGCTGGCCGTGCATCGTGTCGAGGTCGAGCTCGACGCTGGTCTTGATGCCGAGCTTGGCCATCATGCCATTGGCGGCGGCGTCGTACAGTTCCGACGCGTGGAGCATCGCCTTGGACGGGATGCAGCCGACATTGAGGCATGTCCCGCCGAGCGTCTCGCGGCTCTCGACGCAGGCGGTCTTCAGACCCAGCTGCGCGGCGCGGATCGCGGCGACATAGCCGCCCGGGCCGGAGCCGATGATCAGGACGTCGAAATCATAGTCAGCCATAAATCACTTCCACGGATGCGCTCGGATCATGGCGTACTGGCCCTGCCATTGCTCCGGCTCTGGATAACGATCAGCAAAATCCCTTGCCTCATCGTCCGTCAAATTACTGAACCATTGATAGAAGCTGTCGTAGAGTTCTTCCCCCGTCCCCATCCGAAAGCCGATCGAATAGCGCTCTATATCGGGAGCCGCGAGCCAAGGGGGAAGAGGGTGCTCGTTCACATCACAGGTCGATCAAAATCCGTGTCGGGTCCTCGATCGCGTTCTTGAGCGCGACGAGGAAGGTGACCGCCTCGCGGCCGTCGATCAGGCGGTGGTCGTAGCTCAGCGCGAGGTACATCATCGGGCGGATAACGATCTGGCCATCGACCACCACCGGGCGATCCTCGATGCGGTGCAGGCCGAGCACGGCGGATTGCGGCGGGTTGATGATCGGGGTCGACATCAGCGAGCCGAACACGCCGCCATTGGAGATTGTGAAGGTACCGCCCTTCATCTCCTCCATCTTGAGGCTGCCGTCCTTGGCGCGCTTGCCGTAATCGCCGATCGTCTTCTCGACCTGTGCAACCGACATCTGGTCGGCATCGCGGATCACCGGCACGACGAGGCCGCCCGGCGAGGACACCGCGACCGAGATATCGGCATAATCGTGATAGACGATCTCGTCGCCCTCGATCGAGCCGTTGACGCTGGGCACGTCCTTCAGCGCCATGCACGCCGCCTTCACGAAGAAGCCCATGAAGCCGAGCCGCACGCCGTGCTTCTTCTCGAACAGATCCTTGTACTTCGTCCGCGCGGCGATCACCGCGGTCATGTCCACGTCGTTGAACGTGGTGAGCATCGCGGCGGTGTTCTGCGCTTCCTTGAGGCGCTTGGCGATCGTCTGGCGCAGCCGCGTCATGCGGACGCGCTCTTCCTTGCGGCCGGTCGCGGCGGCGACCGAGGGCGCCACGACCGGCGCGGCGGCAGGCGCCGGCGGAGCGGC
>NZ_JARYTI010000129.1 GCF_029911635.1 Sphingomonas sp. AR_OL41
CTCCACGACCAGCATCTCCCACCCGCCCCCGCCGCAAAGCGACGAGGCGTGAACCGCATCCGTTCAGGGGGTCAATTTTGGAAGCCGATCAGCCCCGAACGGGGTCAATATTGCAGGCCGATTCACAACCAATCCGCTCGAACGCCTCAACGGCAAGATCAAGCGGCGCACCGACGTCGTTGGAATCTTCCCCAACGAGGACGACATCATCCGCCTCGCTGGAGCCATCCTACTCGAACAAAATGATGGATGGACCGTCTAGCGCGCCCGGTACCATCACATTGGAAAGTCTCGCCCAGTTAAGCGATGATCCGATCGTCACGCTGCCAGCCATGGCAGCATGATCAAACCGGCCCAAACTGGAAGATCGTTGTGCCCGCGCTGGCGAACCTACACCACGTGGCGGTACACGATCCCCCAATGAGCAGCGCTCACGAGGTTTGGTACGAATCATCTCACGCGTTCAAACGCCATGGGTTTTCAGAGGCGTCGAATTGGTTCACAACGAACGCAGGTTCGGGTAGTTCGAGAGGGAGCGCCTAGTGTACGAAATTGCCGGAGAAAAAAGTGAAGAGGGTGATCAGATTTCTGTGGAATTTTTCGCAGCTTCAGGAGCTTCTCTGCAAAGTTGGCCGTCACCGGCCGGCAAAGAGGCGTGCGCGCAAACTAAACGGCGTATGGCATACAGAATGTAGTGGCTGCCGCCTGGCAATGGTCCGAGCCGAGGGTGGGTGGGAACTCGTGAGCCTCGACACCCGGCGCGCAAATCCTAACGGCTAACAAGCGCACTTAATTCTGTTGGCGACGGGTATGTGATCAGAACGCCGCGTTGCGAACCCCGAAACGCGAAGAAGGCGCCGACACCGACCGCGTCAGCCCCAGCCAGCATAGCTGCACGGATATCCTGCAGAGAACCCACTCCGCCGGCAGCGACCAAGGGCACCTCCAGAAAAGCGGCCGCCTCGCGGATCTGGGGGAGATCCATACCACCCATTGAGCCCTCCTGATCAACGGAGGTGAGCAGGATTTCTCCGGCGCCAGCGCGTACCGCTTCCGCAATTAATTGGACCCACGATGTGCTCGTTTTCACGCCCGCCGCGTTGTGAACGACGGTCCGACGGCGCCAATCGCGTTTTAGATCCAGCGAGAACACTACGCTCTGAGACCCGAAACGATCGGCAACTTGGCGTAACAAATTCATGTCACGCAGCGCGGCGGTTTGCACCGAAACCTTTTCGATGCCTGCGGCAAACAGCTGCTCAGCATCTTCTACCGACCGAATGCCGCCGCCATAACATAATGGCATAAAACATTCGCTGGCCAGATTTTCTGCCATCGCGAAATCTGGTCCACGGCCGGCCCGCGAAGCATCGATATCAACAACGATTAGCTCGTCGACCTGCTTATTGTTAAAAATTCTGACCGTATTAATTGGGTCGCCAATATACACCGGCTTCGCGAAGCCCCGTGTCTTCACCAGATTCTGCTTTTTGTCTATCAGCAGAGTGGGAATGACTCGAATGTTCACGCGGCGATTGCCATGAAACGCTGCATCAGGTTCATTCCACAACGGTGGCTTTTTTCTGGGTGGAATTGGCACCCAAATAGATTGCCGCGGCTGAACGCCGCCGTGGTTTGTCCAGCATAATCGATTACCGCCAGTAAATCGGCCGGATCATCGCAAATGACACGATAGCCGTGAACGAAGTAAAAGCGGTAGGATTCATTGCGATTAAGTAATAGGTTTTCCTTAACGACTGATGTATCGCGCCAGCCTACATTTGGAACTTTGACCGGAAGGCAATTTTGCTCTGGAGTGATCCGGCGTACATCTGCAGCGACCCAACCCAAGCCGGGTAAAACCCCTTCCTCGCTACCGCGACACATCAATTGCATGCCGAGGCAAATTCCCATAACCGGCACCCCGCGCGCACGGATCGCATGCAATGGGCCGATCCATCCGCCCTCGTCGAGGAGGCGCATGCCGTGGTCAAACGCCCCAATACCTGGCAATATTACACGGTCGAAACTGTCCAACGTGGCCGGGCTATCCAAGATCTCGGCACTGCCGCCAACAAACTCGATCATTCGCTTGATCGATTTCACGTTTCCCAGACCGGCATTGACTATCGCTTCAACCATTTATCGCTCCTTGCCAAGGATGCCATTAGCCGAAAGTCGACGTGCCGCAACGCAGCAATTTTAGCGATCACTAGCATCTAGGTGTTTAGCTCCGCATTATGGTAGTACGCTTGCCCACCACGCATGGCGGGAGGAGCTATCGGCCAAGTTCTACACGGTAGCGCCACCACGATCGAGGCGGTCCGTCGAGCGATACAGCGATTGAAGAGAGCGTAAGGGCGCTCGCCCGACGCGACGGTATCAGTCAGACGACCGTGCAGAAGTGGGGCAGGCGAGCGCATACTGCCGATGCCGCGATGGGGCCGAAGGTCATTCACTCCACCGTCCTCACCGCCGAGGATGAGGCGATAGTTGTGGCGTTTCGTCGCCATACGCTCCTGGCGCTCGATGACTACTCGATGACTATCTGTATGCGCTACAGGCCGCGATCCCGCAACTGACACGCTCGGCTCTCCATCGCTGCCTGCAACGTCATGAACCGCACCGGGATCGCCGGAGGCCATTTGGTTTAAGTTACGCGGCCATGGGGACGTCGTCCAGTATGGCATAGTATCGTTGCTCGGCTTCTGCGGGAGGGATGTTTGCAGCGCGACAATCAGGATGAGAGTCTCTCACCCAGATCGTCGCGCTACAGATGTTGCCGATTGGCTCCAGCAGTCGCCGATTAAACAACCAGTCGACCCATTCGAGCGTGGCGAACTCAAGGGCCTCGAAAGATCGCCATGGTCCCCGCCGGTGGATCACCTCGGCCTTGTAAAGGCCATTGATCGTCTCGGCCAAAGCGTTGTCGTAGCTGTCGCCTACGCTGCCGACCGATGGCTCGATGCCCGCTTCGGCGAGGCGTTCGGTGTATTTGATGGACACATATTGCGATCCACGGTCGCTGTGATGAATCAGGCCGCCGCGATGGACCGCCCGACGATCGTTCAAAGCCTGCTCCAAGGCGTCCAGCACGAAGCTGGCATGGGTGGTTCGACTGACCCGCCAACCCACGATATAGCGGGCGTAGACGTCGATCACGAACGCGACATAAACGAACCCGCCCCAGGTCGAGACGTAGGTAAAATCGGAGACCCACAGCCGGTTCGGCGCTGGTGCATGGACCTGGCGGTTGACGTGATCCAGCGAACAAGGTGCCGCCTTGTTGTTGATTTTCGCTGAGAGTTGACCCGGGATTTTCATCGAGAAGTGACCCGGGTGGAGATAGTGTCCCGCAGTGCGGGGGTGGGTCAAGTGGTGGCTTTTTCCTTTCGTGTTTTGGGTGCTGCGGCG
>NZ_JARYTI010000130.1 GCF_029911635.1 Sphingomonas sp. AR_OL41
CCGCCCGATGAAGGGCAAGGCGGGGGCGGCGCGCCGGTGCCCGCAAGCCGCGTCTCGACTGCCGGCATCGTCTGCGACATCGCGCATGACGCGCCGAATGGCGGGCTCGGGCTGGTCAGCCGCTATCGCTGGCGCTGCGGCGATGGGCAGCGCGTGCTTGAGGCCAACGGCGTTCCCGCGCACCCGGTCGGCGCCTTTCCCAACCCCCGCAACCCCAACCGGATCGCGGAACAGCAGGTATCGGTGGCGCTGCCATTGGTCGCCCAGGCCTATGACGGCACGGGCTGGCGGGTGAAGGTGCCGGGCTATGCGCTCGACGGCGTGCGCTTTGACCCCGGCACGGCGGAGACCTGCACCGACGCGTGCGACAATGGCGGCCGCGGCTCGGGCGGCGCATGGCGGATCGAGGCGCTGCACCAGGACTTCTTTGATTTCGGCGTCGACGCCGACAATGCCCATGTCCAGCCCGGTGGGGCCTATCATTATCACGGCATTCCCGCGTCGCTGCTCGCGCAAGGCGGCAAGGCGCCCGCGATGACGCTGATCGGCTGGGCGGTCGATGGCTATCCGATCTATGGTCGCTGGGGCCATGCCGTCGCCAGCGACCCGGCCAGCGCGCTACGCCCGATGCGCAGCAGCTATCGGCTCAAGATCCGGCCCGATGCCGGGCGTCCGGCCGTGGCGATGGTGCCGATGGGGACCTTCACGCAGGATTATGAATATGTTGCCGGCTCGGGCGATCTCGACGCGTGCAACGGGCGGCGCGACGTCACGCCAGAGTTCCCGCGCGGCGCCTATCACTATTACGTCACCGACTTTTACCCCTATGTCCAACGCTGCGTGATGGGCAAGCCCGCGCGCGGGACCGAGCAGCCGCCGCCGCCGCCATGGATGCGGCCATGGTGAGGCGCTGGTGGTGGCTGGTGCTCGCGGCGTCATGGCTGTGCCTGCCGGGACTGGCGGCGGCGCACCTGCTGCCGCGCGCCAACGCCACGCTGCACCTCAAGGGCGACAAGGGTTATCTCGTCGTGTCGGTGCCGGTGTCGGCGCTGCGCGGTGTCGATGACGATCGCAACGGCCTGCTCGATGGCGGCGAACTGGCGCGGCACCATGCGGCGATCACCCGCCAGTTCGGCGAGCGCTTCCACCTCGCCTCGCCCGACGGCGCGACGAAATGGGGTTTCATCTGGGCGGCGCACCCCGGCAGCGACAATGGCGAGACCGGCCCCGCGCCCTATGTCGTGCTGCTCGCCGGCGCGCAGTTCGCCCGGCCGCCCGCCAGCGTGACGATCCGCACCGACCTGTTCGGCAGCGGCGACGATGCTCAGATGACGCTGCGTGTCCGCCGCGACGAGGATGTCGAGGTCGGTGTCTTCACCGCGGCCACGCCTGAACACAGCTTCCTGCGCGGGCGCTGGGCTATCTTCCGCGATTATGTCGCGACCGGCGTGGAACACATCCTGCTCGGTTACGACCATCTGCTGTTCCTGCTGACGGTGATCGTCGGCGCGGCGGGGTGGCGTTACTGGCTCGGCGTGGTGACCAGCTTCACCGTCGCGCACAGCATCACGCTGACGCTCGCCGCGCTCGGGCTGGTGCGGCTCGCCCCGGCGCTGGTCGAGCCGGCGATCGCGGCGAGCATCGTCGCGGTCGCGACGCTCAACCTGCTGCGGCCGCAGACCGATGCCCGCGCGCGGATCGCGATCGTCTTTGCCTGCGGGCTGCTCCACGGCCTCGGCTTTGCCGCCGCGCTGGGCGATATGGGGCTGGTGGCGGGCAACCGGCTGGCGACGCTCGCGGGGTTCAACATCGGCGTCGAGCTGGGGCAGTTCGCCTTTCTCGCAGGTGTGCTGGCGCTGGGCGGGCTGCTCGCGCGTGTCCTGGGCCCGTATGCCCGGCGCCTGCTGCCGCGCATCGCCTCGGCGCTGGCGGCGGCGGGCGGGGCGGTGCTGCTCGTCGCGCGGATCCTGCCGGTCTTGCCGACGGTCTAGCGCCGCCCGCCTAGCCATCGAAGCGATACCCCGCGCCATAGACCGCGGCGATGCACGTCGCCTCGGGGTCGACCGTCGCGAGCTTCTTGCGGATGTTCTTGATGTGGCTGTCGATCGCGCGGTCGGAGCTGTCGCTGGCGCGTTCGCCGAGCCGGTCGAGCAGCTGGTCGCGCGAGAAGACGCGGCCCGGCTGCTGCATCAGCGCGGCGGCGATGGCATATTCGGCGCCGGACAGCGGCAGCCACTGGCCGCGCCACGCGATGCGCCGCCCGGCGGTGTCGACGACATGGCGGCGCGCGGCGGCCTGGTCGGCGGTGACGCGGCCCTCGGCACGGCGCAGCAGCGCGGCGAGGCGCGCCATCACCTCGCGCGCGCTGAACGGCTTGCAGACATAGTCGTCGGCGCCGGCATCGAGCCCGCGCAGCCGATCGATCTCGTCGGCGCGCGCGGTGAGCATCATGATCGGTACCGCGCTGAACCCGCGCACTGCCTGGCACAAGGCGAGCCCGGTCATGCCCGGCAGCATCAGGTCGAGGATCATCGCCGCCGGTGGATCGTCGCGCAGCGCGGCGAGCGCGGTGCCGCCGTCGCGGAACAGCCGCGGGGCATAGCCGCCGGCGAGCAGATAGTCGCGCAGCACCGCGGCGATCTTGGGCTCGTCCTCGACGACGAACACGCTGCGTCCGGCGCCGTCGCTCATGCCGCCGCTCCCGCCATAGCCGGCAGCGTGACGATCAACCGCAGCCCGCCGAGCGGCGAGCCTTCCGCGACGATCGTCCCGCGATGCGCGCGGACGATCGCCTCGCTCACCGCCAGCCCGAGCCCGGCACCGCCGCTGGCGCGGTCGCGCGCCGCGTCGAGCCGGTAGAGCGGCTCGAACAGCTGGTCGAGCAGCGCGTCGGGCACGCCGGGCGCGGTGTCGTCGATCGTCAGCGAGACGGTGGCGGCATCGCCCGTGCCGGCGATCGCCAGCGTGATCAGGATCTTCCCCGGCGCGTCGGTATAGCGCAGGCTGTTGGTCAGCGCATTGGCGAGCAGCTGTTCGATGCGCTGGCCGTCCCACAGCACGGGCAGCGCGTCATGCCCGTTACGGTCGAAGCCGAGCTTGATGCCCTGCGCGGCGGCGCGATCGGCGAAGCGCGCGATCGCCTGGCGGCACAGCGCGACGGCATCGGCCGGGGCGAAGCGCGTCGGCGGGGTGGCGAGTTCGGACAGTGCGATGAAGTGCAGATCCTCGACCAGCCGCGACAGGCTGAGCGCCTCGTCATTGACCGAGGCGATGGCGTCGAGCGTGAGCGGGCGGACGCCGTCGGCCAGCGCCTCGAGCTCGCCGCGCATCGCCGCGAGCGGGGTGCGCAGCTCGTGCGAGACCTCGGCCAGCCAGCGCCGCCGCGCGGTATCGAGCCGCGCCAGCGTCTCGG
>NZ_JARYTI010000131.1 GCF_029911635.1 Sphingomonas sp. AR_OL41
CGTCGCGCTGGTCGCCGCGGCGGCCGGCGCGATCCGCGAAGGGGCCGCCGCGACCGCCACGAGACCCGGCGTCAACGAACTGCGGCGCGGTGCCGATGGCGCGTTGCTGGCCGAAGACGTCGCCCGCGTACTCGCGTCGATCACCGCTGCGCGCCGCCGCGGCGACACGGTGATCACCTATCTTCACAATCACTATTGGGAGCCCGACCCGGCCGACACGCCGGGCTGGCAACGCGATTATGCCCGGCAATGCATCGACGCCGGCGCTGCGGTATTCGTCGCACACGGCCCGCCGCTGCTGCAGGGGATCGAGCGCTACAAGGGCGCGCCGCTGTTCCACGGGCTCGGCAGCCTGATCTTCCAGACGCGCAAGGGCGGCGCGGCGTACGGCCCGGAAGCCTGGCAGTCGCTCGCGGTCGATGCGCGCTTTCAGGGCGGCCGCTTCGCCGGTGCGCGGCTGATTCCGCTCCAGCTCGACGGCACGCGCGACACGCCCGATGCCGAATTCACGCGCGGCACCCCGGCGATCGCGCGCGGACCGCAAGCAAGCGCCATTCTGACGCGCCTCGACACGCTGAGCGCAAGGCTCGGCTATGCGCTGGCGGTCACCGGCGACGAAGCGCGGATCGCGCCTTAAGGCACCGTCACCGTCATCTGCGCCGGCTGGTTGACGGTGATCACCCCGGCCCAGGCGCACATCAGCTTGCAGTTGGTGTCGAGCGCGGGGAGATTGGCGATCGTCACGGTCGGCGTGCCGGGGACCCAGGGCGCGGGGATCACCGGCAGGCACGGCATCGGAGTCAACACACCGAGCGCGGCGGCGGTGGCCGAGGCGACGGTCGGGTTGGCGATACTGCTGCACATGCCGAACGGCGTGATGTTGACGATCGGGATATTGTCCATGATCGTGCCGGAGGGGAAATTGCACGCGGTCACGCGGTTGACCGGCAGCACGTTGAACGGCGCCGGCGCGGCGCCGAAGCTACACTGCAAGACGGCGGTGGCGGTTACGTCGGGGGTCGACATGGGTGGGTCCTCACTTCCCTGCCGTCACCCCGGACTTGTTCCGGGGTCCACCGTGCCGCGCATCCTGCCCCCGCAGCGCTTGCGGAACCGTGGACCCCGGAACAAGTCCGGGGTGACGAAATATGTTGCGAGGCGCCGCGACTACACCCTCACCGGCTGACATATTGCCCGTCCTTCTGGCGCTCGCGGCGGATGCCGTCGATCAGGTCGGCGGCGTAGATCACCGGCGGCGTGCGCGCGACCGCCATCAGCGCGGCATAGCGCAGCACGTTGATGATCGCGCCGCCGGCCAGTTCATGGTCGCGCGCGATGCGGGCGAAATCGATGTCGGCGGCGATCTTCACCCCGCGCGCGGCGCCGAAGGTCTCGCGCCACAGCCGCTCGCGCTGTTCGACATCGGGCATCGGGAACAGCACCGCCGACTGGAAGCGCCGCGCGAACGCCTCGTCGAAATGGCTCTGCTGGTTGGTGGCGAGGATCACCACGCCGGGAAAATCCTCGAGCCGCTGGAGCAGATAGGCGATCTGCTGGTTGGCGTGACGATCATTGGCCGAGCTGGCATCGGTGCGCTTGCCGAACAACGCATCGGCCTCATCGAAGAACAGGATCCAGTTCTGGTGCTCGGCATGGTCGAACAGCGAGGCGAGGTTCTTCTCGGTCTCGCCGATCCATTTCGACACCACGCGCGACAGGTCGACGCGGTAGACCGGCACGTCGACGCGCTTGCCGATCAGCGCCGCAGTCAGCGTCTTGCCGGTGCCCGGCCCGCCATAGAAAAGGCAGCGATAGCCAGGCTTGAGCCGCCGGCTGAGGCCCCAATCGTCCATCAGCTTTTCGCGGTGCCGCTGCCACGACACGATCATCTCGATCTGCTCGCGGACGCGCGTATCGAGCACGAGATCGTCCCACTCCAGCGGCGTCGTGATCGGCGTGGCGGGGAAATCGGCTGAGGCGCGCGCGACGAAATCGGCCCCTTTCAGCAGCAGGTGCAGCCCCGGCGCCGAAACACGCAGTGCACCGGCCAGCGGCGGCTCGTCGGGGTGGCGCAGGTCGACCACCAGCACCCCGCGCCGGACCAGCGGCGCATCGGGCGCGAACAGATCGTCAAAGGCGAGCCGCGCGGCACGATCTTCGCCGGCGAGCAGGAACAGCGCCGTCTCCCCGGTCGGCAGGAAACCGGCATGCGATTGCCCGGTCAGCCCGCCAAATTCGGTGAAGCGCCGCCCGGTCGCCTGGTTGGTGAGCAGGAATGGGTCGAGCGCGGCAGGCGCGAGATAGGGCGCCAGCGCCAGCGCCAGCACCAGTCGCTCGGCGGGTCCGAGATCGAGCGCGCGAACCAGCTCGGCATAGGGGCCGCTCGCCCTGGCGAGCGACGGCGGGCCGGGCGGCTCGGCTGGCGCCTCCCCCTCCCCGCTCTGCCCACCATAGGCGGCGAAGCGCGCGCTCATCACCGCCTCGAGCCAGGCGAGTTCGCCGGCAACGACGCGGCCATTGGCGGCAAGGCGGCGCGCGGGCAGTGCGGCGTTCACCACGTCACCTGCAATGGCTCGGGCATCCAGCGATGGAAGATCGTCGCGAAGCTCCACGGCACGCGGTCGACCAGCACGTCGACGCCCTTGCGCTGGACCTGCAACCGCCAGCTGTCATCCTCGTGGCGCAGCCGTCCGTCGCGCTGGAGGAAGGTCTCGCGCAGCCCGGCATGCGAGGTGCCGGCGATGATCGGCCAGTTGGCGATCACCGCTATCATCAGCCCGTCGCACATTTCGAGATCGGCCGGCGCGGCGTCGAAGGCGGGCAGCACCGGTTGCGCGCTGGGCAGGCCGCACAGCAGCTTGTTGAGCACCAGCTCATGCTCAGGCGCATCGAGCCGCGCATCGACCATATATTGCAGCAAATGGACCGCGCGCGTCATCGCCTCGACATCGGTCAGGCGCATCTTGCCCTCCTCATCGGTGGTCAGCACGCCGAGCCGGTCGAACAGCGCCGGCAGATAGGGCGAGAACAGCACTAGCCCGGCATTGGCGATGAAGATCGGCTCACCCGTTTCGGGCGGCGGCTCCTCGGCCGCCGGTTTGGTGGCGGATTCGGCGGGTGGGGGGTCTTTCAGCATGGCGCGCTGCGAGGATGGCTGATCGCGCAGCGCCGCGGCAAGCGCTGAATCGCCCGCCGCCTGCGCCAGCCGTGCAGCCTCGGCGCGCAGCGGTGCCGCCGCCCGGCCGTCGCTGCCGACGAA
>NZ_JARYTI010000132.1 GCF_029911635.1 Sphingomonas sp. AR_OL41
GCCGCTCGCTCGGCGCCATGGTGTGGCTCGCCACGGGCGCGACGCGCGGCTTTCCGTTGCTGCGCCACAACGTCTTCTTCTCGAATGACTACGCCGCCGAATTCGCCGCGCTCGGCGCGGGACGGCTGGCGAACTCGCCCAGCGTCTATCTCTGCGCGCAGGACCGTGGCGACGCCGAAACCGCGCATGAAGGCGCCGAGCGTTTCCAGATCATCGTCAACGCCCCCGCCACCGGCGACGGCGCCCCCCTTTCAGCCATGGAGATCGACCGATGCACTCAGGCGATGCGCGCCACGCTTTCGCGGGCGGGACTTTCGATCGACCTGCCGCCGGCATCGACCCGGCTGCTCACGCCGCGCGACTTCGAGAGGCTGTGCCCGTCGACGGGTGGAGCCCTTTATGGACCGGCCTCGCACGGGTGGGCGGCCTCCTTCCGGCGCCAAGCCAGCCGGACGCGGATCCCTGGGCTTTATTGCGCGGGCGGGAGCACCCACCCCGGCGCCGGCCTGCCGATGGCCGCGCTCAGCGGCCGGCTGGCCGTCGACTGCCTGCTCAGGGACCGCGCTTCGACGTCATGGTGGCACCGAACGGCTATGCCTGGTGGTATATCGACGCCTTCAGCGACGACCGCCGCTACGGCCTGACGATCATCGCCTTTATCGGCAGCGTCTTCTCGCCTTATTACAAGCTGAGCGGGCGGCGCGACCCGGACAATCACTGCGCGATCAACGTCGCGATCAACGGCCCGCGCAGCAATGCCTGGGCGATGACCGAGCGCGGGCGCGGCGCGGTGTCGCGCGGCGCCGACCATTTCGCGGTCGGACCGAGTTCGTTGCGTTGGGACGGGGATTGCCTGACGATCGACCTCGACGAGATTTCCGCCCCACTGCCCTATCGCGTCCGCGGCACGGTGCGGGTGTGGCCGGAGATGATCGGCACCACCGCCTTCCAGCTCGACCCCGGCGGGCGCCACCGCTGGCATCCGGTGGCACCGCGCGCGCGCGTCGAGGTCGAGATGCGCGCGCCCGATGTGCGCTGGTCGGGCGACGGCTATTTTGATTCGAATTTCGGCGAGGAATCGCTCGAGGCGGGGTTTGCCGACTGGCACTGGTCGCGCGCGCATCTGCGCGACGATGTCGCGGTGCTGTATGAAGGGGTGCGGCGTGACGGCACGCCGTTCGATCTGGCGCTCAAATTCGATCGTCAGGGCCGCTGGCACGACGTGCCCGCGCCGCCTTCGTTCAAGCTGCCGCGCACCGGCTGGCTGATCGACCGCCGCACGCGCGCCGATGCCGGTAGCGCGGCGCAGGTCGCGCGGACATGGATCGACGCGCCCTTTTATGCCCGCTCGGCGATCGATACCCGGCTGTTCGGCGAGGACGTCCGCGCGGTGCATGAAAGCCTGTCGCTGACGCGCTTCCGCTCACCGGTCATCCAGTCGATGCTCCCCTACCGGATGCCGCGCGCGCTCTTCTGACTTGCGCTTGTCGCGGCCGATCTCGCGGTTGACCGAGACGAGCTGCCAGACGATGAAGGCGAGCACCACCGCGCCCGTGAAGCTCAGCTCGATCAGGCTGTAATATTTCTCGGGCATGGTTCGTCCTTTCCGATGATCTCCCGGTCCCGCGCGAAATCCGCGATGATCGCGGCGACGTCGTGCGGCTGTTCCTCATGGGCGAGATGGCCGAGACCGGGCAGCTCGACCACGCGCGCACCATCGATCATCCTTGCCGCCTCATGCGCGTTGCTCGCCGCCACCGCCGTGTCGCCCGCGCCATGTACGAGCAGCATCGGCACGCGGATGCGTGGCAGGTCGCGTCTCAGGCCTTCAAGGTCCCAATCCGCCATCATCGTTATCGCGCCGGAACATTGCGCCGGGGTGGCGAACAGCCGACCGTACAGGTCTATCCCGAGCGCATCGATCCGCGAGCCGGTGCTGCGCGGCAGGAAACGACCGACTTCGCCGGGCGTGCGCGCGATGCGCGAGAAGATCAGCGGCGCGAACGGATTGACGAACAGCAGCCGCGCCAGGGTCGGGAACAACCGGGAAGCGAGGCCGGGAAAGGGCAGCAGCGCGGCGCCCAGGCCGACAACCGCGCGCGGCGCGGCAATGCCGTCGAGCACCATGCGCAACGCGATCGCCGCCCCGGCCGAATGACCGACGATGATGGCGGGGTGCAGGTCGAGCGTCTGGAGCAGCTCACCCAGTGCACGCGCCATCGCCGGCATCGACAGCCCACCGGCGGGCCGGCCAGTGGTAAAGCCGTGACCCGGCAGATCGGGCATGACGATAGTGAAATGTTCCGCGAGCACCGGCGCGAGATCGCGCCAGCTATGCGTCGCGGCGCCGGTGCCGTGGATCAGCAGCATCACCGGCCCGCTCCCCATCACCTGGACGTGCCAGCGGATCCGCGCCGTCTCGACGAAACGGCTGGCGGCACGGTTGGGCCAGTCATGACCCTCGCTCTCCCAATGCGGCCGGTCGCTCATGCCGTGCGCGCGGCGCTGACGGCGGCGTGCATTGCGGCGGCGTCAGCACGGGGCAGCGGCAGATAGCGCGCGCCCATCGCCGCTGCGATCCGCGCGCCTTCCGGGCGCGGCCGTGCGGAGATATCGACAAACGCCGCCGAGATGCCCGCGCGCCGCAATGCCCTTGCCGCCTCATCCGCGTCTTCTTCGGCCGAAATACGCACGGCACCACCGTCGAGCGCGATATTGGCGCGTCCGTCCGTCAGCACGACGACGAACGGCGTGCGACCGCGCGCGGCCGCGCCCTCGGCAAGTTCGCGCGCCGCGACCAGCCCGGCGGCGAGCGGCGTCCCC
>NZ_JARYTI010000133.1 GCF_029911635.1 Sphingomonas sp. AR_OL41
AGGCGCCACCGCCGGCGGGGCTCGAAGCATGGAAGCGGATCACCGCGGCCACCACCGGACCGATCGCGATCGGCGCGCGGACGGGCGTGAAGCTGGCACCCGCCGCGACAACGCGCTTCGCCCTGACGCCGGAGCGCAAGCCCGCCGAGGGCAGCCTGGCCGGCGTCTTCCATGTCGCGGTGACGGCGCCCGGCACCTACCGCATCGCGCTCGACGGCGCCGCGTGGATCGACCTGCTGCGCGGCGGCGCCGCGCTCAAGCCGGTCGCGCACACCGAAGGGCCGGCCTGTTCCGGCATCCGCAAGATCGTCGACTTCGCGCTGGTGCCGGGCGACTATGTCGTGCAACTTTCCAACGCGCGCGCCGCGGCGTTGACGGTGCTGATCGTGCCGGCGCGCTGAGCGGGGGGCAAGCGTGGGAACAGGGGGAAATCTCCCCTGCTTGCATCGTTTTCGGCGCGATTTATAGGCTGTTTTACAGTCGCTTGTGCCACCGCTCCCCTGCTAAGAAAAAACAGGGGAGAAAGGTGCGCGGAGCAGGCTGGCGCCTCCTGCCGGCAGGGGGCGTTGTCGGGCTGATCGACGATGCGAAAGAGCGGTCTGCGCCGCGAGGGCGCGCGGATCGGTGGCAGGGTTAGCGCGGTGGCGGCGCGGTTGAATCATTGCGACACCGGCGCGACGGAAGGTCCCGTATAATATTCTCGCTCTTTGCCAGAGTATCATCGGGCATTTTTATTTAACCTGCCCCCAGTAAAACACCCCTTTTGAGGGGCAGGCTGGACGATTTTTTGACTATCGGCGCGCGGGATTTGTATTTGATGGCGACAATAGCAGGACGGAAGAGCGCGCGATCGCCAACATCGCGTTAGTCACCGTCGGGCTGTTGCGGGTGCGGCGATGACTTGGCGAGTTTTGGTATCCCTCATATCTTTTCTCCGTAATGCTTGACGGCGGCGGGATGGTGGGGCTGGGAATTCCATCATTCCGTATCCTGTCGCGCCGGGGCATGGCGCGTGCTGGGACGAGCCTAGCCCGGCCAGCGGCACGCTTGAATCGCGGAGCGCGGCGCGACGGAGCCGGGAGGTAATGGCGCCAGCGACGTCGCTGCCAGGCCCGCAGCATCTCGACCGATCGGACGGCGCCCCGTAAGGCATTGTCACGACAGCAAAAGGAATCGATCCGTGGGGGCATGGGGCGCATTTATCATGAGTTTTTTCGGCGCGGTGTTCGCGTCGCTGACCTTATATTGGCAGTGGCAGCTGACCGGCATCGTGCTGGCATTACCGTTCCTGGGCTTCGCGCTGATCGGCCTTGCCGCGGGCTACGTCATGCGCCGGCCGGGCAAGGGCATCGAGCCAACGCCAGGCGAAGAACGGGCGATTATGTGGAGCAGCATCGGCGAAGGGATCGGCCTGTTCCTGGCGGCCAATATCGTCATCAACCTGCACCGGCCCGATCTGTTGCTGCCGGCGATGGCGCTGGTCGTCGGGCTGCATTTCCTGCCAATCGCCTATGCTGCCGCCTTTCGCCCCTTTTATGTGCTGGGCGCAGCCTTGGTTGTCGCGGCGTTCGCGGGCTTCCTTGCCGGCGCCCCGACCGGTGGCGCGGTGGCGGGGTTCATGGCGGCGGGTGCGCTCTGGCTTGCGGCCGGCATGGCGGTGCGCCGTGACTGGCTGGCCAAGCGAAGCGCCGTCGTCGGCGGCTGAGCGGGTTCGACATTGAGCTTGTCGAGCAAGCCGGTGGGGAACGGAAAGCTGCCGGGCGGGAAGCGCCCCAGTAGCGAACAAGCAGGCAACATGTCATTGTTATCAAATGGCTGACGATAATAAGGCACCGCACCTCAGGCTGACCGAATGGTGGGAGGCATCGTCATCCGGCATCGTCGTCGATAGAACTGATCCGGCTACGATAGAAGCGTTAGAGGCGAAATATGGTATATTACTGCCGCCGGACTTTCGGGCTTATTTAGCGTTTGCCTGCCCACAAAATGACCCGAGTTGGGATAATGAACTCTTCAATTGGTGGCCCGTATGGCGGCTGAAGAACTTACCGGATGAGCAGCAAACCGCTACATGTAAGATTATTCAAGAAGATGCCGAAAGTTATATCTTTTTTGCTGACTACTTCATTTGGTGCTGGGCGTGGGCGATATGCTGCAAGCCCGGCAAGCAGTGGGGCAAGGTGGCAGTGATCGGCGGCAGGGATCGAATTGTCGCTGACAATTTCAGCGATTTTGTAAGCCGCTACATCGCCGATCCCAGCGGTATCGACTTGTTTCCCGAATAACAGGAACGGCAGCTAACCACAGGTCGAGCCGTTCGCGGTCCGCCGATCAGGGCGCGTCACCTAAAACCCGACCGGCGGGCATCGGGCCGGAACGCTGCCCGGCGGCAATCGCCACACTACCAGACATCGGAAACGTCGCTAAGCTGGTCGCATGGCAGATTTCGCAGATCGCGTTCGGATCAAACCGACCGAAGAAACCGAGCGCCTCGGTTTGGCAGGGCGTGAGGGGCAGGTTTTCGGGTGGACTACTCCCTCATCGACCGGCGTAACCGTGATAGGAGAAATGCGCGACGACAGCGCGGTCAACGTGCACTTCGATGATCTGAACGCAAGTTTCTGGTTCCCGGAAGAGCTGATCGAAATGATCGATCATGGAGCAGGCACGACGATTAGCCTGGACGGACAGGATGTAGCGTGGGTCCGAAAGGCAGATGGGTCATGGGATCAGCGACCTCGATCGACTTAGACTCATACCCGTTCAGGTTTGCACATATCCTGAGTGTCGGATGTAATTTGAGTATTCGCCGGGTTTGAATTTTTCGAGGATGGTTTTGAGCGCGTCACAGATGGCGTCGAAGGAACGGGGGTTC
>NZ_JARYTI010000134.1 GCF_029911635.1 Sphingomonas sp. AR_OL41
CGGCCCCAAGTGGCGCCGGCGACAGGGAAATCACCGAACAATACGCGGCAACATCAGTCCTGCCACGCCTTCGCGGTCCGCACCGACGCCACTACGTCGAAATCCAGCGGTTCTTCGAGGTGTCCAGCTGCACCACGTGGCGAGACACGATCAGCATATGCGCAACTGCAGCTCCCTGTTTGGACTTGACTCGCCATGCCCGGTGATCTTCTAGCAGTGCGTCAACAGCGGATTCCGCCGTTTCGGCTAGCGAAGGTTGCAAACATTGAGGATCGTATTTCGTCAAGCGAACGTAGCAATTCATACGGCGAAATCTTATTGCTGCGCTTGGTTAAGCCACTGCCCACCAAATTTAAATTTGTTCGGCTATTAATTAAAGGCGTCCTATGAAAAACTTCGCACTTATTGGCGCTGCTGGTTACATCGCGCCGCGACATATGGCGGCGGTCAAGCAAACTGAGAACCGGATCACCGTTGCATACGATGTCAATGACAGTGTGGGCATTATTGACAGTCATTTCCCGGATGCTCGGTTTTTTACCGAGTTCGAACGATTTGATCGGCACGTGTATAATTTGCTTCGTACAGATCGCGCGAATGCGATCGATTATGTGTCAATATGCTCACCTAACTATCTCCATGACGCTCACTGCCGTCTCGCGATGCGCAGCGAGGCCGATGCCATTTGTGAAAAACCCATAGTTCTTAACCCTTGGAACTTGGACGGGCTGATTGAAATGGAGCAGGCGACTGGCCGACGCGTGCATACGATCCTGCAACTTCGCCTGCATCCCGCTATCGTTGCGCTACGAGAGCGTGTTCATAACAAATCCCAAGGCAATAAGCACGAAGTTGATCTTACTTACATCACGGCGCGTGGTCATTGGTACACACAGTCGTGGAAGTCAGATTTAGCAAAATCTGGCGGAATCGCAACAAATATTGGGATCCATTTTTTTGATATGCTTTATTATGTGTTTGGAGCCCTCCAGTCAAATGAGGTGCACTACCATGATAGCCGGCATGCGGCAGGCTATTTGGAATTTGAACGCGCACGGGTGCGCTGGTTCATGTCGATCGACTTGGAGGACGTGCCCGTAGCGGCACGCGAACGAGGCCAAAGTACTTGGCGATCCATTACAGTCGATGGCGAAGAGATTGAATTTTCCGGCGGCTTTACGGACTTGCATACACGGTCATATCAGGAGATACTGGCCGGCAATAGCTTCGACCTTGAGACTAATCGTACGGCCGTCGAGGCCGCAGCCTACATTCGTACCGCTACGATCACAGCTGGGTCAGCGATGCATCCATTTGTGGATCGGTACCGCAGATAGCGGGAGTGCGATTATCGCTGCGCGGCGATTCGTTTTGCTACCACTTTGGGCCCACTCGCTCATCTGCGACTGAGCCGATAACGATAGGTCAGATCGAAGGACAGCTGGACGCCTCTAAAAACCTATGGTGTTTGAACGCGTGAGATGAGTCACCGTTGCTTGCGAGAGCTGGAGGCAGCGATGGCACAACGCGGCTTCTTCGTGGTGGATGGCGGCTTGGAGCATCGTCGGCGGCGGGCGGCCCGCTCGAGCGGTTGAGCGCGGTGGTGGATTTCGAACTGTTCCGGCCAGTGCTGGACACGGCATTGGAGCGATCGGACCGAAGCTGCGGCGGCAGGCCTCCCTATAACGCGGCGCTGATGTTCAAGGTGCTGGTGCTGCAGGCGCTTTACAGCCTGGCGGACGACGCCTGCGAGTTCCAGATCCGCAACCGGCTGTCGCTCATGCGTTTCCGGGGGCTTGGCCTTGGCGACCGGGTTCCTGATGCCAAGCCGATCTGGCTGTTCCGCGAGCTACTCGTCCAGGCGAAGGCGATCGAGAAGCTGTTCGCGCGCTTCGATGATGCGCTGCACGGGGCGAGATATCTCGCGATGGGACTGCAGATCAATGATGCGACCGTCGTGGCGGAACCGCGCCAGAAGCGCGGCGACGAGTAGAAGGCTGCGATCAAGGGTGGCGGCACGCCGTCGGGATGGTCGCCGGCCAAGCGCCGGCAAAAGGACGCCGACGCGCGCTGGACGACAAAACGTCGCCACCGCAAGCGCATTGAGGCAAGCGAAATGAAGGCCAAGGGCGTCGAGATCGCGGTGCCGATCTTCGGCTACAAGAACCATACCGGCATCGATCGTCGCCACGGCCTGAGCGGAGAACTCTATGCCGCGATCGATTCCACGTCTTACGGTCCTGCTGCCGCTTCTGTCGAAGTGTTCTGGACCGACTTCCTCCGCAGCCTCCCCCGTCGCGGCCTGCGCGGCGTGAAGCTCGTCATCTCCGACGCCCATGAAAGGGATCAAGGCCTCGGTATCGCGCGTGTTCAGCGCCACCTGGCAGTGCTGCCGCGTCCACTTCTCGCGCAACGCGCTTGCCCACGCCCGCAGGAGCGGTCGCCGTGTCGTCTCCGCATTCATTGCCACGGCCTTCGTGCAGTAGGCGTCCGACGCGGCCAAGAGCCAATGGCGCAAGGTCGCCGATCAGCTTAGGCCCAGCATCCCCAAGCTAGCAAAGCTCATGGGTGCCGCCGAGTAGGACGTACTCGCCTATATGGTCTTCCCGCCCCAGCATCGTACCAAGCTGCGCTCGACCAATCTGTCAACCGGCGTGGGATCTTGACCCCCGATCGGCGTCCAACATTGACCCCGCTGCTTCGATCTTACCGATGGGCGTAAGGAACGTCGGCATGGGTGTGCGGCGGCGGAGGGCGTAGCCCGGAGCC
>NZ_JARYTI010000135.1 GCF_029911635.1 Sphingomonas sp. AR_OL41
CCAGGCGAGCGGCGGCGGCCGCAAGGGCAGCCTGCTCGACGCGGTCGACCGCACCCTCACCGGCGCCGGCGCCCGCCTCCTCGCCGCCGATCTCGGCGCCCCGCTGATGGACATCGCGGCGATCGAGGCGCGGTTAGATCTCGTCGCGCTGTTCGTGGCGGATGGTGGCCTGCGCGAGGCGCTCCGCACCACGCTCCGCACCCTCCCCGACATCGGCCGCGCCCTCGGCCGCATCGCCGCCGGCCGGGGCTCGCCGCGCGACCTCGGCCAACTCCGCGACGGCCTCGAAGGCGCCGCCGCCCTAAGCGAACGCCTCACCCTCCTTCCCCCCTCCCTTCCAGGGAGGGGCCGGGGGTGGGTCAGCGCCGCAAACGCCACGCCCGAGGAGGGTGACTCCCTCCAAGCTCCCTCCCCTTCAGGGGAGGGCCGGGGTGGGGGAGTGCCGCAAACTCCGGAGGCGTTGCGTTCGCGGAGAGCCCCCACCCCCATCCCCTCCCCTGAAGGGGAGGGGAGCGAGTTGGCGCACGCCACCCCCACGCTCCTCGCCGACCTGATCCCCCAACTCCGCGGCCACACCCCGCTCATCGACCTCCTCCGCCGCGCCCTCGTCCCCATGCCGCCGATCGACGCGTCCGACGGCGGCTACATCGCCGAAGGCTATGACGCGGCGCTCGACGACCTGCGCGATGCCGGCGCCGGCGGCCGCCGCGCCATCGCCGCGCTGGAAGCCGGGTACCGCGAGCAGACCGGCATCGCAGCGCTCAAGATCCGCCACAACGGCGTGCTCGGCTACCATATCGAGGTCGCCGCGCGCTTCGCCGATCCGCTGATGCGCCCCGATAGCGGCTTCACCCACCGCCAGACGCTCGCCGGCGTGGTGCGCTTCAACGCGCCCGAACTGCACGAGCATGCCATCAAGGTCAGCCAGGCCGGCGCCCACGCGCTCGCCGCCGAGGCCGCGCATCTCGAAGACCTCACCGCTGCCGCGCTCGACAAGCGCGAGCCCATCGCCGCCACCGCCGACGCGCTCGCCCGGCTGGACGTCGCGGCGGGGCTGGCGGAACGCGCGATCGAGGGCGGCTGGACCCGCCCCTCGCTCTCGCCCGACGCCTGTTTCGAGGTCGAGGGCGGCCGCCACCCGGTGGTCGAGGCCGCACTGGCGAAGAGCGGCCAGCGCTTCGTCGCCAATGACTGCACGCTGTCGGAAAGCTCGCGGCTGTGGCTCGTGACCGGCCCCAACATGGGCGGCAAGTCGACCTTCCTGCGCCAGAACGCGCTGATCGCCGTGCTCGCCCAGGCCGGCGCCTTCGTCCCCGCGACGCGCGCGAAGCTCGGCCTGGTCGATCGCCTGTTCAGCCGCGTCGGCGCGTCGGACAATCTCGCGCGCGGCCGCTCGACCTTCATGGTCGAGATGGTCGAGACCGCCGCGATCCTGGCGCAAGCCACCCCGCAGAGCTTCGTCATCCTCGACGAGGTCGGCCGCGGCACCTCGACCTATGACGGGCTCGCCATCGCCTGGGCGGTGGTCGAGGCGATCCATGAGGACAATCGCTGCCGCTGCCTGTTCGCAACGCACTATCACGAGCTGACCCGCCTCGCCGAACGCTGCGACGCGCTGTCGCTCCACCATGTGAGAGCGCGCGAATGGAAGGGCGAGCTCGTCCTGCTCCACGAGGTCAGCACCGGCCCCGCCGACCGCAGCTACGGCCTGGCCGTCGCCCGCCTCGCCGGCATGCCCCCCACCACCGTCGCCCGCGCCAAGGCGGTCCTCGCCAAGCTCGAAGCCGGCCGCGAGAAGACCGGCGGCATCGCGGCAGGCCTCGACGACTTGCCCCTCTTCGCCGCGATGGCCGCGATCGAGGAAGAACACTGCGACGCGATCCGCGCCGAGGTCGAAGGGCTGGATGTCGACGCCCTCACCCCACGCGAGGCGCTCGAGGTGCTCTACCGGCTGAAGGCGCTGAGCCGTGAGGGTTGAAGTGCTGCCTGACGGCAGCGCCGTGCTTTCCCTCTCCCCCTGTGGGAGCATCGGGTCGATTGTGCCCCCGGCACAATCTGAACAGCGCGGGGCGCTGTTCACCCGATGCTGGAGGGAGCCGCGCAGCGGCGGAAGGGTGAGGGGGACTCACGCGAACGTTCCGTACTCGACTTCCCCTCATCCGGCCCTGCGGGCCACCTTCTCCCACAAGGGGAGAAGGAAGGTGGCATCACCCCGCCCTCAAATCGCCCGCGAACGCGGTAGCGGCGTCGGACAGCGCGGCCGACTGGCCGGAGATCGCCTCCGCCAGCCCGCTCAGCATCACCGCCAGATCGCCGGCGAGTGCGGCGCCAGCGGCGATTTCCTGCAGGTCGCTTTCGACCGACTGGGCGCCATGCGCGGCCTGGTCGACCTCGGCATGGATCGCGTCGGTCGCGCCGCGTTGCTCGACGATCGTCGCCGCGATGTCGGTCGCGCCGGCGACGATGCGGCCGACATCGTCGCCGATTGCGACGACCGACTGCGTCACCGCAGCGGTGCACTGCTCCATGTCGACCAGCCGTGCGGCGATGCTGGCGGCAGCGGCGCTCGCCTGCCCGGCCAGCGCCTTCACCTCGCCGGCGACGACCGCGAAGCCGG
>NZ_JARYTI010000136.1 GCF_029911635.1 Sphingomonas sp. AR_OL41
CCTGAAGAGTTTCGGATGCCGGCAGGCGTACGAAAGTCTTGGAGGCCCGAACCCGCGGGCCCCAAGCGGTTCGCTATGGGGTTTTCGGTTTTGAGCCGGTTTCGGTGACCCGCGACATGGCGGATGCGGGCGTGAGTCTGGATGCGGACTGTCCGAGTTTGGGTGGCCAAGATAGCTTCGCTGGCGTGAGAAGCTCGGCTCTGCTCGATGTGGTCGCCCATCTGATGGCCATCGGCGCAGACGGCATCGTCTCCGCAAGCATGGGCGCTGCAGGGTCTGTCGCTGTCAGGCCGTGCCGGGTCACGACGCCGATATCCCGGATAATGGCGCAGGAGTTGGAGGCGCGCGGGGCTGGCGCTGACGTTCGAAGGTCTCGACGACGACCATGTGCCCGCCGCAGCACGGACACGGCGGCCGGACGTCTTCCGGCTCGGCGTGCGCGTTGACCATGGCCGGCGGGACGACCCCGAGTAACTGGCGGACGTGGTTGAGCACGACCTTGCGGGTGGCGCCGGCGAGCAGGCCGTAGTGGCGGATGCGGTGAAAGCCCTTCGGCAGGACATGGAGCAGGAAGCGGCGGATGAACTCGTCAGCGGTCAGCGTCATGACCTGCTGCCGATCGGCACCGCCCCGGCGATAATCCTTGTAGCGGAAGGTAACGCCGGTCTGGTCGAAGCGCATGAGTCGGCTGTTCGAGATCGCGACGCGGTGCGTGTAGCGCGATAGATAGGCGAGCACCGTCTCGGGCCCGGCGAACGGCGGCTTGGCGTAGACGACCCACCGCTTCTTCCGAACCGGTGACAGGTGGCGCAGGAACGCGCGGCGGTCGGCGAGGTGCGCGATGCCGCCGTAGAAGGCGAGCCGCCCGGCCTCGTGCAAGGCCATCAGCCTGGTGAGGAACAGGCGGCGGAACAGCTTGCCCAACACCCTGACCGGCAGGAGGAACGCCGGGCGCGACGAGATCCAGCGTCTTCCGTCTGGCGACAGCCCGCCGCCCGGCACGATCATGTGGACGTGCGGATGATGGGTCATCGCCGAGCCCCAGGTGTGCAGCACGGCGGTGATGCCGATGCGTGCGCCGAGATGCTTCGGGTCGGCGGCGATCGTCGTCATCGTCTCGGACGCCGCTTGGAACAGCAGGCCATAGACCGCTGCCTTGTTCTGGAGTGCGATGTCAGCGATCTCGGCGGGCAGCGTGAACACGACGTGGAAGTAGCCGACCGGCAGCAGGTCGGCCTCGCGCTCGGCGAGCCAGGCGCGCGCAGCCGCGCCCTGGCACCGCGGGCAGTGCCGGTTGCGGCAGGAGTTGTAGGCGACCCGCCAGTGCCCGCAGTCGGTGCAGGCCTCGGTGTGGCCGCCCATGACGGCGGTGCGACAATGTTCGATGGCCGACATCGCCTTGAGCTGGTCGAGGCTCAGGCGCCCGGCACGGGCAGTCCGGTACGCAGGGCCCGCGGCGCGGAAGATGTCGGCGACTTCGATGGAGGCGCGCATGCCCGCTCAGCCGCTGGGCGTTCTCGCTTCCATGGCGGCCGTCGCCAGCCGGTCGAACGGACTGGTCACGTTGCGCAGCACCCGGGTGGCAACCTGCGTGTAATAGGCGGTGGTCTCCAGCTTGGCGTGCCCCAGCAGCGTCTGGATGATGCGAACGTCGATCCCGTCCTCGAGCAGGTGGGTGGCGAAGCAGTGCCGCAGCGTGTGCGGCCCGACGCGCTTGCCGATGCCCGCCGCTACGCTCGCTTCCACGACGATACGGTGCAACTGCCGTGTGCTGAGCGGCTTGAGATAGTGCTGGCCGGGGAACAGCCAGCCATCGACGTGCAATACGCCCTCCTGTCGACCAACTCGCCACCACTCCCGCAGCAACGCCAGAAGCCCCGTCGGGAGCATGGCGTTGCGATACCGCCCGCCCTTACCGCGCTCGACTCTGAGCAGCATGCGCTCGCTGTCGATGTCGCGCACCTTGAGGCCGGCGATCTCGGCGGCACGCAATCCGGCGCCATAGGCGACCGACAGGGCCGCCTGATGCTTCAGGCACGTGGTCGCGGCCAGCAGCCGCGCCACCTCGTCCTGACTGAGCACGACCGGCAACTTGCGCACGTGCCGCATGCGAACCAGCTTACGCGCCAGGTCTGGCCGATCGAGCGTCTGTATGAAGAAGAACCGCAGCGCCGACACGATGGCGTTCATGGTCGGCACCGGCACGCCCAGCTCGCACTGCTCGACCTGGAAGCGCCGCACCTCCTCAGCCGTTGCCGTGTCCGGTGAGCGCCCGAGGAATGTCGCGAACCGCCCGACATCGCGGATGTAGTTACGCTGCGTCTCGCGGCCGAACCGGCGTATATCCATCTCGTCGATGAGACGCTGGCGTAGTGGGCTGACGGCAACAACGGGTACGAGGATGTTCATGGCAGGGCTCCTTATGGTGGAGCCCCGATGCTCTGCCTGCCTCAAACATCGCTCAACCCACGCGAGACGCTCGCTCGTTCACCTCAACCGTGCCGCACGCGCCCTCCCGCGCAGCGGGTTCGTGC
>NZ_JARYTI010000137.1 GCF_029911635.1 Sphingomonas sp. AR_OL41
GGGAATCTGGAGGGTTCTGTGAGGTCGCGCGGCGGTGATCTTCGATCTTGGCGCGGTGCGCGACCTCATTGAAGCCGGATTGAGCGAACCTGCTGACGCGGCCACGCGCTATGGGATTAGTGTTGCGAGGCCTGTTCCTGGCGACTGGTTTTGGGTGGGGCGATGCACCCGCACAGGTGGTGGCGACGCCGACCCGCCGGTGTTGGTCGAGGCGATCGACGCACCGTTCGGTATTTTGGGTTGGGTTGCGGGATGGGCGCCTGCTCAGCGGGTTGATCGGCAAGATGCCGGACACGGGGCATCATTGCGTCCGTCGAGGTTGATGTCGTGACGCCGTCAGGATCAGTGTTCGAATCGAAGTGTGTGCTCATGACGTGTCGGGCGGCGGTCGTGGTGCGGCCCGCCAACGTGGCAACGTGGCGGTGATGCGCAAAATGCCGCCGCAGCAGGGACAGACGGTTGGGTCAAAGCGGGGGAGCGGCCTGGTGGCCTCGCTGGCTGCGGCGGTCGTCGGGGGCTGCGTCGCCATCAGCAGTTGCCGGATGATGGCGAGTCGGGCGCGGCGGCAGCCATTGGCGAGGAAGCCATAATGGCGGATGCGATGAAAACCGTCGGGCAGGCTGTGGATGAGGAACCGGCGGATGAACTCGTGCGGATCGAGCGACATCAGCCTCGGTGCGTTGCCGTGACGATAATCGCGCCAGCGGAAGGTGACGCTGGTCTCGTCGGCGCTGACCAGGCGACTGTTGGCGATGGCGACCCGGTGGGTGTAGCGGCCGAGATAGGCGAGGACATGTTCGGGCGAGCCGAACGGCGGCTTGGCATAGACGACCCAGTTCTTGCGACGAAGCCGCCGGGTCGCGGCTGCGAAGGCATGCGGATCACCGAGCCCGTCGAGCGTGCCGGAGAAGCGCAGTTGGCCGGCCGCATGTGCCGCCTGGAGCCGCTCGAGGAACAGCCGCCGGAACAGGCGGGAGAGAACATGGATGGGCAGGAAGAAGCGCGGCCGGCAGCCGAGCCAGCGCCCATCGGCGGAGAGCGCGCCGCCGGGGACGAGACAATGGATGTGCGGATGATGGGTTAGCGCCTGGCCCCAGGTGTGAAGAATGGCGAGGAACCCGATCTCACCGCCGAGGTGCCGCGGATCCGCAGCGATGATCTTGAGCGTCGCGGCGACGGCGTCGAACAGGATCGCATAGACGACCGCCTTGTTGTGGAAGGCGATCTCGGCGACCTCGGCCGGCACCGTGAACACGACATGGAAATAGGGCACCGGCAGTAGATCGGTCTGGCGGTCAGCGAGCCACCGTTCGCGCGTCGCGCTCTGGCACTTGGGACAATGTCGGTTGCGGCACGAGTTATAGGCGACACGGGCGTGCGCGCAGTCCTCACAAGCCTCGACATGCCCCCCGAGCGCTGCTGTCCGGCAGAGCTCGATCGCGGACATGACGCGGCGTTCCACGCGGCCGAGATGGCCGTCATGGGCTTGCGCGTAGGCATGACCATGGCGGCGGAAGATATCCGCCACCTCCAGATCGGAACGCACAGGTCCGGCTCAGGCGGGCGGCACCACCTCCAGCGTCAGGCGATCGAACGGGCTCTGCGTCCCCGCGATCGTGCTTGTCGCCACATGTGTGTAGCGCGCGGTCGTCGACAGACTGTTGTGCCCCAGCAGCACCTGGATGATCCGGATATCGACGCCGCCTTCGAGCAGATGGGTCGCAAAACTGTGGCGCAGCGTGTGCACGCTCACCCGCTTGACCAGGCCTGCCGCCTTGGTCGCGGAACGGCAGGCCGCGTGAAGGACCTGCACGTCGATCGGCTTGTCGCCGCGCCCGGGAAACAGCCAGCCCTCCGGGCGGCCCAGTCGCCAATAGGTCCGCAAGATCCCGAGCAGCTGCGGCGACAGCATGATCGTGCGATCCTTGGCGCCCTTGCCATGGCGGACCTGGATCAGCATCCGGTCGCTGTCGATATCCTCCACCTTGAGGCTCACCGCCTCCGAGGCGCGCAATCCAGCGGCATAGGCCGTGGTCAGGGCGGTGCGCGCCTTCAGCGACGGCACCGCTTCCAGGAAGCGCACCACCTCGTCGGCGCTCAGAATGGCGGGCAACTTGCGCGGCGTGCGCGCATAGACGATGCGCTCCGGGATCTCGGCCCGGTCGAGCGTCACGCCGTAGAAGAAACGCAGCGCACAGACCGTCTGGTTCAGCGCCGGCCAGGAAATGCCCTGCGACACCAGATAAACCTGGAAGGCGCGGACATCCTCCAGCCCCAGCCGATCCGGCGATCGGCCGAAATGGCGGCTGAACTTCGTCACCGCATGCAGATAGGATCGTTGCGTCGCGGGTGACAGGTTGCGCAAGCTCATGTCGTCGATCATGCGACGACGCAGCGGGCTTACCGCTGCCGTGGCCTCAGCCATGGGATGGTCTCCTGGTCAGGGGTTGGTATCAGCAACCAAACCTTCCCATCAGGAGGCCATTCCGGCCAACACTCACGCCAATCCCGCGTCAGCGGGTTCGTTCAATCC
>NZ_JARYTI010000013.1 GCF_029911635.1 Sphingomonas sp. AR_OL41
AGCCGCCGCCCTGCGCGTCGCGCGTGCCGAGCGAGGCGGCCGCGTCGACCACCACGCCGACGGCGTGGCGCCGCTGCAGCCAGGCATAGCGATCGAGGTCGATCGCGTTGCCGAAGGTGGCGTAGGGCAGCAGCACCGCGATGCGCGCGCCATGCCGCGTCAGCAGCCGCTCCTCCTCACGCGCCGCCATGCCCCAGTCGTCGGGGTCTACGTCGCACACCAGTGGGGTGAGGCCCGCCCAGTGCGCCGCCTGCGCCGTCGCGGCGAAGGTCAGCGCGGGCATCAGCGCGAAGCGGCCGGCGCGCGCCGTGGCGCCGGCGGCGTCCTTCAGCGCGATCATCAGGCCGAGCGTCGCATTGGCCACCGCCAGGCACGCGCCGCGACCGTCGAACAGCTGCGCCGTCGCCTCGGCCTCGAAGGCGCGCAGCTCGGGGCCGTTGTTGGAAAACACGCCCGACGCCTCGATCCGGCGCAGGTCGTCGCCCATGTCGCTCAGGCGGGGCGGGTTCGGGGCGATCAGGGGCAGCGCGCGCATCACGCTCCGCCTACACCGACCGCCCCTAAGAAGCGGTTACGCGAACTCCTCGGTCGACACGCCGGCCTGCGCGGCGGGGGCATAGCGCGACCCGGCGATGGCCGCGGGGTCGAACAGCGTGTCGATCCGCGCTGCGACCTCGGCCGGGATCACCCAGTCCTTGCGCGCGATATTCTCCTCGAGATGCGGGATCGACGCGGTGCCGGGGATCACTACGACATGCTCGCCCCGCGACAGCACCCAGGCGAGCGACAGCTGCGCCGGGGTCACGCCCTGCTCGGTCGCGATCGCGGCGAAGGCATCGGCCAGCGCAAGGTTGGTCGGCCAGTTCTCCGGCTTGAAGCGCGGCATGCCGCGCCGCAGGTCGGCGTCGATGAGCATCGCGGGGTCGCGCACTGCGCCGGCCAGCACGCCGCGCGCGACCGGCGAGAAGGCGACGAAGGTGGTGCCGAGCTCGGCACAGGCCGCGAGCACGGCGATTTCGGGGTTGCGCGTCCAGGGCGAATATTCGGTCTGCAGCGCCGCGATCGGGTGGACCGAAGCGGCGCGGCGCAGCGTCTCGGCCGACATCTCGCTCAGCCCGATGCTGCCGATCTTGCCCGCCTCGACCGCGCGGGCGAGCTCGCCGACCGATTCCTCGATCGGCGTCGCGAAGTCGGGGCGGTGGAGGTAATAGAGGTCGATATGGTCGGTCTTGAGGAGGCGCAGGCTCTCCTCGATCGCGGCGCGGATCGTCTCGGGGCGGCAGTCGATGCGGCGCTTGTCGCCATCGACGATGATGCCGGTCTTCGAGGCGAGGAAGAACTCGTTGCGGCGCCCGGCCAGCGCCTCGCCGATCAGCATCTCGTTATGCCCGACGCCGTAGATCCGCGCGGTATCGAGATGGGTGTAGCCGAGGTCGAGCGCGCGGTGCAGCAGCTGCGCGCCGTCCTCGTCCGAGGGCGGCGTGCCATAGGCCCAGCTCAGGCCCATGCAGCCAAGGCCGATCGCCTCGACGTCGCGGCCGGCGAGTTTGCGCTTCATGACGGGTTCCTTGTGAGTGTCGGGTCTTGTTCGGCATAGCGTCGCGCGATCACCGCGCAAGCGATCAGCTGGATCTGGTGGAACAGCATCAGCGGCAGCAGGATCACGCCGACCTGCGCTGCGGGGAACAACACGCCGGCCATCGGCACGCCCGAGGCGAGGCTCTTCTTGGAGCCGCAGAACTGCAGCACGATCGCGTCGGCGCGCGGCCAGTGAAAGATGCGGCCGATCGCCCAGGTCGCCGCCAGCACCAGCGCCAGCAGCAGCGAGCAGAGAATCAGGATGACGCTGAGGTCGAACCCCGAGACGCGGTGCCACAGCCCCTCGACCACCGCCGCGCCGAACGCGGTATAGACGACGAGCAGGATCGATCCGCGATCGACGATCGTCACCAGCGGCTTGTGACGCGCGACAAAGCCGCCGATCAGCGGGCGCAGCAGATGCCCGGCGACGAACGGCACGAGCAGCTGGATGACGATCTTGTCGACCGCCGCCAGCTCGCCGCCGCTCGACCCGGCCCCCAGATGCATCAGCAGCGCGACCAGCGCCGGGGTCAGCACAATGCCGAGCAGGTTGGAGAAGGACGCGCTGCACACCGCCGCCGCGACATTGCCGCGCGCGACGGCGGTAAAGGCGATCGACGACTGGACGGTCGAGGGCAGCAAAGTGAGGAACAGCAGCCCCGCTGCGACCGGTGCGGCGACGAAAGGCAGGTGGCTGAGCCCGAGGCCGAGCAGCGGGAACAGCCCGAAGGTCACCGCCAGCACCGACAGATGCAGCTTCCAGTTGCGCATGCCGTCCCAGATCGCCTGGCGCGACAACTTGGCGCCGTGGAGGAAGAACAGCAGCACGATGCCGGCGGTCGCCGCCGTGTCGAAGATCGCCACGAAGGCCCCCCGCGGCGGCAGGACGGTCGCGAGCAGCACCGTGCCGAGAAGCGACAGCACGAAGGGCTCGAAGACGGTCAGGAAGCTCTTCAGCATGGGATTCCACCACGGACATGGGCGCGCTTGCCCGAAAGAAAGGTGGCGGCAATCGCGCGGTCGTCGCCGAGGATCTGCAGTGCGAACAGCCGGTCGAACAGGCTCGCGCCCGCCGTGCGGCGCGCCAGCAGCGGCGTCGCCCGGTCGTCGAGCACCACGAAGTCGGCTTCCTGGCCCGGCTGGAGCCCCCCGATGCGGTCGGCAAGCCCAAGCGCCTTGGCGCCGCCGGCCGTGGCGAGATGCAGCGCGCGGAATGGGTCGAGGCTCGTCCCGCGCAACTGGCCGACCTTGTACGCCTCGCCCAGCGTCGCGAGCAGCGAGAAGCTGGTGCCCGCCCCGACATCGCTGCCGATGCCGACCGTCACGCTGTGGCGATCGGCGGCGGCGAGATCGAACAGCCCCGAGCCGAGGAACAGGTTGCTGGTCGGGCAAAAGGCGATCGCGCTGCCCGCCGCGCCCATCCGCGCCAGCGCGCGATCACCGAGATGAATGCCGTGGGCGAACACCGAACGCGGGCCGACGAGCCCGAAGCGATCATAGACGTCGAGATAGTCGGACGCGTCGGGGAAGCGCGCGGCGACGGCGGCGACTTCGGTCATGTTCTCGGCGAGATGGGTATGGAGCAGGGCGTCGGGGTGCGCGGCGAGCAGCGCGCCGGCATCGGCCAGCTGCGCGTCGGACGAGGTCAGCGCGAAGCGCGGCGTGACGGCGTAGCCGAGCCGCCCGCGGCCGCGCCAGCGCGCGATCAGCGCCTCGCTGTCGGCGCGGCCATCGGCGACGCTGTCGCACAAGGTTGCGGGGCCTTGGTCCATCAGCACCTTGCCCGAGACGATCCGCATGTCGCGGGCCAGCGCGGCGTCGAACAGCGCGTCGACCGAGGCGGCATGGACGGTGGCGAAGACCAGCGCGCTGGTCGTACCATTGCGCAGCAGCTCGTCGAGGAAGAAGCCCGCAACGGCGTCGGCGTGGGCGCGGTCGGCGAAGCGCGCTTCCTCAGCGAAGATGTGGCGTTCGAGCCAGTCGAGCAGCTGCGCACCGTGTGCGGCGATGCGGTCGGTCTGCGGGTAGTGGATGTGCGCGTCGACGAAGCCCGGGACGACGAGCCCCGCCAGCCGCTCGACCGCAACGCCGGGATAGCGCGGTGCGAGCGTGTCATAGGCACCGAACGCGACGACGATGCCGTCCTCGACGACGAGCAGGCCGTCTTCATGGTGCAGCGGCCCAGCCCCGGCGCGCGGGTCGTCGGGAACGCTGAGCAGTTCGGCACGGAAGGCGGTGAGCGTCATGGGCGCGTCGCCGTAGCGCGTTCGGGCGCGCGCCGAAACCCGGCGCGGATCACGGGCTGACGTCGTGCATGTCCAACGATTTCCCTGCGGCGCGGGGGCCGCTTTTCCCTGCCAACGCCAACATGGCAGGGAATTTGGCAGGGAATGCGAATAAAAATGGGGTTCCAACGGCACGTGCCGGTGACGCGGTGCGGGGCAGGGAGCGGGACGTGCGCGATGATAGGCATAGGGCTGCGATGCCCGAGGCAGCGAAAAGTTGAATCAATCGGTGGCGTGCGACGCGCAGCGAAGCGTCAGGCCGCCGTCGCCAGCCAGGCAAAGCGGATGACGAACAGCGCAGCGAGGATGAGCAGAAGCGCATCGCCGCGCGCGACCTTGCCGCGCAGCAGCTTGAGCAGCGCATGGGCGGTGATGCCGAAGGCGAGGCCATTGGCGATCGAGAAGGTCAGCGGGATCATCGCCACGGTGAGGAAGGCGGGGATCGCGACCTCGGGTTCGCCCCAGGCGATATCGGCGAGTGGGGCCATCATCAGCGCGCCAACCAGGATCAGTGCCGGCGCGGCGGCCGCCAGCGGTACGAGCTGGGCATAGGGCGCGACGAACATCGCCGCGAGGAACAACAGGCCGGTGACGATCGCGGTGACCCCGGTGCGCCCGCCGGCCTGCACGCCGGCGGCGCTCTCGACATAGGCGGTGACGGTGCTGGTCCCGGCGAGCGCGCCGATCATCGTCGCGAGCGAATCGACGATCAGCATGCGGTTGAGGCGCGGGATCCTGCCGTCAGGGGCGATCAGGCCGGCCCGCTTTGTCACCGCGACGAGTGTGCCGAGATTGTCGAACAGGTCGACGAACAGGAACACGAACAGGATCTCGACCACGCCGAGCCCGTGCTTGCCGGCGCCGCCAAACACGCCGGAAAGATCGAGCGCGAAGGCGGTCTGGCCGAGCGCGGCGAGCGAATAGGGTTGCGGGGTGAAGCTGACCATGCCGGTCAGCCAGCCGAGCAATGTGGTGGCAACGATGCCGATCAGCATCGCGCCGCGCACCCGCCACACATCGAGCACGGCGATGAGCACCAGCCCGAACAGCGCGAGCAGGGCGCCGGCGGCATGGAGGTTGCCGAGCGCGACGCCGGTCGCGGCGTCGTTGACGACGATGCCGGCGTTGCGCAGCCCTATGAAGCCGATGAACAGACCGATGCCCCCGGCAACGGCGGCGAACAGATGCGGCGGGATCGCCGCGACGATCATCTGGCGGATACCGGCCAGCGTCAGCGCGAGAAAGGCGACTCCCGAGACGAACACGCAGCCGAGCGCGGTCTGCCACGGCACGCCCATCGCGCCGACCACCGTGAAGGCGAAATAGGCGTTGAGACCCATGCCCGGCGCGAGCGCGAGCGGGACATTGGCGCTGAGGCCCATCATGATGCTGGCGATGCCGGCGGCAAAGCAGGTCGCGGCGGCAACCGCCGCGACGGGCATGCCGGCCTGGCCAAGGATCGCCGGATTGACCAGGATGATATAGGCCATGGTCAGGAAAGTGGTGGCGCCGGCGAGCATCTCGGTACGCAGGTCGGTGCCGCGCGACGCGAAGTCGAAGCGCCGCGCGAGTATGCCCTGATCGGTCGTCGGTGCGGCGTCGGTTGCCGGCATGCCCTGTTCCCCCCACCGCGGTCGGCGGGTGCCGGACCGTCCTTGATACCAGCCGGCAGCATAGCGCCGGGTCGGTCAGGGAAAAGGGGCCACCGCACTCTTCGGGCGGTGGTGGCCGGCAAGATCGGAGCCCGACCCCAGACCGATCAGCGTGGGCGACGCGGCTTGCTGCGCTGTCGGGTCATCGGGTCGGGCTTGGCCGGCGGAGTCCAGCCCGGCGGCGGGGCCATGCGCTGCTGGCTGGTGCCGAGACCCATCCGGCCGGGCTGCTGTCGCACCAGGCCGGCAGTGTCGCTGGCCTCGGCCTCGGCGCGGCTCGCCCCGCCCCGCATCAGGTTGAGCAGATCGCGCAACCGTCGTGCCTCCTCGAAATCCATCGCAGCCGCAGCGGCTTCCATGCGTGCGCGCAACGCCGCTGCATCTGTCTCGTCGCTCATGGCCGTACCATCGCCGGTTGGCTCGTCCGGTGCGCGCCGCGCGTCTTGCCGATGGTCATCGATCGCCTCCCACACTGTGCCGGGTGCCAACGCGCCGCGCTGCGCGCGGCTCCCGCGGCGCAGCCTTTATGCCAAGCCGCGCCCAAAACACGATCGGTGCCGCGGCGATGATCTGGGCGGTCGGCACCCGATCTGCTATGGTGGACCTACCGTTGGCGCCCCTGGCACGCCGCGCCGAGAGACCGCGCTGCGGCTCCCTTTCTTGCCAATGAGGCGTGCAGCAATGGATGCGACGGCATCGATCCTACTCGTCGAGGACGCGCGGCCCTTGTCCGAGGCGCTACGCCGGACGCTGCAGGAGCGTGGCTATGCCGTAACGATCGCCAGCGACGGTAATGAAGCGTGTGCGCTGCTCGCGGCGCCCGACAGCGTCTTCACCGCGCTGATAACCGACCTCGATCTCGGCCCTGGGCCGAACGGCTGGGACGTGGCGCGCGCGGCGCGGACGCGCAACGCCGATGTCGTGGTGATCTATGTGACCGGTGGCGACGGTAGCGAATGGGCGGCGGTCGGCGTGCCGAAAAGCCTGATCCTGCAAAAGCCGTTCACCGCCGCGCAAATCGTGCGCGCGATGAACGGCTTCGACGAGGGGCTCGCGCGCGACGCCGCGGCATCCAATCTGGAAGAGATCGCCGCGCTGCACATGCGGTTGGACACGGTTGAAGAGGCGAACCGGCGCCTCGACGATGCGGCGCAGGCCGAAACGCTGCGCCGATCGCGCGAGTTGCTGGAGGATGTGAAGGCGCTCGCCGAGGCGCGCGCCAAAGCCGCGGCGGTCGAGGCCGAACTGGCGGCGCGCGAGGCGGCGATTACGCAGCTTGCCGACACCAACCGCAAACTTGTCGCCAACGAGGCGATGTTGGGAAAGATCGTCGAGCAGCATACCGTCGCGCTGACGCGCGAGATGGAGGAACGTCGTCTCGCCGAACAGGGCGGCGAGCGCGCGATACCTGACGACGAACCCGCCGTGCGCGCCGAGGTCGCGGCGCCGCGCAAGACGATATTGCTGGTCGAGGACAATCTCCTTCTCGCCGACATTACCGCGGCGCTCTTCAAGCAGCTCGATTATGATACCGTGCCCGCCGCCAATGCCCGCGACGCACTGACGCTGCTCGAAGCGGGCGCGAAGGTGGATGCGGTATTTTGCGACGTCGTAATGCCGGGCGAGATGAACGGTGTCGCGCTGGCGAGGCTGCTGGAGCAGGATTATCCCGGTTTGCCGGTAACGCTGACGACGGGTTATGGCGACTTGCCCGCCGGCAATCCGCCGCCGGCGGGCGTCGAGGTGTTGAGCAAGCCCTATCGGCTCGACGACCTGGAGGCGGCGCTTGAACGCGCGCTCGGCGGATCGGTGGTTGCGGCAGCAGGATAGTCGTCCGACCTGCCGCCCGCGGAGCGATGTGCCCCGTGTCCGGGACAATGCGGATTGCACGGCCGCGGCTCGCCGCGCTAACGACCGCCCCGACGCTATGACGAGGGGCAGCACGATGGACGACCAGCCACATTTTGACGTGCTGATCGTCGGCGGTGGCCATGGCGGGGCGCAGGCGGCGCTGGCGCTGGTCCAGGCGGGCTTTGCCGGGCGCATCGCGATCCTCGGCGACGAGACCGAACTCCCCTATGATCGTCCGCCGCTGTCGAAGGAATATCTCGCCGGGGAGAAGCCGTTCGAGCGCATGCTCCTGCGCCCCGCCGCGCTGTGGGCCGAGCGCGGCATCACGATGTTGCTCGGCCGGCATGTCACCACGGTCGATCCGGCCGCGCACCGCGTGACCTGCGCCGATGGCTCGACGGTCGGCTATGGCATCATGATCTGGGCGACCGGCGGCAGCCCGCGCCGCATCGCCTGCGAGGGGCATGATCTCGCCGGCGTGCATACCGTGCGCAACAAGGAAGACGCCGACCGGATGATCGCCGAGATGCCGCAGGTATGCGAGGCAGTGGTGATCGGCGGCGGCTATATCGGGCTCGAGGCGGCATCGGCGCTGGTCAAGTTCGGCAAGAAGGTGACGGTGGTCGAGGCGCTCGACCGCGTGCTGGCGCGCGTTGCCGGCGAACCGCTGTCGCGCTTCTACGAGGCCGAACACCGCGCGCATGGCGTCGATATCCGGCTCGGCGCGTCGGTGACGGCGCTGACCGGCGCGGATCGTCACGTCACCGGGGTGACGCTGGCCGATGGCGAGGTGATCCCGGCGCAGATGGTGATCGTCGGGATCGGCATCGTGCCGGCGGTCGGGCCGCTGGTCGATGCCGGCGCGGCGTTCGGCAACGGGGTGCGCGTCGACGCGCAGTGCAGGACCAGCCTGCCCGACATCTATGCGATCGGCGACTGCGCCGAACATCAGAGCGTCTATGCCGAGGGGGAGTGGATCCGGCTCGAATCGGTGCAGAATGCCAACGACCAGGCCAAGACGGCGGTGCAGGCGATCATCGGTAACCCGGCCCCTTATGAGGCGGTGCCGTGGTTCTGGTCGAACCAGTATGATCTCAAGCTGCAGACCGTCGGGCTGTCACGCGGCTATGACGATCTCGTCGTCCGGGGGACGATCGACAAGGCGGGTTTCTCCATTGTCTATCTCAAGCACGGGACGGTGATCGCGCTGGATTGCGTCAACATGGTACGCGATTACGCGCAGGGGCGGGCCCTGGTGACGGGCCGGCTTGCGCCGCCACGCGAAGCGCTGGCCGATCCCGCGGTGCCGCTGAAGTCGCTGGTCGCGTAGCGGGAGAAGCGTGGGCGCCCGCCGCGCCGTACCGCGCAGCCGAGCGAGGATGCTGCCGAGAAGTTCGTGGCCCGACAGCGCGAGGCTAACGATAATATGCGCCGCGACAGTGATCGTCGCGATCATCGTCAGCAGCGTGGCGACATCGGCATGGCGGCCGAGCAGCAGCACGGCGAGACCGGCGAGCAACACGTCCTTGCTCGAGACGTTGGGCAGGCGCGACAGCACCAGCCTGAGCGCGGCGAACACCACCCACCATTTGAGCGCGACCTCGGGGAGCGCCAGGTGCCACAGCCACGCGGTCAGCACGGTCGTGCCGAGCGCGCGGGCGAGATGCGCGCCGAGCGCCCAGCGCAGCAGGACCGGCGGCAGGCTGAACAGCTGGCGTCCGAACAGCAAGGCGACGAGCGGTGGCGCGAGGACCAGCGCGATCGCGGCCGCCACGGTCCAGGGCGGGATGTGCAGCGCGAGCAGCCCGAGATAGGGGAAGGCCAAAGCAGCGGCGAGCATCGTCGTGAGGTTGCTCGCCACCGCCGAGAGGATCGCCACGTCCTTCATGGTACGCAGGCCATTCTTGCCGGCGACCCCGTGGCGGTGCGCCCAGCCATAGAGATAGGCGTCACCGACATAGCCGGCGACCAGTTCGTTGCCGATCAGCTTGCGCGTCAGCGGCACCAAGCCGGCAAGCGGCAGGCGCCAGACGCGACGATAAATGGCATAGTCGGCGGCAATGGGCGTAATATAGACCGCGACGAAGACGAGCCAGAAGACCGGGCTGCGCGGCACCAAAGCGAGCACGGCGTGGAAATCGAGCAGGCGCAGCGCGAGGATCGCAGCACCGAGGACGAGCAGTGAAATCGCCGGCGCGAGGAAGCGCAGCACGGTGTCGAGCGACGGCAGGCGGTGGCTGTGCCGCCGATACAGCATGCGCGTCGCCTGAAACCCTATCGTCGCCACGCAAATCCCCTGCCACGCTCATGGGAAAGACGCCGCGACGGGTGGCAAACCGCAGTGCGGTGTAAGGAATAATCCGACCGATCTGACTCATTATAGACGGGTCGGTAGCGGATCGGCCGCGCCTACTGGTCGATGCGCCGCTGCCCACCCATCTATGCCCGAGACATGAAGGGACGCGCCGCGCGGCATGAACAGATATTATCAGGGTCCGCCGAGCGACCATTTCGACGGCACGCGTTTCTTCAATCCCGGCCATGCCACCACCGATCGCGGGCTGGGGCAGGTACTGCGCTGGAAATTGCGCGAGAAAGCCGCCGCCTGGCCGCGCAGCGTGGCGGTGACGCCGAGCGTGCCCGAGCCGCGGATCGCCGGACTCAGCGTGACCGCAGTCGGGCATGCGACGCTGCTGATCCAGCTCGCCGGGCGCAACATCCTGACCGACCCGCTGTGGTCGGAGCGGGCGAGCCCCACGCAGCTCGTCGGGCCGAAGCGCGTGACCGCGCCGGGCATCGCCTTCGACAGGCTGCCGCCGATCGATACGGTGCTGTTGTCGCACAACCATTACGACCATCTCGACATCGCGACGCTGCGGCGGCTCGTGGCGGTGCACCGGCCGCTGATCGTCACGCCGCTGGGCAATGACGCGATCGTCAGGCGCGCGGTGCCGGCGGCGCGGATCACCGCCGGCGACTGGGGCGAGCGGGTCGAGCTTGGCGGCGGTGCCGAGGTGCATATCGTACCGGCGCAGCATTGGTCGGCGCGCGGCATCGGCGACCGACGCATGGCTTTATGGGGCGGGTTCATGCTGCGCAGCGGCGGCACGCAGGTCTATTTCGCCGGCGATACCGGTTATGGCGATGGCGCGATCTTCCGCGCGATGCATCGCCGCTACGGCGCGCCCGAGCTCGCTTTGATCCCGATCGGCGCCTACGCGCCGCGCTGGTTCATGGCGGCGCAGCATGTCGACCCCGACGAGGCGGTGCGGATCATGCTCGACATCGAGGCGAAGCGCGCGATCGGCATCCATTGGGGCACCTTCCAGCTGACCGACGAGGCGCGCGACGCGCCGTTGATCGCACTGCAGGAGAGCCTGGCGCGGCGCGGGATCGATCCGGCGCGCTTCCCGGCGGCGATACCCGGCAAATGTTATTGAGCGAAGGCGTGACGGTCTGCGCTCACCCGTGCGGCGCGCGCAGGTTGAGCAAAGCGGCGCCGAGGATGATTAACGCCATGCCGGCCAGCGCCACCGCGTCGAGCTTCTGCCCGTAGACGATCCAGGCGATCGCGGTGACCAGCACGATGCCGGCGCCCGACCACAGGGCATAGGCGATGCCGACCGGCATGGTGCGCAGCGCGAGCGAGAGGCAGTAGAAGGCGGTGGCGTAGCCTAGGACCACGGCCAGCGACGGCAGCGGCCGGGTGAAGGCCGCCGACGCCTTGAGCGACGAGGTTGCGATAACTTCCGCGACGATCGCCAGCGCGAGCCAGAAGGTGGCCGGCATCGGTTCAGCACCGCGCCGGCGCGCGGCGCGCGGCGATGCGGAATGGGGCGGTGGCGCGCATGTCCGGTGTCTCGCCGATCGCCGGGCCGAGGTCCAGCCCGGCACAGCGTCAGCGGAACAGCGCAAGCGGGATCGCCGCGGCCATGACGCGATAACCCTCGGCCGAGGGATGCAAGCCGTCGCCCGAATCGAGCTCCTTGCGCATGCGGCGCGGATCGGCGGGGTCGCGTGTTACCTCGTCCCAGTCGATCACCGCGTCGAAATGGCCGGGCGCGCGGATCCAGGCATTGACCGCCTGACGATCGGCCTCGCTCAACGCATCGGGATGGTAATAAGCCGAGGTGCCGTCGGGCAGGATGGTCGCGCCATAGACTCTGATCCCGGCACCGCGCGCGCGCGCGACGATCTGGCGATAGACGCCGATCATCCGTGCGACGAGCGCGGCGTGCGCGTCAGGGTCCGCCGGCGCGTCGCGCGTCAGCGTGCCGAGATCGTTGATGCCCCCGAGCAGGATGAGATGCCGCACACCGGGTTGCGCGAGCACGTCGCGGTCAAAGCGCGCCAGCGCGTTGGGGCCGAGCCCGTCGAGCAACAGGCGGTTGCCGCCGAGACCCATGTTGAGCACACCATGCCCCCGCATTCCCGGCGTTGCCTGCAGCCGATCGGCGAGGCGATCGGGCCAACGATCATTGCCATTGTCGGTCGCGCCGTGCCCGTCGGTGATCGAATCGCCGAACGCGACGATCGCTGTCGCGGGGGGCGGCGCCGCGACCGCGATTCCGGCGAGCTGGTACCAATGTTCGAAGTGCCGCGCGCCGGGCAGGTCTGCATCGCCGACATGATTGCCATGGACGAGATAGCTGGTCGCGCGCGAGCCCGGGTGGCTCGTCTGGCGTTGCGGCGCGCGCGGCAGGTAGATCGTCACCGCGACGATGGCACGTGGCGGCGCGTCGAACGTCACCGGATCCGACCAGTAGCTCGCGCCAGCGGGGATCAGCACCGACGGGGCGCCATCGAAGGTCAGCGCGCGATCGCTGCGCGGGTCGATCGCCGCGCGGTCGGCGGCCGGCGCGCGCGCGACATGCGCCGCGCCGACCAGCAGCGGTGCGGTGCCAAAGGCGTTGCTGAGCAGGACGCGCAGCCGCTGCCCGCCGAGCGACAGCCGCACCACCTGCCGCAGGCTCGAATCCTGCAGATCGACGTCGGGCAAGGCGTTGCGATCCTCGGGAAGCTGCTGCGCCGTCGCCCAGCTGCCGACCCAGTTGTCGGCGGGGCGCGGCGTCGCGCCGAGCGACAAGGCCGCCGCGGCAACGACCATCAGCAGGCGAATCGCTTTCATCGCACGTCTCTCCCCTGCATGCGGTGGCTCTTGACAGCCTCGCATCGCTAGTGTTGGTAGCGCTATCAAGCGTTCAAGTCGAGTGGAGGGGATATGGTGGCCGTTGCCGACGCGAACGCGTCGACGCTACCGGTTGATTGGGTGGCAGGCGCGTTTGTCGGGCGGATGCTGACCGATGACGGGCCCAGTCCGATCCTCGTGCTGGGCGGCCAGACCTTCGACATGGCGCGGGTCGCGCCGACCGTGGCGGCGCTGGTCGAGGCTGGCGACTTTTCCGGCGCTGGCGGTATTGCGCTCGGCGCGTTCGACATCAAGACGATCAGACTGCTCAGTCCTGTCGACCTGCAATGCGTCAAGGCGGCCGGCGTGACCTTCGCGGTGTCGGCGATCGAGCGCGTCATCGAGGAGCGTGCGCGCGGCGACTGGTCGGCGGCGTCGGCGATCCGGGCGCGGCTCGAAGCACGCGTCGGCGGATCGATCCGTTCGGTCGTACCGGGATCGCCCGCAGCGGCGGCGCTCAAACGGGCGCTGATCGAGGATGGGTTGTGGTCGCAATATCTCGAGGTGGCGATCGGCCCCGATGCCGAGGTCTTCACCAAGGCGCCGGTGCTCGCCAGCCTCGGCGCCGATGCCGATATCGGCATCCGTTCGGATTCGACCTGGAACAATCCCGAGCCGGAAATCGCACTGCTGGTCGATTCGCGTGGGCGCGCGGTTGGCGCGACGCTGGGCAACGACGTCAATTTGCGCGACTTCGAGGGGCGCTCGGCGCTGCTGCTCGGCAAGGCCAAGGACAATAATGCGTCGTGCGCGCTCGGCCCGCTGATCCGCCTGTTCGACGACGGCTTCACGCTCGACGATGTGCGCCATGCCGAGGTGCGGCTGCGCATCGATGGCGAGGACGGCTATGAACTGGACGGCGTGAGCAACATGGCCGAGATCAGCCGCGACCCGCTCGATCTCGTGCGCCAGACGCTGAGCGAACATCAATATCCCGATGGGTTCGTGCTGTTTCTCGGCACGTTGTTCGCGCCGGTGCAGGATCGCGACGAGCCGGGGCGTGGCTTCACCCACAAGATTGGCGACCGGGTGACGATCGAAAGTGCGCGGCTCGGCCGGCTGGTCAACCGCGTGACGACGTCGCGCGACGCCGACCCCTGGGCGTTCGGTATCGGCGCGCTGATGGCCAATCTCGCGCGACGCGGCCTGCTGGAGACGATCAAGTGACGGCGATGGCAGTGATCGAAGAAAGCCGCACCCGCGCCAGCTATCCCAGCCTTGCCGGCAAGCGCGTGCTGGTGACCGGCGGTGCGACGGGCATCGGTGCGGGCATGGTCGAGGCGTTCGCGGCGCAAAAGGCGCGGGTCGCGTTCATCGATATCGACCAGCAGGCCGGCGAGACGATCGCGTCGCGTTTTTCCCCGGGCGGCTTTCACGCCTGCGACCTGCGCGATCTGGAGGCGCTGGCCGCGACGATCGGCCGGATCGCGGCGGCGCTTGGCGGGATCGACATTCTGATCAACAACGCTGCCAATGACGACCGGCACCGGATCGGCGAGGTCACCCCGGCCTATTGGGACGAGCGCATGGCGACCAATTTGCGCCATCTGTTCTTTGCCGCACAGGCGGTGATTCCGGCGATGAAGGCGGCGGGCGGCGGCGCGATCATCAATTTCGGCTCGATCAGCTGGCATCTCGGCCTGCCCGATCTCGTACTCTACCAGACCGCCAAGGCGGCGATCGAGGGCATGACGCGGAGCATGGCGCGCGATCTTGGCCGCGACGGCATCCGCGTCACGACGATCGTCCCGGGCAATGTCCAGACGCCGCGCCAGGAGCAATGGTATACGCCCGAGGGCGAGAACGAAATCGTCGCGGCGCAGTGCCTGCCGGGGCGGATCCAGCCGGCCGACGTTGCTGCCCTTGCGCTGTTCCTGGCATCGGACGATGCACGGATGTGCACGGGGCACGAATATTTCGTCGATGCAGGGTGGCGGTAAATTATGGCTGACAATGTCCATTCGGTAGCGAACGTCGCCGCGACGCTCGGCGAGGGCGCATTGTGGTTCGGCGACGCGGTGTGGTTCGTCGATATCAAGGGCCAGCGCGTCTTTCGCTTCGACCCGGCGGGCGGGCAGTTGCGCCACTGGGATACGCCGGCGCAGGTCGGCTGGGTGTTGCCCGCGACAATGGGCGGGATGATCGTCGGGCTGCAGACCGGGCTGTTTCGTTTCGACCCCGAGGCCGGCAGCTTCGCGTTGCTGCACCATCCCGAACCCGACCAGCCGGGCAATCGCCTCAACGATGCGACCACCGATACGCGCGGGCGGTTGTGGTTCGGCAGCATGGATAATGGCGAGAGCAAGGTGACCGGGCGGCTGTATCGCTGCGCCGACGGCACCTGCGTCGATACCGGCCTGCCGGCGGTCGCGATTACCAATGGCCCTGCGGTCAGCGCGGATGCCCGGACGCTGTACCACACGGACACGCTCGGCAAGGTCATCTGGCGCGTGCCGATCCATGACGACGGGTCGCTGGGCAAGCCCGTGTCGCATGTCACGATCGAGGAGGGCGCCGGCTATCCCGACGGCACCGTGATCGACGCCGAGGGCTGCTTGTGGACGGGCCTCTATGCCGGCTGGGGCGTGCGGCGCTACGATCCGGCGGGCAAGCTCGTGCGCACGGTGCGTTTCCCCGTCGCCAATGTGACCAAGATGACCTTTGGCGGCCCCGGGCTGCGCACCGCCTATGCGACGACGGCGCGCAAGGGGCTGAGCGAAAGCGAGCTTCGCGCCCAGTCACAGGCGGGCGACCTGTTCGCCTTCGATCCGGGTGTCGCGGGGTTGCCGGTCACGCCGGCGAAGGTCTGAACTAAAACGAGATTACTAAAAACGAAAAACGAGAAAATACAGGAGCGGGTGAGACGATGACAACGGCAACACCATCAGGTTCGGCGCCCGGCTCGGCGGGGGCCAGCACGGCGCGGGTCAACATGGCCTTCATTGCGCTGATCGTCGCGGTGGCGACGATCGGCGGCTTCATGTTCGGTTATGACAGCGGCGTGATCAACGGCACGCAAGAGGGGCTGGAAAAGACCTTCGACCTGTCGAAGCTCGGCACCGGGCTCAATGTCGGCGCGATCTTGCTCGGCTGCGCCGCCGGCGCATTCATCGCCGGCCGTCTTGCCGACCGGATCGGGCGGCGCGGCGTGATGATGATCGCCGCGGTGCTGTTCGTCGGCAGCGCGCTCGGCGCGGGCGCTGCGACCTCATCGGTGATGTTCATCGTCGCGCGGATCATCGGCGGTCTCGGCGTCGGCGCGGCGAGCGTGCTCGCGCCGGTCTATATCAGCGAGGTGGTTCCGGCGAACATCCGCGGCCGCCTGTCGAGCGTGCAGCAGATCATGATCATCACCGGCCTGACCGGCGCATTCTTCGCCAATTATGCGCTCGCACACAGTGCCGGCGGATCGACGCGCGATTTGTGGTTCGATTATCCGGCGTGGCGCTGGATGTTCTGGCTGCAGGTCATCCCCGCGCTGATCTATCTCTTCACGCTGCTGCTGATCCCGGAAAGCCCGCGCTACTTGGTACTCAAGGGCCGCGATGCCGAGGCCGAGGTCGTGCTGACCAAGCTGTTCGGCGCCGAGCATGCGCGCGAGAAGGTCGCCGAAATTCGCGGCAGCCTCGCCGCCGACAACCATCGCCCCAAGCTCTCCGACCTGCTCGATGCCGGCGGCAAGGTCCGCCCGATCGTCTGGGCGGGGATCGGCCTTGCCGTGTTCCAGCAGCTCGTCGGCATCAACATCGTGTTCTATTATGGCGCGGTGCTGTGGCGTTCGGTTGGTTTCAGCGAGGATGACGCGCTGATCATCAACATCATTTCGGGGCTGGTCTCGATCGGCGCCTGCGTGCTGACGATCTTCACCGTCGACCGCATCGGCCGCAAGCCACTGCTGTTGATTGGCTCGTTCGGCATGGCGGTCACGCTGGCGCTGATGGCCTATGCCTTCTCGACCGCGACGATGAGCGATGGCGGGCTGCACATGACGCCGGGCATCGGCAAGCTCGCCTTCGGCAGCGCGCTGGCCTATTCCGCTTTGTTCAACCTCAGCTGGGGCCCGATCATGTGGGTGATGCTGGGCGAGATGTTCCCGACGCAGATCCGCGGTTCGGGCCTTGCGGTGTCGGGCTTCGCGCAATGGGGCGCGAATTTCGGGATCAGCGTCAGCTTTCCGTGGCTGGCGGCCAATATCGGCCTGCCGATCACCTATGGCTTCTACGCCGCCAGTGCGTTCGTCTCGTTCTTCTTCGTCAAGGCGCTGGTCAACGAGACGCGCGGCCGCGAACTTGAAGATATGCCGGGCTGAGTTAGCGCGGCGTCCGCGCGCGCTGCGTCGCCGGGCGGCGGCGCGGCGCGGCGTCGGACTGGCGACGGATCAGCGTATAGGCGGCGAGGACGTGCGGCTCGCCGATATCGGCCGATCGCCCGGCCTTGGCCATGCGAATGGCGTGAACGAGCAATTCGACCGCAGTGCGCGACATCTCGATGACGGGCTGGCGGATCGTGGTCAGTTCGGGCCAGATCGTCGTCGCGAGCACGGTGTCGTCGAAGCCGCACACCGTCAGGTCGCCGGGCACGTCGAGCCCGCGCCGATGCGCGATCGCGACGGCGGCTGCCGCCATGTCGTCGTTGGAGGCGAAGATCGCGGTCGGCGGCGTATCGAGATCGAGCAGCAGATCGGCGGCGTCGAGCCCCGAGCGATAGGTGAACAGCCCCTGGGCGACGAGCTCGGGCGCGTCGGGCAGTTTCAGATCGGCGAGCGCCGAGCGGTAGCCGGCGAGGCGTTCTGCGCTGGCCGTGTGATCGGGGTTGCCCGTGATGAAGCCGATCCGATGATGCCCGAGTTCGCCGAGATGCCGTGTCATGTCATAGGCGGCCTGGAAATCGTCGATGCTCACCGACAGTGCCCAGTCGGGTGCGCGGCCGGTGGACACGGCGACGATCGGTACGCCCGCCCGCTCGATCGCGGCAAGCACCTCTGGCGAATCGCTCAGCGGCGGCGGGAGGATGATGCCATCGACCCGGCCCTTGAGCAGATGGTCGATCGCCGCCTGTTCCTGCCCGGGCTCGTCGCACTTCTCGACCACCAGCTGGACATTGCTGCGGCTGGCCTGATCGAGGCTGCCGACGAGAAAGGCGCTGAGATAGGCGAAGCTGGGGTTGGAATGGAGCAGGCCGATGCGGATCTCCTCGCCGCCGGCGAGCGTCCGCGCGGCAGCGTTGGGCGCGTAGTTGAGCGCGGCGATCGCTGCCTCGACGCGCTCGCGCGTCTCGCGCTTGACGCTTTCATTGGCGTTGATGACGCGCGACACGGTCATCGGCGAGACCCCTGCCTGCCGGGCGACATCGGCGATCGTCGGCACGTTGTGATGCCGCCGCGAGCCGCGAATTTCTTTCATAACGGTCCTTTCCGGACGACGACTATGACCGACCGGTAGGCGGCCGCAAGATACAGACGCAAGTGGTGATCATCCGTAGCGGATATTTCGTTGCGCCCGCGCCCGGCGGCGGGGCTAGGGGTTGCCCGGCGCATAGGGGAAATGTTGCGCCTTGTACCAGGCGAGATCGTGCGCCGGCGGCCGGGAGCCGGGCGGCAGCGCGAGGCCGTTGAGCGACATCCAATAGGCGAGGCTGGCGTCGCGCCACCAGCGCGCCTCGCGTTCCTGGACGGCGAGCAGGGTCGCGGTCTTGGTGAAGCGTTCGGCATCGATCTCCGGCGCCAGCGTGGCCCAGTCGCGGCGCATCTGCACGACCTCCGCCACACCGCGATCATAATGCGCGACCAGTTCCTCCCACAAGGTGCGGCCGGACGCCATGCGATGGCCCCAGGGAAGATGGTGGAACCATAACAGCTCGCGCTCCGGTGTGGTCGCGGGATCGGCCAGCAGCCGCGCCACGCCGGTGGCATATTGCGCGATGGCATTGCTGCCAGTTGCCGTGCGGTCGAAGCCGATGCCGTCCTTGTCGGCGCGGTTGTAATAGACCGGGTTCCATTCTGGTCGTGCGAGGTCGGAGATCCATGGGCCGGGGCCGTAATGGTGGCTTGTCGCCATCTGGTGGGCGAGGCCGAGCGGGGTCATGTAATCGACCACTGCCTCGCGCGACCCGGCCATCATCGCGGCGATACGATCGACCAGCGCCGGGCGCGGGCCGAAGGTCATCGCCGCCCATTCGCGCGCGACCGTATCCGATGCGATATCGGGGTCCCAGGCGAAGCGGCCAAAGGTATACCAATTTGCCTGGTTGAAGGTCGAGCCGGTCCAGTCGCGATCGGTGCCGATATTGGCAATGCCCGCCATGCCCGTCAGTGTTTGGCCATCAAGCGTGCCGTCGACCACTTTCGCGACGGTCGAGCCGGGGCCGCGCGCCAGCGTATCGCTGCGCAGCGTCTCCTCGAACAAGGGGCCGAGATAGGCGAGATGCGTAGCCTGGCCGAGATATTCCTTGGTGATCTGGAATTCCATCATCAGCGGCGTGCGCGACATCGCGCCGAACAGCGGATGAAAGGGCTCGCGCGGCTGAAAATCGATCGCGCCGTTCTTGACCTGCACCAGCACATTGGCGGCGAATTTGCCGTCGAGCGGCTGGAAGTCGTCGAACGCCTGGCGCGCGCGATCCACCGGATTGTCCTGCGCGTAGACAAAGGCGCGCCACATCACGACGCCGCCATGCGTGGCGAGCGCGGCGGCGAGCATGTTGGCGCCATCGGCATGCGTGCGGCCGTAATCACGCGGGCCCGGTTGTCCTTCCGAATTGGCCTTGACGAGAAAGCCGCCAAAGTCATGGATGGAGCGGTAGATTTCATCGGCCTTGGCGCGCCACCAGGCGGCAACCTGCGGATCGAGCGGGTCGGCGGTCTTGAGGCCGCCAAGCTCGATCGGTGCCGAGAAGCGCGCCGAGAGATAGACCTTGATGCCATAGGGGCGGAAGATGTCTGCCAACGCGGCGGCCTTGGCGATGTAAGGCGCGGCCAGGCTGTCGGCCTTGGCGTTGACATTGTTGAGCACGGTGCCGTTCACGCCGATCGCGGCATTGGCGCGGGCATAGTCGGTGTAGCGCGGGTCGCGATAATCGGGGAGCGTCCACCAGTCCCATAGCGATTGGCCGGCATAGCCGCGCTCTACGGTGCGATCGAGATTGTCCCAGTGATCGAGCACGCGCAGCTTGATCTGCGGTGTCGAAAGAAGATCTACCCGGGCCAGCGCGTTGCCCTGCTGGAGCCAGCGAAGCAAGGCGAAGGTGCCGTATAGGACGCCATGGTCGGTGTTGCCGGCGACGAGCGTGACGCGTCGGCCGTCGAGCGTCACGGTCCTGACCAGATAACCTTCGTCGCCGAGCGCTGCGATCGGCAACCGTAGCGCGGCAACCGCGCGGTCGTCGGTCGCCGCAAGCACTACCGTGCCGGTGGCGCGCGCCGGCTGAACGATGGCGGATGAGCCCGACAACCCCGACAGGCCACGGCGCAATTCGGCAGCGGCCGCGCGTAACGTCGCGGAATCGCCATTCACGACCACGACGTGCGCGCGCAACGCGCTGGCCTGAGTCGCGGGTAACGGCCGGTACCGCAGCCAGAGGTCATAGCCGTCTTCGGCGCAGGCCGGCGTCGCGCTGGCGAAGGCAATTGCGGCGACGAGGCCGAGCCATAGCCAGCGAACCGTGCCCATCATATCCTCATCCTCTCTGCGCCCGGTCGTTGCCGCTATCGCGCCGTCGTGCGGACATTGACAAGCCGTCCGTCGCGAGCGCATGGTAACGCTACCACAACGATGGCATCGACAGCAATGCCACGCGTCGCAGACTGGTCGAGGGGAGGAATCGCGCATGTCCAGCGCCACCGACGTTGCGCTTTCCCCCGACCCGGACCGCGCCGATTCCCCGCCCGCCGCTCTGCCCTATCGTAACCCGAAGCTGACGGTCGCTGCGCGCGTCGAGGATCTGCTGGGGCGCATGACGCTGGCCGAGAAAATCGCCCAGATCGGTTGCGTGTGGCTGACCAAGACGGCGATCTTCGACGACAAGCTCGAACTCGACCCTGCCAAGCTGCCGGTCGTCCATCCGCATGGCATCGGGCAATTCGCGCGCCCGTCGGATGCGAACGGAGCGGTCAGCCCGCGTGTGGTGCCAGGGCGCGACGTGCAGCGGACGATCTCGCTGGTCAACGCGCTCCAGCACTGGGCGGTCGAGCGGACCCGGCTCGGCATCCCGATCCTGTTCCACGAGGAGGGGCTGCACGGTTACGCCGCGCTCGGCGCGACCAGCTTTCCGCAGGCGATCGCGCTGGCCTCGTCATGGGACCCGACCTTGGTACGGTCGATCAACGCGGTCGTCGCGCAGGAAATCAGCGCGCGCGGCGTCAGCCTGGCGCTGTCGCCGGTGGTCGATGTCGCGCGCGATCCACGCTGGGGGCGGATCGAAGAGACGTTCGGCGAGGATCCGTATCTGTGCGGCGAGCTGGGCGTGGCGGCGGTCGAGGGGTTGCAGGGGACGAGCGCGACGCTTGCACCGGGCAAGGTGTTCGCCACGCTCAAGCACCTCACCGGGCACGGCGCGCCGCAGAGCGGCACCAATGTCGGGCCGGCGCCGTTGTCGGAGCGCGAACTTCGCGAGCGCTTTTTCCCGCCGTTCGAACAGGTGGTGAAGCGCACCGCGATCTCGGCGGTGATGGCATCGTATAACGAGATCGACGGCATCCCCAGCCACGCCAATGTCTGGCTGCTGCGGGGGGTGCTGCGCGGCGAATGGGGCTATCAGGGCGCGGTGGTCAGCGACTATTTCGCGATCGACCAGCTGCATGACCTGCATCATGTCGCGGCCGACCTGCCCGGTGCCGCGTCGCTGGCACTGGCTGCCGGGATCGATTGCGACCTGCCCGATGGCGGCTCCTACGGGACGCTGGAAGCGGCGGTGCGGGGCGGACGTTTGCCGGAAAGCACGATCGACGCCGCGGTGCGCCGGATGCTCGCGCTCAAGTTTCGCGCCGGGCTGTTCGAAAATCCCTATCGCGATGTCGCGACGGCGATCGCCGCGACCAACACGGCCGCCGCGCGCGATCTGGCGCGCGTCGCCGCCGAACGCACCGCCGTGCTGCTCAAGAATGACGGCATACTGCCGCTCAGGCCTGAGGGCACCATCGCCGTGATCGGGCCGAGCGCGGCGGTGGCGCGGCTCGGCGGCTATTATGGCCAGCCGCCGCACAGCGTCTCGCTGCTCGAGGGGATGCGGGCGCGCGCCGGCACGGCGGCGACGATCGTCTTCGCGCAGGGTGTGAAGATTACCGAGAATGACGACTGGTGGGCCGACGAGGTGAGGCTGGCCGATCCCGCCACCAACCGCCGGCTGATCGAGGAGGCGGTCGCGGTCGCGCGCGGCGCTGACCGGATCGTGCTGACGCTCGGCGATACCGAACAGACCAGCCGCGAGGCTTGGGCCGACAGTCATCTCGGCGACCGCGCCAGCCTCGATCTGGTCGGCGAGCAGCAGCAGTTGTTCGATGCGCTGAAGGTGCTCGGCAAGCCGATCACCGTCATCCTGATCAACGGCCGACCGGCCTCGACCGTGACGATCGCCGCGAAGGCCAACGCGCTGATCGAAGCTTGGTATCCGGGCGAGCAGGGCGGCACGGCGCTGGCTCGGCTGCTGTTCGGCGACGCCAATCCCGGCGGCAAGCTGCCGGTGACGATCCCGCGCGACGTCGGCCAATTGCCGCTGACTTATGACCGCAAGCCGTCGCAGGGGCGTGGCTATCTGTTTGCCGACAGCGCGCCGTTGTTCCCGTTCGGCTGGGGGCTCAGCTACACCCGGTTTGCGCTGTCGGCGCCTCGGCTTTCGGCATCGTCGATCGGGCCGGGCGCGGGGGTCGATGTGTCGGTCGACGTGACCAATGTCGGGTCGCGCGCCGGTGACGAAACCGTCCAGCTCTATGTCCGCGACATGGTTTCCTCGGTCACGCGGCCGATCAGGGAGCTCAAGGGCTTTCGCCGCGTCACGCTCGCGCCGGGCGAGCGCCGCACCGTCACCCTGCGCCTTACGCCGGAGAGTCTTCAGATGTGGAACGATCATATGCAGCGCGTCGTCGAGCCCGGGGATTTCGAGATCATGACCGGTCCCAATTCGGTCGAGCTGCAAAGCGCGATGCTGACGGTGACGGCATGACCAGTCGTCGCGATTTCCTGCGCTGGATGGGCTCGACCTCGGTGCTCGCGCTGGCGCCCGGCATGGCGATGGCGGCGGCGGGGTTGGTCTACAAAGACCGGCGCGCGCCGATCGACCTGCGCGTCAGCGACCTGATAGGGCGCATGACGCTCGACGAGAAGGTCGCGCAGCTGATCACGCTGTCGACCACCAAGCGCGACGTAATGGACGCGGCGCGTGCCTTCGATCCCGCGCTCGCCGACCAGGCCTATCCCAACGGCATCGGCCAGATTGCGCGGCCGTCCGATCGTGGTGGTGCCGCGACCGCGACCAACACCGCCGCCGACGTCACCGGGCGCTGGCGCAAGCCCGCCGATACCATTGCCTTCGTCAATGCAGCGCAGCGCTGGGCGCGCGAGCGCACCCGGCTGGGCATCCCGATCCTGTTCCACGAGGAAGCGCTGCACGGCTATATGGCGCCCGAGGCGACGAGCTTCCCACAGGCGATCGCGCTGGCCGGCAGCTTCGATCGCGATCTCGTGCAGCGCGTCAATGCGGTGATCGCGCGCGAGGTGCGCGCGCACGGCACCGTACTGGCGCTGTCGCCGGTGGTCGATATTGCGCGCGACCCGCGCTGGGGGCGAATCGAGGAGACCTTTGGCGAGGATCCCTATCTGTGCGGCGAGATGGGCGTGGCGGCGGTCACCGGCCTGCAGGGCACGGGCAAGACGCTCGCCCCGGACAAGGTGTTCGCCACGCTGAAGCACATGACCGGGCACGGCCAGCCGATGGCGGGCAACAATGTCGCGCCGGCACCGATCGGCAAGCGCGAATTGCGCAGCGCCTTCCTCCCGCCGTTCCGCGCGGTCGTCAGCCGCACCGATATCGGCGCGGTGATGCCGTCGTATAACGAGATCGACGGTGTCCCGAGCCATGCCAATAGCTGGCTGCTGCACGATGTGCTGCGCGGGGAATGGGGCTTCGACGGCGCGGTTGTGTCCGATTATGCCGCGATCGGCGAGCTTGCCTCCTTTCACCACGTCGCCGCCGATAATGACGGCGCGGCGCACCGCGCGCTACTCGCCGGGGTCGATTGCGACCTGCCCGACGGAAAGTCCTATCGCGGGCTCGGCGACGCGGTGCGCGCCGGCCAGGTGCCGGTCGCGCTGGTCGATGCCGCGTGCCGGCGCATGCTGACGCTCAAATTCCGTGCCGGGCTGTTCGAGGCCGGGGAGGCCGATGCCGTGGCGGCCGCTTCGCTCACCGCCAATGCCGAGGCGCGCGCGCTGGCGCTGGAGGCGGCGCGGCGCTCGATCGCGCTGTTGGTCAATGACGGCACGTTGCCGCTGACGCCGGGCGCGCACCGCCGCGTGGCGGTAATCGGCCCCAACGCCGCCATCGCGCGGCTGGGGGGCTATTCGTCGATTCCGCGCAGCACGGTGTCGCTGCTCGACGGCGTGCGCGCGCGCCTCGCCGGCAAGGCCGAGATACTCCATGCCCAGGGTGTGTTCATCACGCAGAGCGAGGATCGTTCGGCCAATGAGGTGCTGCTCGCCGATCCCGCGCGCAACCGCCAGCTGATCGCCGAGGCGGTGGCGGTCGCGCAGCGCGCCGACATCGTCCTGCTCGCGATCGGCGATACCGAGCAGACCAGCCGCGAGGGCTATGCGCCGAACCATCTCGGCGACCGCACCGATCTCGATCTGCTCGGTGAGCAGAATGCGCTGTTCGAGGCGGTGAAGGCGACGGGCAAGCCGGTCGTCGTGCTGGCGATCAACGGCCGGCCGCCGTCATGGCCGCGCATCGTGAACGGCGCGAACGCGCTGCTCGAATGCTGGTATGCCGGGCAGGAAGGCGGCACTGCGATGGCCGAAATCCTATTCGGCGACGTCAATCCCGGCGCCAAGCTGCCGGTGACGGTGGTACGCGATGTCGGGCAGGTGCCGTTCTTCTACAACCACAAGCCCTCGGCGCGGCGCGGTTATCTGTTCGACGACAAGGCGCCGCTGTTCGCCTTCGGCCATGGCCTCAGCTACACCCGCTTCACCGTCGGCGAACCACGGCTGTCGGCGCCGCGCATCGCGGTCGGCGGCACGGTGACGGTCGAGGTCGATGTGGCCAATGTCGGCGCGCGTGCCGGCGACGAGGTCGTCCAGCTCTATATCCGCGACCAGGTCTCGTCGGTGACGCGGCCGGTGCTCGAGCTCAAGGCGTTCGAACGCGTCACGCTGGCGGCGGGCGCGCGGCGGACGGTGCGCTTCACGCTTGGCCCCGCGGCGTTCGCGCTGTGGAATGCGGCGATGGAGGAAGTCGTCGAACCCGGTTTGTTCGATATCATGGCCGGGCCAAGTTCGGCGGCGCTAAAGACCGCCGTGCTCGAAATCGCCTGAGGGACGCGCCATGCCGAAGATCGTTTCCGCCCATGTCATCGTGACCTGCCCGGGGCGCAATTTCGTTACCCTCAAGATCGTCTGCGATGACGGCACCACCGGGGTTGGCGATGCGACGCTCAACGGGCGCGAACTGGCGGTCGCCAGCTATCTCAGCGAACATGTCGTGCCGTGCCTGATCGGGCGCGACGCGCACCGTATCGAGGATATCTGGCAATATCTCTACAGGGGTGCCTATTGGCGGCGCGGGCCGGTGACGATGACGGCAATTGCCGCGGTCGATACAGCCTTGTGGGACATCAAGGGCAAGATCGCGGGCTTGCCGCTCTACCAGCTGCTCGGCGGCGCATCGCGCGAAGGTGTCATGGTCTATGGTCATGCCAATGGCGTGTCGATCGAAGAGACGGTCGCGGTTGCGCGCGACTATCAACAGCAAGGCTATAAGGCGATCCGCCTGCAATGCGGCGTGCCGGGCATGGCCTCGACCTATGGCGTGTCGAAGGACCGCTATTTCTACGAGCCGGCAGATGCCGACCTGCCGAGCGAGAATGTCTGGTCGACGAGCAAATATCTGCGTGTCGTGCCCGAGCTGTTCAAGGCGGCGCGCGAGGCATTGGGCTGGGACGTGCACCTGCTGCACGACATCCACCACCGGCTGACGCCGATCGAGGCCGGGCGGCTCGGCAAGGATCTCGAACCCTATCGTCCGTTCTGGCTCGAAGATGCGACGCCGGCCGAGAACCAGGACGCCTTCCGGTTGATCCGCCAGCACACCACCGTGCCGCTCGCGGTGGGCGAGATCTTCAACTCGATCTGGGATGCCAAGGGGCTGATCGAGAATCAGTTGATCGATTATATCCGCGCGACCGTCGTCCATGCCGGGGGCATCACGCATCTGCGCCGCATCGCCGCGCTCGCCGATCTCTACCAGATCCGCACGGGCTGCCATGGCGCGACCGATCTGTCGCCGGTGTGCATGGCCGCCGCGTTGCATTTCGACCTGTCGGTGCCCAATTTCGGCGTGCAGGAATATATGCGCCACACGCCCGAGACCGACGCGGTCTTCCCGCATGCCTATTCCTTCGCCGACGGGATGATGCATCCCGGCGACGCGCCCGGGCTGGGGGTCGATATCGACGAGGAGCTGGCCGCGACCTATGAATATAGCCGTGCCTTCCTGCCGGTGAACCGGCTCGAGGACGGCACCTTGTGGAACTGGTGAGGGCGGCGCTTGGCGCCGGTCGCGCGACAAGGTCGGGCGGACATGCTTCATTGATCTCTTAATTGTCTGAGTATATGCGCGCGTAAGACGTCAAGCCGGAGTCCATGAATGTCCGAATCTGCCAGACCCAGACTCCGCAGCCGTGCGTGGTTCGACAACCCCGACAATGTCGACATGACCGCGCTCTATCTCGAGCGGTATCTCAATTTCGGGCTGAGCCTCGAGGAACTGCAGTCGGGCAAGCCGATCATCGGCATCGCGCAGACCGGTTCCGACCTGTCGCCGTGCAACCGCCATCACCTCGTCCTTGCCGAGCGCGTGCGCGAGGGGATCAGGGAAGCCGGCGGGATCGCGATCGAGTTTCCGGTCCATCCGATCCAGGAAACCGGCAAGCGGCCGACGGCTGGCCTCGACCGCAACCTTGCCTATCTCGGGCTGGTCGAGACGCTCTACGGTTATCCGCTCGACGGCGTCGTGCTGACGATCGGCTGCGACAAGACCACGCCGGCATGCCTGATGGCGGCGGCGACGGTGAATATCCCGGCGATCGCGCTGTCGGTCGGCCCGATGCTCAACGGCTGGCACAAGGGCGAGCGCACCGGATCGGGCACGATCGTGTGGAAGGCGCGCGAGCTGCTCGCCGCGGGCGAGATCGACGATGCCGAATTCATCCGGCTCGTCGCCTCGTCGGCGCCCTCGACCGGCTATTGCAACACGATGGGTACCGCGACGACGATGAACTCGCTGTGCGAGGCGCTCGGCATGTCGCTGCCCGGCTCGGCGGCGATCCCCGCGCCCTATCGCGACCGCCAGGAGGTCGCGTGGCGCACCGGCAAGCGCATCGTCGCGATGGTCGCGGAGGACCTCAAGCCTTCCGACATCCTGACGCACGACGCCTTTCTCAATGCCATCGCCGTCAATTCGGCGATCGGCGGATCGACCAACGCGCCGATCCATCTCACCGCGATCGCGCGCCATGTCGGCGTCGATGTGCCCTTGCAGACGTGGCAGACGCATGGACTCGACATTCCGCTACTGGTCAATCTGCAGCCGGCCGGCGACTATCTCGGCGAGGACTTCTATCGTGCCGGCGGCGTCCCGGCGGTTGTCGCGCAACTGATGCAGCAGGGGCTGATCGCCGAGCGCGCGATGACGGTGAACGGGGCGACGATCGGCGACAATTGCCGCAGTGTCGCGATCGAAGACGAGAAGGTCATCCGCCCGTTCGGCGATCCGCTGATGGCCGCCGCCGGCTTCGTCGTGCTCACGGGCAATTTGTTCGACAGCGCGATCATGAAGACCAGCGTCATTTCGCCCGAGTTTCGCGCGCGCTATCTTGCGACGCCCGGCGATCCCGATGCGTTCGAGGGGCCGGTGATGGTGTTCGACGGGCCGGAGGATTATCATGCGCGGATCGACGATCCCGCAACCGGCATCACCGCGGGCACGCTGCTGGTGATGCGCGGCGCCGGGCCGATCGGTTATCCGGGCGCGGCCGAGGTCGTCAACATGCGGCCGCCGGCGCATCTCATCATGGACGGCGTGCATGCGCTGCCGTGCATCGGCGACGGCCGCCAGTCGGGCACCAGCGGTAGCCCGTCGATCCTCAACGCTTCGCCCGAGGCGGCGGCGGGCGGCGCGCTCGCGCTGCTGCGCAGCGGCGACCGGGTGCGGATCGACCTGCGCCGCGGCACCGCCGATGTTCTGCTCGACGAGGCCGAACTCGCGGCCCGGCGGCAGGCGCTCGAAGCGGCGGGGGGCTTCCGCTATCCCGCATCGCAGACGCCGTGGCAGGAAATCCAGCGCGTGGTGGTCGGGCAACTCGGCAGCGGCGCGATCCTGGAAGGCGCCGAGACCTATCAGCGGATCGCCCAGACGCGCGGCCTGCCGCGCGACAATCATTGATGGTCAGGCATTGACGGTCAGGCCTTGAGGGTTAGGCGCGCAGCGCGAGGCCCATATCGGCGAGCGCGAGGCGCAGCAACTCGGCCATGGCGTCGCGCGCCGCCTCGGCATCGCCTGCCTTGATCGCGTCGAAGACGCGCGCATGGTCGGGCAGCGGATCGCGCGGCAGCGCACGCTTGCGTTGCTTGAACTGTGTCGTCCAGCGCACCGCGGCGCCGACGCTGCTCGCCAGCGAGGCCAGCGGCGCATTGTTCGCCGCGGCGAGGATCGCGTGGTGGAAGCGCTGGTCGGCCGCGCGCCCACGTTGGTCGGCAAGGCCATGTGCGGCCATCTCGTCCAGCGCCGTTGCGATGGTGGCAAGATCGTCGTCGCTGCGGCGGCGGGCGGCAAAGGCGGCGGCGGCCGGTTCGATCACGCTGCGCAGTTCGAACAGATCGAGGATGAAGCCGGTGTCGGGTTCGCCCTCGAACGCCCAGCCCAGCACGTCGGGGTCGAGCAGGTTCCAGCGGCTGCGCTGCGTGACGCGCGTGCCCGCCTTGGGCCGGCTTTCGATCAGCCCCTTGGCCGCGAGGATACGGATCGCCTCGCGATAGGCGGTGCGCGATACGCCGAGCGCCTCGCTCGCCTCGATCTCGCCGCCGAACACGTCGCCCGGCTTGCGCACGCCGCTGACGATTTCGACGCCGATGTCGTGCGCGATGGTGCCGTGAATGCGCGGCGAGGGGCTGCGTCGCTCATCGAATACCTTGCCCGCCGCGTTGCTCATCAACCGGGCTCGTAGCCGATCGCCCGCCGGGACGGAAGGCAGGCGCGGTGACGGCCGCAGCGCGCGCGCATGCCAGTCAACGCGGCGAGGATTCGCGCACGCCGTCGATCCGCCGCGCGATATCCCAGGGATTGCCGTCACGGATCGCGGCCGGCAGCAAGGCGTGCGGCAGGTTCTGGAAAGAGACCGGCCGCAGGAAGCGGTAGATGGCGAGCGAACCGACCGAGGTCGTACGACCGTCGCTCGTTGCGGGATAGGGACCGCCATGCACCATCGCGTGGCAGACCTCGACACCGGTCGGCCAGCCATTGGCGAGGATCCGCCCGACGCGCTGCGTCAGCGCGGGGATGAGCGTTGCGGCGTCGGCTTCGTCGGCGGCGTCGATCTGCAGCGTGGCGGTCAACTGACCCTCGAGGCCGAGGATCACGCGTTCGAGTTCGGCGAGGTCGCGGCAGCGCACCACCACCGACGACGCACCGAACACCTCGTCGCCCAGCGCGCGGTCGGCAAGGAAGGCTGCAGCGTCGGTCTCGAACAGCGCGCCGACCGCCTGGTTGGTGCCACTGGCGGCGCAGCCGCGCGCCACGGTGCGCACCGCGCCATGGCTGGCGAGCGCCGCGACGCCCTTTTCATAGCTGGCATGGATGCCCGGGGTGAGCATCGTCGTCGCACCGGCGCCGCCCAGCGCTTCGCCGGCGGCTGCGACGAAGGCGTCGAGTTCGGGGCTGTCGATCGCCAGCACAAGCCCGGGGTTGGTGCAGAACTGTCCCGACCCCATGGTCAGCGACTGGACGAAGGCGGTGGCGATCGCCGCGCCGCGCGCGGCCAGCGCGGCGGGGAACAGGATCACCGGGTTGATGCTCGACATCTCGGCATAGACCGGGATCGGCTCGGGCCGCGCCGCCGCGATCTTCATCAACGCCAGCCCGCCGCCGCGCGAGCCGGTGAAGCCCACGGCCTTGACGCGCGGATCGGCGACCAGCGCGGCGCCGAGTTCGTTGGTCTCGCCCGGCAGATAGGAGAAGATGCCGGCAGGCAGGCCGCTTGCGGCAACCGCCCCGGCCAGTGCGCGCGCGACGAGTTCGCCGGTGCCGGGATGCGCGGGATGGCCCTTGACGATGACCGGGCAGCCCGCCGCCAGGGCCGAGGCGGTGTCGCCACCGGCGACCGAGAAGGCGAGCGGGAAGTTCGACGCGCCGAACACCGCGACCGGCCCGAGCGGCAGGTTGACCCGCCGCAGATCGGGGCGTGGCAAAGGCGCGCGATCGGGCAGGGCCGGGTCGATCGTCGCGTCGAGCCAGTCGCCCTGGCGGACGACCTGCGCGAACAGCCGCAACTGGCCGATCGTGCGGCCACGCTCGCCCTCCAGCCGCGCGCGCGGCAGGCCGCTTTCGGCCATGGAGCGCACGATCAGGTCGTCGCCGATCGCGGCGATGCCATCGGCCATCGCATCGAGCAGCGCGGCGCGGGTCGCCGGATCGGTCGCGGCAAAGATCGGGAAGGCCGCTTCCGCCAGCGCCGCCGCGTCGGCGACGGCATCGCTGCCGGCCGACGAAAAGGCCGGCGTCAACAACGCGCCGGTTGCCGGATCGGTCGCGCTGAAGGTCCGGTCGCTGTGCCGCGCCTCGGCCCCGATCAATATCGCTCCGTCGATCACAAAAGTCCCTTTCAAAATAACTCAGACATAATACGATGGGTCGGCGCCGACCGCAAGGCGTGACCGACAGCGAGAGGGCAATTTTCGTGGCGATGCAATGGCGAGCAGTGGCGATGTGGCGGGCAACCATCGGCGCGCTGGGCCTGTTGCTCGCGCTAGCGCCCGTCGCGGCGCCGGCGGCGCCCGCGCGCTTCGCCTGGTTCGAATATCGCGGCTGGGACGGTGACGTCACCCGCACGGGCAGCTACCGCAATCCGATCCTCGCCGGCTTCTATCCCGACCCGAGCATCGTCCGCGTCGGTCGCGATTTTTATCTCGTCAATTCGAGCTTCGCCTGGTTTCCGGGCATTCCAGTGTTTCACAGTCGCGACCTGGTGCATTGGCGCCAGATCGGCAATGCGATCGACCGGCCGGGGCAGCTCGATTTCAAGCGGCTCGGCATGTCGCGCGGCGTGTTCGCGCCCGACATCAGCTACCATGACGGGCGCTTCTTCATCGTCAACACCTGTGTCGATTGCGGCGGCAATTTCGTCATCACCGCGCGTAACCCGGCCGGGCCGTGGTCCGACCCGGCGTGGCTGACGAGCGTGGAGGGCATCGACCCGTCGCTGTTCTTCGACCGCGACGGCCGTGCCTGGCTGGTCAACAACCGCGCCCCGGCTGACGGCGCACGTTATACCGGGCACCGCGCGCTGTGGATCGAGCAGTTCGACCCGGTCGGCCTGAAGATGATGGGCAAGCCGAGGATGATTGTCGATGGCGGCGCGGACCCGGCGGCGAAGCCGATCTGGATCGAGGGGCCGCATCTCTATCGCAAGGACGGCGGCTATTATCTGATCGCGGCGGAGGGCGGGACCGGCCCCGACCACAGCGAGGTCGTGTTTCGCGCCGACGCTGTGGAGGGGCCCTATCTGCCCGCGCCGGCGACGGTGAACCCGATCCTGACGCAGCGCGATTTGCCGGCGGATCGCCGCGATCCGGTGAGCGCCGCCGGGCATGCCAGCCTGGTCGAACTGCCCGATGGGCGCTGGTGGTCGGTGTTTCTGGGGACACGCCCCTATGCCGGGGATTTCTACAATATCGGGCGCGAGACCTTCCTGCTGCCCGTTGCCTGGCGCGGCGGCTGGCCGATCATCCTGCCGAAGGGCGCGGTCATCCCTCGCATCGTGGCGGCACCACCGCTGGCGCGCTGGCGCGGCGACGGTCCGACCACCGGCAGCTTCACGCTGCGCGACGGCTTTGACGGTAACACGCTCGGCAATGCCTGGATGGCGATGCGCGGCGCGACCTACCGGATCGCAGGGGGGCAACTCCGGCTCGACACGGGTGACGGTCTTGGCGATTTCGGCCATCCCGGCTTCGTCGCGCGACGACAGCAGCATGCCCATGCGATGGCTTCGACCGAGCTCCGCTTTGTACCGGGCGAAGGCGAAAGTGCCGGCCTCGCCGCCGTCCAGAACGACGATTTCTTCCTGACCGTCGCGCTCACACGGCAGGGCGGCAGGAGCTTCGTTCGCGTTGCGCGGCGTGCCGGTGCCAGCGATCCGCGTAACGGCGTGACGGTCGCCCAATTGCCGCTGGCGCCGCACGGGCCGATCCGGCTGCGCATCGTCGCGCGCGACGGACTTTATGATTTCGCCTACGCTACCGGTCCGCGCTGGGTCACCGTCGCGCGTGACGTCGACGCAACCAACCTCAGCACGGCAAAGGCCGGCGGGTTCGTCGGCACGATGATCGGTCCCTTCGCCGAACGAACCCGCTGAGCGGACCTCAGACGAAACGGCTAATGAGGTTCTCCAGCCGCTCCTGCCGGCCCGAGCGCGGCTGCGGGTCGATCGCGCGGTCGACCGCGAGGTCGGCGATCGCCGCAAGGTCCAGCGCATGCATCTGCTGGCCGAAGCTGCCGTCCCAGCCGGCATAGCGTTCCGCCCTGGCGGCATCGAGGCGGCCGTCCTCGATCAGCGCGGCGGCGTTGAGCAGGCTGCGCGCGACAGTGTCGATCCCGCCGATATGACCGTGGAACAGGTCGACCGCGTCCATCGACTGGCGGCGCACCTTGGCATCGAAGTTGAACCCGCCGGTAGTGAAGCCCCCGGCGCGCAGGATCTCGACCATCGCCAGCGTCAGTTCCTCGGCCGAATTGGGGAACTGGTCGGTGTCCCAGCCATTCTGGTGGTCGCCGCGATTGGCGTCGATCGAGCCGAAGATGCCGAGCGCGCCGGCGGTGGCGATCTCATGCTCGAAGGTGTGGCCGGCGAGCGTGGCGTGGTTGGCCTCGATGTTGACGCGCACCTCGTTCTCGAGCCCGTAGCGCTTGAGGAAGCCGTAGACCGTCGCGGTATCGAAATCATATTGATGCTTGGTCGGTTCGTGCGGCTTGGGCTCGATCAGGATCGTGCCGGCAAAGCCGATCTTGTGCTTGTGCTCGACCACCAGGCTGAGGAAGCGGCCGAGATTGTCGAGTTCGCGCTTCATGTCGGTGTTGAGCAGCGTCTCATAACCCTCGCGCCCGCCCCACAGCACATAGTTGGCGCCGCCGAGCCGATGCGTCGCCTCCAGCGCATCGCGCACCTGCATCGCGCCGAACGCGAAGACCTCGGGGTCGGGATTGGTCGCGGCGCCGGCGGCGAAGCGCGGATGGCCGAACAGATTGGCGGTGCCCCATAGCAGCTTGCGGCCCGAGCTCGCCTGGAGTTGCTCGAGATGATCGACCGCCTGGACGAAATGTCGGCGATGCTCGGCGACGCTATGCGCCTCGGCCATCACATCGACATCGTGGAAGCAGTAATAGGGGATGTCGAGCCGGGTGAAGAAATCGAACGCCACCTCGCGCTTCTGCGCGGCGGCGGCGCTGTCATTGGCGCCGGCATGCCATGGCCGGTTGAACGTGCCCGCACCGAACACGTCGGAACCCGGCCAGCAGAATGTATGCCAGAAGCAGGCGGCGAAGCGGAGATGATCTTCCATCCGCTTGCCGAGCACGACGCGGTCCTTGTCGTACCAGCGATAGGCTAGTTCGTCGTCGCTCTCCGGCCCCTTGTAGCTGATCGTCGGGATGTCGGCGAAGAAGTCGGTGGCCATCAGGCGCTCCTTGGGTGGGTGAGGGGGGTGATGCGGGGATAGGCGTCGCGAAAGGCGGCGCGCTTCGGCGCGAGCCGCGCGACGAGTTCGGGATCGGGCGCGACGACATGCGAGATCGGCGGGGCGACGCAGACGTCGACCGGACGACCGCCATCCAGCGCGAGTTGCGCCAGCCGTGCCGCGCCCAAGGCCGGGCCGACTTCGCCGCCATGGAGATAGACCAAAGGCGCTTCCATCGCCGCGGCAATCGTCTCGCCCCAATAGCGCGAGCGCGCCCCGCCGCCGATGACGGCGAGTTCGGTCACCGTCGTCCCGGCCTCGCGCAGCGCGTCGAGCCCGTCGGCGAGCGCGAAGGCGACGCCTTCGAGCACCGCCTGGGCGAGCCGGTTGGGGTCGCTGTCATTGTCGAGTTGCAGGAACGCGCCGCGCACCTGCGGGTCGTTGTGCGGCGTGCGCTCGCCCGAGAGATAGGGCAGGAACAGCTCGGGGCCGCTGGCCGGGCCGGCCAGCTCGGCGCGCGCGAACAGGTCGGCCGCGCCATTCGCCCCGGTCAGCCGCGCGACCCAGTCGATGCACGCGGCGGCGCTGAGATGGACCGACATCTGGTGCCACATGTCGGGGATGCAGTGGCAAAAGGCATGCACCGCGCGCGCCGGGTTGGGGGTGAAGCGGTCATTGGCGACGAAGATCACGCCCGAGGTGCCAAGCGACAGCAGCGCCTTGCCGTCGGCCACCACGCCGACCCCGGCGGCGCCCGCGGCATTGTCGCCGCCGCCACCGGCGACCGGTACGGCGCCCATGCCCCAGCGTTCGGCAACCTCGGCGCGCAGGCGCCCGGTAATCTCGCTGCCCTCGACCAGCCGCGGCATCTGCGCGACCGACAGCGAACAGGCGGCGAGCAGCACGTCGCTCCACGCGCGTCGTGCGACGTCGAGCCACAGCGTGCCGGCTGAGTCGGACATGTCCGATGCCTTGTCACCGGTCATGCGCAGCCGGACATAGTCCTTGGGCAGCAGCACCGTGCGGATTGCGTCGAAAACCTCCGGTTCATGCTCGCGCATCCAGCGCAGCTTGGGCGCGGTGAAGCCCGGCATCGCGATGTTGCCGGCGATTGCGCGGAGGTCGGGCACCTCGGCCTCCAGTGCGGCGCATTCGGCGAAGGAGCGGCCGTCATTCCACAGGATCGCCGGGCGCAGTGGCCGGTCGTCGTCACCGAGCAGCGTTGCTCCGTGCATCTGCCCGGCAACGCCGATGCCGCGCACGGCACGGCGGATCGCCGGGTCGATCGCCAGCACCGCCGCGCTGGTCGCTGCCCACCAGTCCTCCGGGTCCTGCTCGGACCAGAGCGGCTGCGGTCGCTGCACGGTGAGCGCGGCGACGCCCTGTCCGACGACCGTGCCATGCGTGTCGAGCACGATCGCCTTGACGCCCGACGTACCGATATCGATGCCGAGAAACATGCCGTTCAGTCGACGAACGGGTTGATCAGCTTGATCGTCCCGTCGGGATTGTAGGACAGCTCGGTCATTTTGACGTTGCGCAGGCGGGTCTGCCCCGACAGCTGGCTGTCGGCGTAAAACAGCCACCATTTGCCCTGCCATTCGACGATCGAGTGATGCGTCGTCCAGCCCTCGACCGGCAGCAGGAAATGGCCCTTATAGGTGAACGGGCCATAGGGGTTGTCGCCGATCGCATAGTTCAGGAAATGCGTGTCGCCGGTCGAATAGCTGAAATAATATTTGCCTTTGTATTTGTGCATCCACGACGCCTCGAAGAAGCGCCGGTCATGGTCGCCGCCGAGCAGCGGCTTGCCCGCCTCGTCGAGGATCACGACGTCGCGCGGTTTGCCGGCGAACTCGGTCATCCCCGGCGTCAGCATAGCGACCTTGGCGGTCAGCGCCGGCTTGCCGTCGGCCTTGAGGTCGGTCTTGGAACCGTCGGGATCGTAATGGCCGGAGACGTTGCGCTGCAACTGCCCACCCCAGATCCCGCCGAAATACATATAACTCTTGCCGTCGTCGTCGGTGAACACCGCCGGGTCGATCGAGAAGCTACCCTTGATCGGCTGCGGCCGCGCGACGAACGGGCCCATCGGGTTCTTCGACGTTGCAACGCCGATGCGAAATGCGCCCTGCCGGTCCTTGGCGGGGAAATAGAGATAATAGGTGCCGCCTTTAAAGGCGGCGTCGGGCGCCCACATCTGCTTCGACGCCCAGGGCACGTTCTTCACGTCGAGTGCCACGCCGCCGATCGTCACCGGCCCGCCGGGGCGGGTCATGCGCAGCACGCGATAGTCGCGCATCTCGAAATGCGCACCGAGATCGTCCTCGGGCGTTGGGCCGTCAATGTCGTGGCTGGGATAGATATAGAGTTTGCCGCCGAACACATGCGCCGACGGATCGGCGGTGTAGATGCTGCTGACCAGCGGCTGCGACAGATATTTGCGCGGCGCGGGGGCGCTCTGCGGTCGCCCGGCCAGGGCCCCGACCGACGCCATACAGGCGGCGGCGGCAACATAGACGCCAATCTTCATCGCAATCTCCTGTGTCGCGCACTGCTGTCGCGTGACGTTAAAGGTAGCGCTAACAGACGGCCCCGACAAGGCGATTCCGCGCGAGCCGCCGCACGTTCACTGGAATAGCCGACGGCGCGGCTCAGATCGGCAGGTCGCTGGTCATCTTGATGCACTTGAGCGCGAAGCTCGAATTGACCGACGCGACGCCGGGCAAGTGGAGCAGCGTCTTTTTGAGGAAGCGCTCATAGTCGCCGATGCTGTGCACCACGATGCGCAGCATGAAATCGCTCTCGCCGCTCATCGAGAAGCATTCAACGATCTCCGGACAGGCACAGGCGGCTTGCTCGAGTTGTTCCACCGTTGCCTCGTCATGTTGCCGCAACCGCAGATAGGCGAACACGGTGACGTCGAGATCGACAAGGCCGGGCTCGAGCAGCAGCGCGCGGCCGCGCACCACGCCGCTTTCCTCCAGCCGCTTCATGCGCCGCCAGCACGGCGTGTGCGACAGCCCGACCTGCTCCGCGATCTCGACGACCGGCGCACCCGGATTTGCCTGCCAGACGCGCAGGATGCGGCGATCGACTTCGTCGAGTTTCATGCGGTTTTAACCCATGCTCTTAGGATGTCTATCCTAGATTGATCTGCTTTCTGAGAGGAAATAGCAAAGAAATAGCGCGTCAGAAGGATTATGCTCGGTCAACGATCGGAGCGGGCCGGAAATGAGCGAGATTGAACTGCACCTTCACATCCCGGTCCCTTCGGCCCGGCCGGGCGACGCGCCCTGTTTCGATCACATCCCGATCCCGGCGGCGGGCGAAACCCGGCGTCCCGACGTCTCGGCGACCGAGGCGGAAATGCGCGATCTTCCTTATGGCATGGTGCGCATACTGGATGGCGAGGGCAGCGCGGTCGGCCCCTGGGCCAGCGCCGAGGACCCCGATTTCCTGCGCCAGGGGCTGCGTGCCATGACGCAGACGCGGATCTTTGAGGATCGGCTGTTCCGCGCGCATCGCCAGGGCAAGACCAGCTTCTTCATGAAATCCACCGGCGAGGAGGCGATCGGCGTCGCCCAGTCGATGGTGCTCGCCGCCGACGACATGTGCTTCCCGACCTATCGCGTGCAGGGCTGGCTGATCGCGCGCGGTTATCCGATCGTCGACATGATCAACCAGATCTATTCGAACGCGCGCGACCCGTTGAAGGGCCGGCAATTGCCGATCCTCTATTCGGCGCGCGATTACGGTTTCTATTCGCTGTCGGGCAATGTCGGCAGCCGCTTCGGCCATGCCGTCGGCTGGGCGATGGCCTCGGCCTACAAGGGCGATCACCGCATCGCGCTGGGCTATATCGGCGACGGCACCACCGCCGAGGGCGATTTCCATGAGGCGTTGACCTTCGCGGCGGTCTATCGCGCGCCGGTGATCCTCGCGATCACCAACAACCAATGGGCGATCTCGAGCTTCTCCGGCATTGCCGGTGCCGAGCAGACGACCTTTGCCGCCAAGGCGATCGGTTATGGGCTGCCGGGGCTGCGGGTCGACGGGAATGATTTCCTGGCGGTCGCCGCCGCGACGCGCTGGGCGGCCGAACGCGCCCGCGCCAATCTCGGCGCGACGCTGATCGAGTTCGTCACCTACCGTGCTTCGGGTCATTCGACGAGCGACGACCCGACCAAATATCGCCCTGCCGACGAGGCCGCGCATTGGCCGCTGGGCGATCCGATCGTGCGGCTCAAGACGCATCTGATCGCGATCGGAGAATGGTCGGAGGCGCGCCATAGCCAGATGGAGGCCGAACTGACCGAGGCGGTACATGCGGCGCAACGCGAGGCCGACGCCGTCGGCACGCTGGGCGCGTCCAAGCCGGCGGTGGCCGAGATGTTCGAAGGCGTGTTCAAACATCCCGACTGGCGCGTGATCGAGCAGCGTCGCGAGATGGGTCTCTGACATGGCAAGGATGAACATGATCCAGGCGCTGAACTCGGCGCTCGACGTGGCGATGGCACGCAATCCCGATGTGCTCGTGTTCGGCGAGGATGTCGGTTATTTCGGCGGCGTGTTCCGCGTCACCGCCGGCCTGCAGGAGAAGCATGGCCTGAAGCGCTGCTTCGACGCGCCGATCTCGGAAGGGGGCATCATCGCGACGGCGATCGGCATGGGGGCCTATGGCCTGCGCCCGGTGCCCGAGATCCAATTCGCCGACTATATCCTTCCCGCCTTCGACCAGCTGGTCAGCGAGGCGGCGCGGCTGCGTTACCGCTCCAACGGCGAGTTCTGGGCACCGATCACGGTGCGCGCGCCTTATGGCGGCGGCATTTTCGGCGGGCAGACCCACAGTCAGAGTCCGGAGGCGATCTTTGCGCATATTACCGGGCTCAAGACGGTGATCCCCTCCACCCCTTATGACGCCAAGGGTCTGCTGCTCGCGTCGATCGAGGAGGACGATCCGGTCATCTTCCTCGAACCCAAGCGGCTGTACAACGGGCCGTTCGATGGCCGGCATGAGCAGGCGGTGAAGAGCTGGGCCGATGAGCCGGCGGGCGAAGTGCCCGAAGGCCCTTACACGGTACCGCTCGGCAAGGCGGCGATCGTGCGGCAGGGCTCGGACGCGACGATCCTCGCTTATGGCACCATGGTCCATGTCGCCGCGGCGGGGATCGAGGATAGCGGCTTCGACGTCGAGTTGATCGATCTGCGGTCGATCGTGCCGCTCGACATCGACACGATCGTCGCCTCGGTGCAGAAGACCGGGCGCTGCGTCATCCTGCACGAGGCCTCGCGCTTCGGTGGCTTCGGCGGCGAATTGTCGGCGCTGGTGCAGGAGCGCTGCTTCTACCATCTCGAAGCGCCGATCGAGCGCGTGGCGGGCTGGGACACGCCTTACCCGCACGCCTTCGAATGGGATTATTTCCCGGGCCCCGCGCGCGTCCGCGCGGCGCTCGACCGGGTAATGGACAAGGTAAAGGTTTCAGGCTGATGGCGCGCTTTGTTTTCAAGCTCCCGGATATCGGTGAGGGCATTGCCGAGGCCGAGATCGTCGCCTGGCACGTCGCGGTCGGCGACCGTGTCGAGGAGGACCAGGGCCTTGCCGACATGATGACCGACAAGGCCACGGTTGAGATGGAGTCGCCGGTGTCGGGCACCGTGGTGGAACTGGCCGGCGAGGTCGGCGACCAGGTGTCGATCGGTGCAGCGCTGGTGGTGATCGAGACCGACGCGGTCGAGGGCGAGGCGGAAGTCGCAGAGCAGATTGCGGCCGAGACCCCGGGTGCGGTCGAAGCGGGCGTTACTGATGCCGTGCCGTTGGAGGTGGCCACTTCTCCCTCTCCCCAGTGGGGAGAGGGGCTGCCCCAAGCGGAAGCGCCTGTGGCTCCTGCGCCCGTTGAACCCAAACCTGTTATCGAGAGCGCGCCGCCCGCGGCAGCCCCTCTCCCCGACCAGCATCGGGTGAACGGTGCCCCGCACCGTTCAGATCATGCCGGGGGCATGATCGACCCGATGCTCCCCCCTGGGGAGAGGGAGAAGGCGACCCACGTCCTCGCCTCCCCCGCCGTCCGCGCCCGCGCCGCCGATCTCGGCATCGACCTCGCGCAGGTGAAACCGGCCGAGGGCGACCGCATCCGCCATGCCGATCTCGACGCCTTCCTGCGCTATGGCGCCGGCCAGGGTTATCAGGCACCGCATGCCAGCCACGCCCGCCCCGACGAAGCGATCAAGGTCATCGGTATGCGCCGCCGCATCGCCGAGAACATGGCGGCGTCGAAGCGTGCGATCCCGCACTTCACCTATGTCGACGAGATCGACGTCACCGCGCTCGAGGCAATGCGCGCCGACCTCAACGCCAACCGCGGCTCGCGCCCCAAGCTGACGATGCTGCCGCTGCTGATCGTCGCGATCTGCAAGTCGATCCCTGCGTTCCCGATGATCAACGCGCGGTATGACGACGAGGCCGGCGTCGTCACGCGCCACGGCGCGGTGCATCTCGGCATGGCGACGCAGACCGATGCCGGGCTGATGGTGCCGGTGATCCGCGACGCGCAGGACCGCAACGTCTGGCAGCTCGCCACCGAGATCGCGCGCCTCGCCGAGGCGGCGCGCACCGGCAAGGCGAAGGTCGAGGAGCTGTCGGGCTCGACGCTGACGATCACCTCGCTCGGCCCGCTCGGCGGCATCGCCACCACGCCGGTCATCAACCGCCCCGAGGTCGCGATCATCGGTCCCAACAAGATCGTCGAGCGCCCCGTTTTCCACGGCGACGAGATCGTCCGTGCCAAGCTGATGAACCTGTCGATCAGTTGTGACCACCGCGTCGTCGATGGCTCGGACGCCGCGCGCTACGTCCAGGCGCTCAAGAAATATCTCGAAACGCCGGTCCTGCTGTTCGCGCAATAGGCTCGGCGTCGGCCTTCGCCATTCCTTCCCGGGCGGACACGACGACAGCGGAGCATTTCCGGGAGGCCGTTTTGCATTCCCGAATCTCAACTACGCCCGCACCCATTGACGTGCTTGTTGAGCCGCTGAGGTTCAAGGCGGGGACAGGATTTCGCCGCTGTAGCGGTTTCCGCCTGAAAGCGCGACGTTGGCACACCGACGAGGCGCGCAACGGGAACCGCCATCAGTCCATTCTCAATCGCGGTGGTGCCGTTGGTGTCGCGAATAACGGAAATCAGCGCTGAAAATACTGTGTGGGATCTACGTCATCCTGTTGATCAGTATCACCAATTCGGTTCGGCTGCTCACGCCCAGCTTTTCATAGACCTTGTGCAGATGCACTTTGACCGTTCCCTCAGTAATGCCGAACAGCGCCGCAATCTCCCGGTTTCTCAGCCCCTGCACAACCTGGTTCATAATCTCTCTTTCGCGCTGACTAAGCGCGGCCAGCGGTGTCGGCGCTATTTCGTCACTTTCAAGACTGGCATCGAGTGCACGGAGAAGGATGGATTGTTCGATCCATCGACGTCCTTGCGCCACTTCTTCAAGGCAATGGACCAACGACCCTGGGGCGGTGTCCTTCAGGACAAGGCCGTTGACCCCCAGCCCGATCGCCTCGCGTGCTTCGCGCTCGTCGATCGCGGCGGTGAGGAGAATTACCGGTAGGTCGTCGTTCCGACGGCGCAGCGCTCTCAGCACATCGAGCCCCGAGCAGCGCGGCATTTGCACATCCAGAACAATCATCTCGGGCCCTAGCTCGGCCAGCTGCTCCAGAAGCGCGTCGCCGTCCGGGAATGTCGCGATGATATCGAACCGGGTTCCTCGCAAAAGTGCTTCTGCGCCCGACAGGATTATCGGATGGTCGTCGGCGATCAGAATGCGCGTCACGCCGGATGTCCCTCAAGCGGTAATGTCAGACATAGCTTGGAGCCCGCTTCTCGACTTGAACTCAACCGCATGGTGCCTCCCAACAGGTGGACACGTTCATGCAATGAGCGGGGTCCGATCTTGCCCTCATCAAGGGCTTCGTTCTCGAACTCCCCTTCGAGCGGGAAGCCTTGGCCATCATCACTAATGTTCAGCCTCATATGCCCTTCCAACACCGAAGCGGCGATGATGACTCGCGCTGCCTGCCCGTGCCTGGCCGCGTTGGCTACGGCTTCGCGGACCAGTTGCTCGGCATGGTGATGGAGGCGCGTCGGAACAATGGAGAGCGAGGCATCAAGCTCTAAATCGCATTTGACGTCCCATTGACGTTCGAGCCGCACGCCAAGCTCCAGCAACCTGTCGGCAAGGCCGAGGTAAGGGTCGGATGGGCCGGCACTTCGCAACGCGGCGATCAGCCCGCGCAGGTCCTGTTGTTCCTGAATGAGCTGGTGCTGCATATCATTAACTTCCTCGACGATCGCAGGTGAATCGCCCGCGCTTCGCTTCAGGCCTTCAAGTCTCAGTCCCAACCCTGCGAGGAACTGGACGACGCTGTCGTGCAGGTCCCGCGCCAGTAAACCGCGTGTTCGCGTGGCGGCGGCTTCACGCGTTGCGGAAAACAGGGCGGATCGTTCGAAGGCCGTCGATATTTCCTCGCCGACCATCTCGGCCAATCGAAGGTCATCGGAGGACACCCCGGACATATCCGAGGCAAACAGATACCCTTCGTAAGAATCGGTCCGAATGGGGATCCCCAGGCCGGCGTCGATCCCGAACCGGACAGCAAAACTGCTCGTGAGCGGATTTCGGCCGGAGATTGCCTGTCGCAAACCCTCGCGCAGAATGAGCACGCGATGTTCGGCGATGTCGAAGAGAAACGGGCGCTTGCCGATGTCCTCGTCAACCAAGGGTGGGAATTCTTCCGGTCCGAATTTTTCCTGCTCGAACCCGCCATCCGTTCGCGTCGCTACATATAGCCACGGCTCCTCGACGTCGTGCCACGCGAGAACGACGCGCGCCGAGTTCAGGCGACGGGCGGCATGGTCGACCATCAGGCCAATCGGGGGGCCTTCTCGCTGAAAGGCGTCTTCGCTCAACGTCGTGACGCGTCCCTGACCCGATACCCTCTGGCTGAGGCCAAACCAGATGATCATGAATGAGACGACGAGAAGGTGGGCGCCGCGCAACACGAAACGCTGGACCTCGATTCCCTCCGAGGCGGAGGATGTGCTTGCGGTGACCAACGCAGCGACCACGAAGAGCAGCGCCACGAGACCGAGCGTTACCAATGCTTCGCGCCAACCGCCCCTGATCGTCGACGAAAGCACGAGGAAGACGTAAAATATGAAAAACGGGCTGATATAACCGTCGGTCAGGGACACGAGGACCGTGAAGACGATCAGGTCAACCGCATGGGCCAGGAGCGCAAGCCGGGCCTCGAGCCACCAGCTGTTCCATGTCAGCGCGGACATCAGGCAGGCGAACAGCGTGTAGCCCGATAGCAGCAGGAGAATCGTCCGCGTCTGCCCACCCGCCTGGCCCGGATCAAGTGCTATCGCGAGGGTGAAAAATGCTGCCAGCAGGGCGCGACTGCCGGCGATCACGCGACCCGAGCGTTGCTGAAACACGCGCCTGATCATGCACGAAACTGATGCAAGAAACGCTACCTTAGTGTGGGTTTGCGCGAGATCGGTTCTCTATATCGCGCGCAAGGAATCGCAGCCATGCAAATATGCCGGGCTGCCGGCAGGGCACGTATCCGTCCTGGCCGCTTCGCGCGCTGCCGATCAGGTGCATCCTGCTCGGTGCCCTCGTCGCGCGCCGGGCTCTCCAACTGAGCGCGTAGGGCGGGACCGATCGAGATCGTGCCCGCATTTGGGTTTTTCTGCACCCCGGCCGGCAAAGGCTGATTCCGATCTGATCGGGCAGTCTTGCGGTTGCTACCAGTCGTCGCCGATCAGTTCGCGATAAAGCGTGCCGCACCGGGCGCGCAGTTCTGCGTCTTCTTCGGCGGAGACGTAGTTGCGCCAGTCATCAGACATTTCGGCGGCATTGCGCACCAGTTCGTGGATCGTCGCGGCGGGTGGCCGCACGACAACCCCATGGGTAGCGCGGCTAACCGCTAGCTTCATCGCCGGACTGTAATCGATGTGCAGTGCTTCCGTGAGCCGTAACATTTCCGCATCGGGATCGCGACAGAAACGCTCATGCGACCAGATTGCCGCCGCGGCCGGATAGCGGCGCTGAGTGTCCAGTGCGTGGGCGTTGATCACATTCCAGAAGAGTCCGGCGCGCGCCGCCGGCGTGGTTGCGGCTTCACACGTCGCGGCGTCGATCACGCCCTGGGCAACCAGGTCGTCCAGCGGCAGCACCTCGTCCCAGCCGACCCGGCGCAACGACGCGAAAAACGATGCGGGGTGCTTGACCGCGAACACGACCTGAACATCATGTCGATCGATCAGATACTGGCTCGACAGCGAAATGAACGGGCATTTGATCACCAGGCGGCTCGGACGAAAGAGCCTGGCCGCGGCATATTCACGGGTCAGGCGCGTGCCCTTGATCCATCGCGTCAGTCGATTGTCATTGCTGGCGGGACGGCGAAAACGTATCCTCTCTCCAGCGAGAAATCGATCGATCACCTCGTGCCACTGATTGATCGGCCAATCGGCCGCGAGGAAGCTGCGGGTCGCTTCCTCGATCCCGAAAACGGGATTGAAAGGTTCGAAGATCTGGCAGCTGCGAGGATCCGCCGACAACAACGCGCCGAGCAGCGTCGTGCCGCTGCGATGCGTGCCGCACACCGCGAGGCGCCGATCGCCCCCCAAGCCACGCGAATCACCAAGCCTGGACATCAGCCGATCGAAAGGTTGAGTTTGCAGCAGCACGAATACTCCCCCTGCTGCCGCGAAATACGACGGCAGTATCGCTAAGCGAGGGCGCTTCAGCGATGCCGCATTCCCTCGTTTCGCTTCGAGGCTATATCAAATCACCATCGAGATACATAACTTTCGATATAGGCGGTGATCGGCCATTGCTCGAACCAGCGACATCGGCCGGGCACTGTGACGTCGCCGCAGAAGGATGGCTGCCGACGACGAGATCGGTGTCGCGCAGCTTGGCGGCAGGCCTGGCGAACATGTTTCGATGATCCGCTTCCGGCGGGCTGGTGATGAAATGCCGTTTGTCGGGATATCTGCGATCGATCAGCGCTCGAGCAGGTTACTGATCGCTCGGAGCGTCATTGCCTCCTGGGTATGGACAATGCGGTACGGGGGCCCGCAACCTTTGATCCTGCGTTCTTGCTGCCGCGCCGACACCCTCGTACCGGCCGATATCAGCGTTGCGGGTGCGGTTCGCGGCGATCACATCGGCTGCGACCGCGCGGCCCGGAGCGCGTGCGGCCGATACCGACAGCGCAGTCTATTCCTCTTCCGGCACGGAGTGTATCTCGTGCCACAGGCCGTTCAATATCGCGAAGGCGACGGCGAGACCGAGGCCGAGGATCCAGGCGAAATACCACATGACGGGTTCCTCAATAGAAGTCGGGGTTGGTGCGAACGGCTTCGGACGTCACCCGCCCGAACATCACGCGATAGGCCCAAGCAGTGTAAAGCAGGACGATCGGCAGGAAGACCAGCGTTGCCAGCAGCATGATCCACAGCGTCATGTGGCTGGACGAGGCGTTCCACACCGTCAGGCTGGAATTGGCGTCGATCGAACTTGGCAGGATATAGGGAAACATCGACGCGCCGACGCTCGCGATGATCCCGAGGGTCGCCAGGCTCGAGCCGGCAAATGCGATGACGGGCGACCGGCGCAGGTGCCCGACATAGGCGGACATCGCGCCTACAAACCCCGCGACCGGTGCGACGATCATCCACGGATAGGCGCGGTAATTGTCGAGCCAGGCGCCGGCGGCATGGATGCTGGCGCCGTCCAGCGGATTCGATGGACCCGCCGGGTCGATCAAGCCGCTCATCCGATAGCCAAGGCCGGTATAGGCGATCATCGCGAACCCGGCCGCATAGAGAAGGATGACCGCGAGCGCGGCGATCTTGCCGAACCCGCGCGCGCGGTCGGCCACGGCGCTGTCCTCGACCTTCATCGACAGCCAGGCGGTGCCGTGCAGCACGATCATCGCTATGGAGAGGAGGCCGGCGAGGAGCGTGAACGGGGTGAACAGGCCGAGCAGGCCGCCGGCATAGTGCAGGCGCAGATCGCCGTCGAAGCGAAAGGGTGCGCCGCTCAGGACGTTGCCGACGGCGACGCCGAACACGAGCGCGGGAACGAAGCCGCCGACGAACAGCGCCCAGTCCCAGCGGGAACGCCATCCAGCGTCCGCGTGCTTCGAGCGATATTTGAAGCCGACCGGGCGCAGGATCAGCGCGGCCAGCACGAGGAACATCGCGAGATAGAAGCCTGAAAAGCTCACCGCATAGACAAACGGCCACGCGGCGAAGATCGCGCCGCCACCAAGGATGAGCCAGACTTGGTTGCCTTCCCATGTCGGGCCGACCGTGTTGATGACCATCCGGCGTTCGGCGTCGGTCCGGGCGACGAAGGGGAGCAGCGTCGCGACGCCGAGATCGAAACCGTCGGTCAGTGCGAAGCCGATGAGCAAGATGCCCATCAGCGCCCACCAGATGACGCGGAGCGTTTCATAGTCGAGGGGAATGGCCATCTGCATGAACTCCTTATTCCGCCGCGATCGGGGCGTAGCCGCCCGAATGGGCGTTCGTGAGATCGTCCGCAGGCCCGGAGACGGGTTCGGGACCCTTGCCGATCGCCTGCAGCATCAGCCGAACCTCGATCACGGCGAGCGTGCCGTAGAGGAGCGTGAAACCGGCGATCGTGGTCCAGATCTGCGCCACACCGAGATCGGAGGTGCCAAGGAAGGTCGGCAGCACGCCGTCGATCGCCCAGGGCTGGCGGCCGATCTCGGCCAGCAGCCAGCCGAACTCTATCGCGATCCACGGCAGCGGGATGATCCACACCGCGATGCGCTGGAACCAGCGGCGGTCGAACTGCCGCTTTGTGGCGAACCAGAAGGCGAAGCCGAAAAAGGCGATGAATCCGAACCCGAGGCCTGCCATGGCGCGGAACAGCCAGAACATGACCGGCACATTGGGCACGGTCGACCACGCCGCCTTGTCGATCGTCGCTGCGTCGGCCTGGCGTGGATCTGCGACGAAGCGTTTCAGGAGCAGTGCATAGCCGAGATCGCCCTTCGCCTCCTCGAACTGCGCGCGCGCAGCGAGGTCGCCGTGATTCAGCTTGAGGCGCTCGACGGCGTCATAGGCCAGGATGCCATGCTGGATCCGTGCCCGGGCCTGGTTGACCAGTTCGGTGATGCCGGTCACTTCGCCGGTCAGGCTGCGCGTCGAGATCAGGCCCAGGACATAGGGAATCTTGATCTCGTATCCGGTCTCATGCCGGCTGTTGCTGGGCAGGCCGAACACATCGATTCCGGCGGGCGCTGGTTCGGTGTGCCACATCGCCTCGATCGCGGCGAGTTTCATGCGCTGGTTGTCGGTGAGGGCGTAGCCGCTCTCGTCGCCCAGCACGACGACCGACAATGACGAGGCGAGGCCGAACGCGGCGGCGACCGTGAAGGAGCGCCGCGCGAGCGGGAGCCATTTGCCCTTGAGCATGAAATAGCAGGACACGCCGAGCACGAAGACGGAGGCGGTCACATAGCCGGCGCTGACGGTGTGGACGAACTTTGCCTGGGCGACGGGATTGAAGATGACCGCGGCGAAGTCGGTGACTTCCATGCGCATCGTGGCCGGGTTGAACGCCGATCCCGTCGGGTGCTGCATCCAGCCATTGGCGACGAGGATCCACAGCGCCGACAGGTTCGATCCCAGGGCGACCATGAAGGTCGTGAACAGATGGGCCTGCTTCGAGAGCTTGTCCCAGCCGAAGAACATCACGCCGACGAACGTGGCCTCGAGGAAGAAGGCCATCAGGCCTTCGATCGCCAGCGGGGCGCCGAAAATGTCGCCGACATAATGCGAATAATAGGCCCAGTTCATGCCGAACTCGAACTCCATGGTGAGGCCGGTAGCCACACCAAGGACGAAATTGATCGCGAAGAGCTTGGCCCAGAAGCGGGTGACCTGCCGCCAGACCGGCCGGTCGGTCATGACATAGAGGCTTTCCATGATGACGAGCATGAAGGACAGGCCGAGCGTCAGCGGGACGAACAGGAAGTGATAGAGCGCGGTCAATGCGAATTGCAGGCGGGAAAGCTCGACTACGGCCATGTCCATCGCTGGCGTCCTTCTCTAGACTCGGTCCGGCAGCACCGGCGGCAGATTTCAATTACTGTATGAACGAAATTGTGTAAATAGCGCTCGCATGACCGGCTCAACTGTCCCGTCTCGCATCGTTCGCGGGCCCTTGGCGTGGTGGATCATCGACGCTTTCCTTGCGGCGCTGTTCGCGGTCGCGCTGGCGGCTACACTCCATTTCCTGCTCGCCGGCACTTCGTATTTGTCCCTAATCGCGGCGGGAACCATGGCGGTCGCGGCGCTCGCGCGCGCCTGGGTGCAGGCACGGGTCGAAGATAGCGGGATCGAGGCTGCGAACCGGGCGAAGGCACAGGTGCGCCGCGGCCTCTTTCCGGCGCTGCTTCGATCGCGGCGCGTGCCGGGACGCCTGCTCGGCGAAGACGTCGCGACCGCGGTCGACCAGGTCGGCGCGCTGACCGCTTATCTGGGCCGGTTCGAGCCGCTGCGGCGTGCGGCGGTCGTCTCGCCCCTGCTCATTGCCGCGATGGTCATGCTTGCCAGCCCGGTCTCGGCCGCGATCCTGATCGCTACCCTTCTGCCCTTCGGTCTGGGCATGGCGCTCGCCGGCGGCGCCGCACGCCAGGCCGCCGATGCGCAGGTATCCGCTCTGGGCCGGCTGTCGGGCCTGTTCGTCGATCGCGTCCGCTCCTTGCCGATCATTCTGGCCTTTGGGGCCGAAGACCGCGTCGCGCGGCAGGTGGATACCGCCGTTCAGGAAGTCGCCGACCGCACCTACGGCGTTCTTCGGATCGCGTTCCTTTCATCAGGGACGCTTGAATTCTTTTCGGCGCTCTCGGTCGCGCTTGTGGCGGTCTACTGCGGCTTTCAGCTGCTCGGCCTGCTGCCATTCCGGGTGCCCGAACATCTCGACCTGCCTCGTGCCGTGTTCGCGCTCGCGCTGGCGCCAGAATTCTATCTGCCGCTCCGCCGGCTGGCCGCTGCCTATCACGACAAGCAACTCGGCGAAGCGGCGATGGCAGCGATCGACGCACGGTGCGCGGGTCTGCCAATGGAGCCGGACAAGGCCAACTCGTTTATTCCTGAAGGAGCAAGGGCGCTTGAGATCGAGCGGGCGGTAATTCGCTACGATGACGGCACGACCGTCGGCCCGTTCAGCTTAACGGTGGCGCGCGGGGAGATGGTCGCGCTGAGCGGCCCGACCGGTAGCGGCAAGTCGTCGCTGCTCGGCATGATCGTCGGGCTCGCGCCGCTTGTCAGCGGCAGGCTGCTGCTCGATGGCGCGGACATGCACCCCGGTGCCTTCAATCACGCGATCGCCTGGGCGGGACAGCATGTCATGCTGCTGCCGGGCACTATCGCCGACAACATCGCCCTGGCCTGTCCCGACGCGGTCTCGGGCAGGATCCGCGCGGCGGCGGAGAGGGCGGGGCTCGGAGCGCTGATCGCTTCGCGTCCTGACGGGCTGGACACCGTCATCGACCCGCGCGGCTCGGGTCTGTCGGGTGGGGAAAGGCGCAGGATCGGCATCGCGCGCGCGCTGCTCGTCGAGCGCTCGCTCATGGTGCTCGACGAGCCCACCGCCGATCTTGATCGCGACACCGCCGATGCGTTGATTGCCGTGTTGAAGGAGGTCGCCCTGGAGCGGGCCGTGCTCGTCGCGACCCATGACCTGTCGCTGGTCGCGGCCGCCGACCGCGAGGTTGCCATCCGATGATGCCCGCTGGCCTGGCCCTGGCGCTCGACGCCTGCGGCAAGCCCTGGACCGGCACGCGCCGCCTGGCCGTCGCCTCTGGCGTCGCGGTTGCCGTCACGACGATCGGTCTCCTCGCGCTGTCGGGGTGGTTCATCACCGCTGCGGCGATTGCCGGCGCGGCCGGGCCGATCGGCGCGCGCGCGTTTAACTATCTCATTCCAAGCGCGCTGATCAGGCTGCTCGCGATCGTGCGGACGACCGCGCGCTATTTCGAGCGCCTGCTCAGCCATCGTGCGTCGCTATCCACACTCGCCGCCTTTCGCAGCCTGTTGTTCCGCAAGGCAGCTATGGCCGAGGCCCAGGGCACGCTGAAGCTTTCGGGTGGCGAAGCTGCGACGCTGCTCGTCCAGGATATCGACCGGCTCGAGGATCATCTGGTGCGAACGCCCGCGCTCGCCGGCGCGGTCGCGGGCGCGGCCCTGACGATCGCGCTCGCTGCCCTGGCAGGACCATGGCCGCCCATGCTTGTTGCGTCGGCCCTGGCGGGTGGCGCTATCTGGACCCGGCGACTGGCGCGGCGCCGGTTGCCACGATGCGCCAGCGACGTCGCGACGGCAGTGCATGACCTCAAGGGTGCGGTTACCGAATATGCGGCCTCGGCGGCGGAGATTGCCGTCTATGGTCTGACGGATCGCGTGTCGGCCCGGCTCGAATCGCTCGCGAGCTGCCATGACGAAGCGCTGCGGAGCCAGGCGCGCACGGAAGCCATGGTTGGCTCGATCCTTCCCGCAACCGCCGGCATCGCGAGCGCGTTCGCGATCGCGACCGCGAGCGCCGGTCCGGCACTCGCGGCGATGGCCGCGCTGGCGACGGCGGCATCGGGCGAGGCATTGCTGGGTTATGTCCGCGCGCAGGTCCGCGCGCCCTCCGTCGATGATGCCAGCCGCCGCCTGGCTACCTTGGCTGCGGTCGATTTGCCGGACCGGCCGGTACTGCGCCTTCCCGACTCGGACATCGCCTTTTCCCTTGGCGGCGGGTTAGAATGCCTGTCGCGGGGCGAGCGCGTTGCGGTCCTCGGCACATCGGGCGCAGGTAAGACGCGCCTGCTTCACACATTGGCCGGACTGCGCACCGATGCGCCGCAGCGACCGACCATCGGCGGCGTGCCGGCAGGGGATCTCGGGCTGTTCCGGCTTCGGCAGGTGTTCGCGCTGGTGCCCCAGGATGCGACGCTGATCGCCGGCACCGTGCTCGACAATCTGCGGCTCGCCCGTCCGGGCCTGCGCGAAGACGAGATCTGGAGCGCGCTCCATACCGCCTGCCTCGACGACGAGATCGGGGCGCTGCCGGAGGGGCTTGCCCAATGGATCGGAGAAGACGGCGCACGCCTGTCGGGCGGCCAGCGGAAGAGACTCGCGCTGGCAAGGGGGCTGTTGGCGGACCGGCCATGGTTGCTGCTCGACGAGCCCAGTGAAGGGCTCGACGGTGCAACGGAAACCGAACTTGTGAAGCGGCTTTGCGACTGGTTCGAGCGAACCGGGCAAGGCTTGATCCTGGTATCGCACCGGCCGGCAATGCTCGGGCTGGCGCAGCGCGTCCTGCTTCTCTCCGCGTGACCGAAAAGCGAGGTCGCGCGTCGCCCGGCGGTGCCGGCCACGGCGGGACGCTGCTCTACCGGTCGTTACTGCCTCGGGGCGTTGCCCTGACCCGCGGCATCCGGGGCCGGTTTGCGCGCGACGCCCTCGACGATCGGCATATAGTCGGCGAACGGGAAGGCGGGCTCGATCTGCTGCGCGACCGGGCCCAACTCAAAGCCGGCGGCGCGGATATAGGCGACGGTGTCGCGATTGAGATTGCAACCGACGCCGACGACGCGCTGCACGGGATTGAGGCGGTCTTGCCATTTGCGCCGGGCAGGATCCGCGCTCGCGACATGCTCGAAGAAGCGCAGGCTACCACCGGGGCGCAGCACGCGCCGGATCTCGGCCAGCACGCGCGGCGGGTCGGCGACGGTGCACATCGTCAGGCTGACCACCACGCAGTCGAAACTCTCATCGGCGAAGGGCAGGGCTTCTCCGGCCAGTGCCTCGATCCTGATCGACCAGCCGAGACTGTCGATGCGTTGCTGTGCCCGCCGGTTCATGCCGGACGATGGCTCGACGACGGACAGCGATCTCACGGTCGCGCGATCATAATAGGGAAGCGTCGCGCCGGTGCCGAATCCGATTTCCAGGACATCGCCCGTGGCGCCCTCGATCAGCTTCGCGCGGTGCGCTCGGATCGCGGGCGTGTCGAGCGCCCGTTCGATGAACCAGGGAAAGATCCGTTCCGAATACAGGCCCATGCCGCGCTCCCGTTCCTTCTGCGGATTCTGCCAGGCAGTTCCGTGATATGTGTGGGCAGCCTCCGATCGATACCCCGCCGCTGTCGGCCGGGCAATGACGGCGAGCGGATCACGATTCCCTCGCGGCTGCGCCGGTCACCCATCGGGGCGCTGGTTTCTGCTAATTCGTTGCGATCGCCTTCGGCGGTCCGTCTCCCCCGAGAAGAACGCGATCGACCATTGTCCCATAGGCCGATTGATCCCCTCCGTGAAACTGCTGGCGCGTGGCCTCGACCGATCCGACGTAGCGCGGATCCTGCGGCCGGGGCTTGCCGTCGATATAGGCCGCCACGTCCCAGGCCTGCTGGCCGGTCAGTACACCCGGCCGATCTTGCGGCATGTTCGCCTTGATGAACCCGGCTGCGTTGGGGATGCGGGCCATCCCGGCACCCCAGTTGAACGACCTGTCGCCCCAGAGCGGCGGGATGGCCGTCTTGCCATCGGCCTTCAGTCCGACACCGTCCTGCCCATGGCACTGTGCGCAGTTTTCGGCATAGACCGCGCGCCCCCGCTTATAGTCGGGCGTTCGGGCGGCCTTGGGGAGTTTGAGGAAGCCCTGGCCCGGCAACGTCACGCCGATGGGGGCGCCCCTGGCCAGGAACGTCGCGTAGCTCTCCAGGGCGACGAGCACGGGATCGCCGGTAGGGGGCATCCGACCGTTCATGCTATACCGGAAGCACTCCTGCAGGCGTTCCGCGAAGCTGTTCACATGGCCGTTCTTGGAGCGATATTGCGGATAGAGCCCATAGGCAGCCCATAGCGGCGAGGCGTTGGGCCGGCGCCCTGCATCGAGATGGCAGTTCGAGCAGGAAAGATCGTTACCCACGAATTGCGGGGCCGCCCGGGCAGTGTTCGTAAAAATCTCCCGGCCCAGCAATATGTTTCTGCCGAGTGCGTTATCGAGGATCGCCGTATCGGGCGGCGGCCGAAATTCCTTCGCTTCGGCGCGCGGCGGCGCGGGAGCCTTGGACAGGGAAACGCCAAGGCCCACACCGAGCGCGACCAGGCCGGTTCCGCCTGCGACGAGTGCCGTGATGCGAAGGGGTGACGCCACCGCGACTATCCTGAAACCATCGCCGGGGAGACCGTGCTGCGCTGATCAGGGATGGATATAGACAAAGCCCAGACCCTGAAGTCGCGCGATTTCGGCGACGCCGCTCGGGATGACGTCCTCGTCCCGAACGCCGTAAAGCTCGGCCGGGGTCAGTCCCATGCCCTTGAGCGTGTTGCGGCAGATCATGAAACGGACACCCTTTGCACGCAGGTCATCGACCGCCTTGGCGAGGGGCGCGTCGGTCCTGGCCATCTGGAACAGCCTGACGCCCGCAGCGAAGCTGACGACCCTTATCTCGACCTGACCGTTCGTCGCTTCGATATGCGCGGAGAGATGATGGAGCAGCCGCACGAAATAGGCATGGTCGTCCGGCCCGCCGCCGTCATTCTGATAGACGACCTTCTGGAAGACGTAATAGCCCGGCGGTACCGGCGCGTTCATCACGTCGCTCGCCGGGGCCGCGACGGCGCCGCCCATAGCCGAGAGACTGAACGCGAGGAATAGGGCGATTGCTCTGAACAAGGCAGGTCTCCAGATACGAACGCGCCGTGTTGCCATAGCGTACCACTCACATTGTTGGCAGAAACAAGGGCGATCAGTCCATCCCGGCGATGGCGCGCAGGCGGTAACTGGCGACGAGAAGCTGGCCCTCGGCGCTGATCCGCATGCTTTCCGCCTCGATCGCCTCGCGTTCCGCATCGAGCAGGGCGAGTTGCGGCTTGGCACCAACCTTTACCTCAAGGCGCGTACCGCCAAGGGCCGATTCGGTGGCGGCAACCCGTGCCTGGGCGGCCTCTAGGACGGCACGCGCCGTGCGCACCGCCTCGAAGGCCTCGATCGCCTGCTCTTCGACCGCCAGGCGCGCGCCGCGCGCGTCGGCCTCGCTGGCGGTCATGTCGGCGCTGGCAGCGCGAATGCTGGCTGCATTGCGCCCACCTGAAAACAGCGTCCACCGGCCCCGCAGCCCGACCGTCGCGGAGTTAGCCTTGTAGCCGGGGAAGAACTGGTCGCGTACCGTGGCCGCCTCGGCGAAGGCGCCGATGGTCGGCATCCGCTCGGCGCGCGCGGCGTCGACCCGGCCCTGCGCTACCTCGGTTGCCTTCTTCGCCTGCTGGAGCCGCGGATTGCCGGCGATCGCACGATCGACCGCGTCGTCGGCCGTGTGTGGCGTCGCCGGCGGCCCCGGCAATCCGGCGGGGGATGCGACCGTCATGCCGGTGAGCGCGACCAGCCGCGCGTTCGCCGTCGCGACCTGACCCTGCGCCTGTGCGAGGCCCGCTGCGGCTTCGGCGCGCCGCGCCTGCGCCTGGGCGGTCTCGGTACTCGTGCCTTCGCCCGCCTTGAAACGAAGCCCCGCCTGACGGACGACCTCGTCGAGCGAGGTTTGCAACTGCTCGTAGCGCCGGACCAGTTGGTGCGCGGCGAGCGCATTCGCATAGGCTTGGGTTACCTGAACCCGCAGATCGAGGATCAGCGCGGCGGTTTCCAGCCGCGCGATATCCCGCCCGCCGCCGGCCTGGCGCTCGGCCGCCGCGACCCGGCCGCCGGTCCAGATCGGGAACTCAGCGACCGCCTGGGCCGAGCGGGGCGTCACATTATCGGCCGACAGTCCGAAATAGCCCTGTGGGTCGAGCCTGCCGACGCCGACCTGGCCTTCGATCCGCAGCGACGGACCGCGTTCGGCGCGGGCGCCGTCGAGCCTCGCCTCGGCGGCGGATTCACGCGCCTTTGCGGCCGCCAGTTGCGGCGAATGCGCCATGGCCGCGGCGATGACGTCGTCGAGGCTCTGGGCCGATGCGGGCGTCACCGCCAGCAGCGCCGCGCCGACGGCCGGGACAAGATAACGGACGGTCATCGCTCGCGATCAGCGAAACGCGTTGCCGGGGCGTATCCCGAACGATCTGAAGACCATCGCGGCCGGGCAGAAGCCGGTGATGCTGGCCTGCAGCATGTTGGCGCCGGCGAAGATCGACAGCGCGATCCACCACGGATTGACGGTCAACGAAAGGATGGATCCCGCGAGAACGACGAGGCCGGCAAAGGCCAGCACGGCTCGATCGAGGTTCATGACATTTTCTCCTGTTGGAAGGGTGGCTCAGAAGCGCAGTTTCTTCACGCCGAGGACGTGGAGCGCGAGCTTCTCGTAAAAGGGCTCGCTCTCGCCCTTGCGGATCTTGCGCAGGAAGTATTTCTCGAAACCGATCTTCGCGAGGTGGACCCATTTGCCCTCGGAAGACCAGTTGACGTTGCGCGGCGGGATCTGCGGTTCGGCGACGAACGCCACCCCGCCATCGCCGAAATCGGCGAGGCAGATCGCGTTCCAGGTCGCCTCGTGCCTTGCTTCGCCCCCCGTGTGGAGTTCGCGCAGGTTCTTCGCGACAGCGGTCACCATGCTTTCGATCATGAAACCCGTCTTGGGTACGCCGACCGGGAGCGGGGTGGGGCCGACCGGCGGGATCGCGACGCAGACGCCGAGCGCGAAGATGTTGGGGAAGGCCGGGTTGCGCTGGTGCTTGTCGATCAGGATGAAGCCGCGCGGATTTGTCAGGCCCTCGATGCCGTGCACGGCCGGCACGCCCCGGAAGGCGGGAAGCAGCATCGAAAAGCCGAATGGCAGGTCATGGGTACGCTTCGTCTTGCCGTCCTCATCCACTTCCTCGACATGCATCATGCCCGGATCGACGCTCGTCACCTTCGCATTGGTGATCCACTTGATGTGGCGGTTGCGCATCTCGCTTTCGAGCAGGCCCTTGGTATCGCCGACGCCGTCAAGGCCGAGATGGCCAATATAGGGTTCGGGCGTGACGAAGGTGATCGGCACGCGGTCGCGGATCTTGCGGCGCTTGAGCTCGGTGTCGAGTGTCATCGCGAACTCATAGGCAGGGCCGTAGCAGGAGGCGCCCTGTACAGCGCCCACGACGATCGGCCTGGGATCGGCGCAGAGTTCCTCGAAGCGGGTGAAGGTGTGGGCAGCGTGATCGGTCTGGCAGATCGACAGCGTGTTGGCCGCCGGGCCGAAGCCCTGGATCTCGTCAAAAGCAAGGTCTGGGCCCGTTGCGATTACGAGATAGTCGTAAGTGAGTGACGAGCCATCATTGAGTTCGAGCCGGTTCTCCTGCGGGTGAACACGTGCTGCGCCCACTGCGGTGAAGCCAATCCCGTGCTTTGCCATCACCGGCGGCAGATGGACCTTGATCGCCTCGGGTTCGCGCCAGCCGACCGCAACCCAGGGGTTCGAGGGGACGAACCAGTAATCCTCCGAGTTGGAGACGACCGTTACCTCGGCCTTGCCCTTGAGGGCGGCGCGAATCTCATAGGCGGCGATCGTCCCGCCAAGCCCGGCACCCAACACGATGATTTGCGACTGAGCCATCTTGCGGCCTCTCTCCACTGATTGTGCTTGACGAATATTACAATTACACGATACACGCAATCATTAAATTGAAAGGCTCAGACAATGTTCGGTTTCGGAAAGCAGACCCACCCCAAAGAGGTCGGGGCCAAGGCGTTGCGCGAGATGCTGGATCGTGACGTGGCGATGGTTGTTGACGTGCGCGAGCCCGACGAGTTTGCCGCCGGGCACATCCCCGGGGCAGCCAATCTTCCCCTGTCGCGATTCGATCCTGCTCTCCTGCCTGAGTCGGAGGGTAAGCTGCTGGTTCTGAACTGCGCCGCCGGTCGACGCTCTGCTATGGCACTGGCACAATGTGCGAAGTCGGGCGCTTCGGTCGATACGCATTTAAACGGAGGGTTTTCCGCCTGGCAGGGTGCGAAACTACCCATCGCTTTCGGCCGGTAAGGATCGACGATGGTCAGACACTCGTTTCTATCGGTGCTCGCGCTGTCGGCGACGCTTTCGCTTGCCGGCTGCGGGAGCAAGGAGCCGGCGGATACCGCCAGGGTCGCGGCACCTGCGGGACCGCGCCTTACGCTCCAGGCGGTCGATACGACCGAGTGGAAGGACGTGGGGGCCGAGATCACGACGACCGATCGGGCCGATGCGCGCGCCCGTATCCCAGGCGTTCTGCAAAGCCTCAGCGTCCGAAAGGGCGACATGGTTCGCAAGGGTCAGGTGATCGGCCGGATCGTCGATACCCGTCTTGCCTATGAAGGTGGTGCCTATGGCGCCCAGGCGGCTGCAGCCGAAGCTCAGGCCGTCCAGGCCCAGGCCGACCTGGCGCGAATCCGCTATCTCTACCAGAACGGTGTCTATGCGAAGGCCCGGCTCGACCAGGCGCAGGCCGGGGCCACGGCCGCCCGCGCGCAGGTCAACGCCGCGCGCGCGCAACAGTCGGCGGTTAACGCCGTTGCCGGCCAGGGCGCGGTCGTCGCGCCAGCCGACGGCCGCGTGCTCAGCGCCGATATTCCCGCCGGATCGGCGGTTGCCGCCGGCATGTCGATTGCCGGGATCACGGCGGGGCCGCTTGTCCTTCGGCTCGATCTTCCCGAGTCGCTGGCCGGCAAGGTGCATGTCGGATCCCAGGTCCTCGCTGATAAAATGGTTGGTGCCGTCACCAAGGTTTATCCGTCCGTCCAGGCGGGCCAGATCATCGCCGATGTCGCGATCCCCGGCCTCGACGGTTCGCTGATTGGCCGGCGCGTTGCCGCCAGGGTGGCGATCGGCACCCGTCGTGCGCTGATCGTGCCCAGGGGATTCGTCGCGACACGGTTCGGGATCGACTATGTCACGGTCGTGACCAGGGACGGCCAGGTATCGACCGTGCCGGTGCAGATCACGCCAACGTCCGAGCCGGCCAAGGTGGAGATTCTCTCGGGCGTCGGCGCGGGCGACACGCTTGCGGCCGGGACGGCGCCGCGATGAAACTCGGTTTATCGGGCCGTCTGACCCGCGCCACGATCAGGTCGCCGCTGACGCCGCTGATGCTGCTGGCGGCGATCCTTGTCGGCCTGATCGCGACGATGACGATCCCGCGCGAGGAAGAGCCACAGATCAGCGTGCCGATGGTCGACATCCAGGTGGCGGCACCCGGGCTGAACTCCAGCGACGCGGTCGAACTCGTCGCCAAGCCGCTCGAGACGATCGTCAAGAGCGTCGACGGCGTCGAGCATGTCTATACCCAGGCCGAAGACAATGGCGTGCTGGTGACGGCGCGGTTCCTCGTCGGCTCCAACCCGGAAGCCGCAGCGACGCGGATCAACGAGAAGATCGCGGCCAATATCGACCGGATTCCGGTCGGCATTCCGCCGCCCAAGGTAACGGTGCGCGGCATCAACGACGTGCCCATCGTGGTCCTGACCCTGACGCCGAAGGCCGGCGCGGCGGGGCAATGGACCGATCAGTCGCTGTACGCGCTGGCAGCGCGGCTCCGCACCGAAGTGGCGAAGGTCGGCGATGTCGGACTGACATCGCTGGTCGGCGGCCAGCAGGAACGGATTCGCATCGCGCCCGACCCCGCAAAGCTCGCGCTGTACGGGGTACCGCTCGGTTCCGTGATCGAGGCGGCCGGCCAGGCCAACCGGACCTTTCCGGCCGGGATCGTACGCGAAGGCGGGGCGGCCACCACCGTCATCGCCGGGCAAACGCTGCGCAACGCCGCTGATGTCGGTCTGCTCACCGTGCGCTCCGTGCGCGGCGAGAGCGTCTATCTGCGGGACGTGGCGCGCGTCGAGCAGGGGCCGGGCGAGGATCAGGCCCGCTCATGGCGCTGGGCGCGCGCCGACGGCGGCAGCTGGTCGATGGCGCCGGCCGTCAGCCTTGCCGTCGCAAAGCGCGCGGGCGCCAATGCGGTCACGGTGTCGCGTTCGATCGTCGACCGGGTCGAAGCGCTGAAGGGTTCGCTGATCCCCGACAGCGTCGCGGTGACGGTCACGCGGAACTATGGTGAAAGCGCCAACGAGAAGGCGAACGAGCTGCTGTTCCATCTCGCGCTCGCGACCGTTTCGATCGTCATCCTGATCGGCTTCGCGATCGGCTGGCGCGAGGCGGGGGTGACGGCGATCGTCATCCCGACCACGATACTGCTGACGATGTTCGCCTCGAACGTCATGGGCTTCACGATCAACCGGGTGAGCCTGTTCGCGCTGATCTTCTCGATCGGCATCCTGGTCGACGACGCGATCGTGATGATCGAGAATATCGCCCGCCATTGGGCGATGGCCGATGACCGCAGCCGGGTCGATGCCGCGGTCGACGCCGTTGCCGAGGTCGGCAATCCGACGATCGTCGCGACGTTGACGGTCGTCGCGGCGCTCTTGCCAATGCTGTTCGTCTCGGGGTTGATGGGTCCCTATATGGCGCCGATTCCGGTCAACGCCTCGGCGGCAATGGTCTTCTCCTTCTTCGTCGCGGTGATCATCGCGCCGTGGCTGATGGTCCGCTTCGCGCGCAAGACGCTGGTCGACGGGCACCATGCCGACGCACATGGCGGCAAGCTCGGCGCGCTCTACGGCAGCGTCGCGCGCCGCGTGATCGGCAGCCGCAGATCGGCACGGACCTTCCTGATCGCTGTCGGGATCGCCACGCTGGTCGCCTGCTCGATGTTCTATTTCAAGGCGGTGACGGTCAAGCTGCTGCCGTTCGACAACAAGTCCGAGGTGCAGTTGGTCGTCGACATGCCCGAGGGCACGAGCTTGGAGGGGACGGCGCGCGTGCTCGAGCAAGCTGCGGCGGTGACCCGCGGCATTCCCGAGGTGACGGCGATGGAGGCCTATGTCGGAACCTCGGCGCCGTTCAACTTCAACGGCCTGGTCCGCCATTATTTCCTGCGCGCCAAGCCGGAAATGGGCGACCTGATGGTGACGCTGAAGGCCAAGGGCGACCGTTCGCGGTCGAGCCACGCGATCGCGGTCGTGCTGCGCGATCGGCTGAAATCGGTCGCGCTGCCGTCGGGCGGATCGATCAAGGTGGTCGAGACGCCGCCGGGGCCGCCCGTGCTCGCGACCCTGCTCGCCGAGATCTACGGTCCCGACGAAGCATCGCGCCGGGCGACCGCGGCCCAGGTCGAGCAGATCTTCCGGAGCGTCCCGTATATCGTCGACGTCGATAACAGCTTCGGCCAGCTGCGGCCCGAACTCCGCCTGACGCCCGACCGCGCCAAGCTTGATTCCTACGGCCTGTCCGAACGGCAGGTCTTCGACAGCATCGGCGCGCTGATGGGAACGCAGACCGTGGGCTATGCGCCGCGCGGTGACGGCCGCGATCCCCTGCCGATCGAGATCGCGCTCGATCAGTCGCAGCGCAGCTGGTCGGCGGCGCTGGCCTCGACGCCGGTCGCGGCGACGCAGGGCGCGTCGGGCCCGCAGCTGATCGAACTCGGCCAGATCGTCGACGCGCAGATGACCCGGGGAAGCCACACCCTGTTCCGGCGCGACGGGCGTGCGGCAGACATGATCACGGCCGAACTCGCCGGCGCTTATGAGGCGCCGATCTACGGGCTGATGGCAGTCGACGACGCGATCGCGAAGTTCGACTGGAAAGGCCATGGGCTGGTGAAGCCCGAGATCCGCATGAACGGCCAGCCGACCGACGAATCCAGGCCCTCGCTGCTGTGGGACGGCGAGTGGGAGATCACCTGGGTGACGTTCCGCGACATGGGTGCCGCCTTCATGGTCGCGCTGCTGGCGATCTATGTGCTCGTGGTCGGCCAGTTCCGCAGCTTCGCCCTGCCGCTCGTGATCCTGACGCCGATCCCGCTGACCCTGGTCGGCATCGTCATCGGCCACATGATCTTCGCCGCGCCCTTCACCGCGACATCGATGATTGGCTTCATCGCCTTGGCCGGCATCATCGTCCGGAACTCGATCCTGCTGGTCGATTTCATCCGCCATGCCAGAAGTCCCGAGAAGTCGCTGCGCGACACCTTGCTCGAGGCAGGGATGATCCGGTTCAAGCCGATCGTGCTGACCGCGGCGGCGGCGATGATCGGGGCGGCCGTGATCCTGACCGACCCGATCTTCCAGGGACTGGCGATCTCGCTGCTGTTCGGGCTCGCATCCTCGACGATCCTGACGGTGCTGGTTATCCCGGCGATCTATATCGTCTTGCGCGACGACGATCGCCCCGCCACGGTTCCCGCATGATCAGCGGCGCGTCCATCAAGGCTCTACAAGAAAATGCCGGCGAGGTCGCCGACCGGCTTCGGGTCCTTGCCAACCGTGACCGGCTGCTCATGTTGTGCCGCCTGGCGGCCGGCGAAGCCTCGGTAAGCGAACTGGTCGCGGTCACCGGACTGGCTCAGTCGAGCGTGTCGCAGCACCTCGCCGTCTTGCGCGAAGCCGGCGCGGTGCGGGTCCGTCCCGAACAGCAGACCCGTCACTACAGTCTCGCCGATCCCCGGATGCACCGCATGATCGAAGCGCTCTGCGCGGCGTGCGGGCCGGTCGCGGCGTGACGGCATGAGCGAAGCCCGGATCGTCTGCGCGGGCTGCCGTGCGGTCAACCGTTTGCCGGCAACGCGGCTGGCTGACGCGCCGAAATGCGGGCGCTGCGGCAAGCCGCTGTTCACCGGCGCTCCCGTCGCGGCCGACGCCGGCCTGTTCGACCGATTGGTCTTGTCGGGTAGCCAGCCCGTGCTTGTCGACTTCTGGGCGAGCTGGTGCGGCCCGTGCAAGATGATGGCGCCCGCCTTCGCGGCCGCGGCGGCAGAGCTGGAGCCAGCCGTCAGGTTGGTGAAGGTCGATACCGAGCAGGTACAGGATGTGGCCGCGCGCTATGCGATCCGGTCGATACCGACGCTGATCCTGTTCGCCGGCGGCAAGGAGATCGCGCGGCGGTCGGGCGCGCTCGACCGCGCAACCATCGTCGGCTGGACGCGGTCGATACTAGGCCAAGGACCGCAATAGCGGCACGAGCACCGGCTCGCCGGGGCCGCAGGCCTTGCCACAACTTTCCCTTTCCGGATCGATCAGGAAGGTCCCGCGGAACGCCGGCGATCCGTGGCCTGCTATTCCATGCGCGCGAAAACCGCCGCGCCGCCACCGCTGCGCTGGCGCGCGACCGCTGCTTCCGCATGCGTCAGCGCGACCGTTCCGGCAAAGGCATCGAGCAACGCGCTTACATCTGCGATCCGGGCCTGGTTCAGCCGATAGAAGACCAGCTTTGCATCGCGTCGTGTCAGCACCAGGTCGGCCTTTCGCAGTATCGCGAGTTGTTGTGAGAGACCCGGCTGCGCGACTTTCGTAATGCTTTCGATCTCGCCGACCGATCGCTCGCCGCCGACCAGCGTCCGCATCAGTTCGAGGCGGACCGCATGGGCGAGGGCGCGGAGCAGTTCGGCGGTCGCGTCCAGATCGAGCGTGGCGATGTCAGGACTCATTTGGCCGGCTCGTCGGGGATCGCGGCGTAGAACCAGTCGGCCGCATCGGACGCGCCGAGTACGGCCTCAACCGTCTCGCCGGGCGGCCGAAGCAGATCCGCGCCCGGCGTCCATCCTGCCGGGGCGAGGACGTCGCCGGCATGGACGCGCTGCAAGGCCGCGATCATCCGGATCATCTCGTCGATGGATCGGCCGACCGTGGCGGGGTAGCAGGTCATCGCGCGGAGGACGCCGTCCGGGTCCACGAAATAGCTCGCCCGAACAGCGGACGCGTCCTGCGCATCTGGCCCGAGCATCCCATAGGCGCGGGCGATCACCATCGACGGATCCTCGATGATCGGGAAATCGATCTGCACGTCGAACCGGTCATGGATCATTCGGATCCAGGCGAGATGCGAGAACAGGCTGTCGACCGACAGCGCGACAAGCGCGCAGTCGAGCGCGGCGAAGCGATCGGCGGCCCTGGCGATTGCGACGAATTCGCTGGTGCACACCGGCGTGAAGTCTGCAGGGTGGGAGAAGAGCATCACCCAGCGGCCACGCAGATCGGCGAGCGAAAACAGACCCTGCGTACTGCGTGCGGTGAAGCCGGGGACCTCGTCGCCTAGCCGGAGCGGCGCTGCGAAGACGGGGGAGGGCGACGGGTTCTGATCTGTCATTTTCGCTGGCTCGCACGAAGCTGGAATTGACGCAACACGATTACACACTTATATGTTTTCCGTAATCGAGCAAATAACTTTTTGGAGGGTCCGATGTCCGGCACCGATGTCGACGCCGATCGCGCGCTGGATGCGGCCATAAGGGTCGTCAGCGAAGCCCGTCTCGGTGGCATGCCGACTCCGATGGTCAAGACCTTCTTCGACGAGGCGACCTTTACCGCCAGCCATGTCGTCCACGACCCATCGACCGGCGCGGCGGCGATTATCGACCCGGTACTGGACTATGATCCCGCAGCGGGGCGAACCAGCCATCACTCGGCCGACGCGATCATCGGCTATGTCGAGGATCAGGGCCTGAAGGTCCTGTGGCTCCTCGAAACCCATGCGCATGCCGATCACCTGTCCGCCGCGCCCTATCTGAAAGAGCGGCTGGGCGGCATGATCGCGATCGGCCGCGACATCACCCGCGTGCAGGACGCGTTCGGCAAGATCTTCAACGCCGGTGAAGCATTTTTGCGCAACGGATCGCAGTTCGACCGACTGTTCGACGACGGCGACCGCTTCGCGCTGGGCTCGATCGCGGCGACGGTTCTCCACGTGCCGGGGCATACGCCGGCCGACCTCGCCTATGTGATCGGCGACGCCGTCTTTCCCGGCGACACGATCTTCATGCCCGATTTCGGGACGGCGCGGGCCGATTTCCCCGGCGGTGACGCGCACCAGCTCTACCGCTCGATCCGGCGCCTGCTGTCGCTGCCCCGCGAGGCGCGGCTTTATCTGTGCCATGACTACAAGGCGCCCGGTCGTGACGACTTTGCCTGGCAGACGACGGTCGGTGCCGAACGTGACCGGAACGTCCACGCCCATGACGGCATCGATGAGGATGCCTTCGTCGAGATGCGGACCGCGCGCGACGCGACGCTCGACATGCCGCGGCTGATCCTGCCGTCGGTGCAGGTCAACATGCGCGGCGGCCGCTTCCCCGAGCCGGAGGCGAACGGCGTCCGCTATCTCAAGATACCGATCGACGCGTTGTGACGGCGGGCGATCGATGCTGACCACCCTTCAATATGTGCTGGGAGCCCTGTCGGGCGGCCTGGTCGGCTTCACGCTCGGTTTGGTGGGCGGCGGCGGGTCGATCCTCGCCGTGCCGCTGATGGTCTATCTCGTCGGCGTCTCCAATCCGCACGTCGCGATCGGCACCAGCGCGCTGGCGGTCGCGGCGAACGCCGGCGCCAATCTGATCCCGCACGCCCGCCGGCACATGATCAAATGGCGGTGCGCGGGCATGTACGCGGCGGCCGGCGTGCTCGGCGCACTGGGTGGCTCGACGATCGGCAAGGCGTTCGACGGCCAGAAGCTTCTCGCGCTGTTTGCGGTGTTGATGGTCGTGGTCGGCGTGCTGATGCTGCGCGGCCGCGGGAACCCGGGTGACGCCGACGTGCAATGCCGCCGCGAGAACGCACCCAAGGTGGTAGGCTATGGGGCTGCGACGGGACTGTTTTCGGGCTTTTTTGGGATCGGGGGCGGCTTCCTCATCGTCCCCGGCCTGATGGCGTCGACGGGCATGCCGATCGCCTATGCGGTCGGATCATCGCTGGTTGCGGTCGCGGCGTTCGGGCTGACGACCTCGCTCAACTATGCCTGGTCGGGATTGGTCGACTGGCCGCTCGCCGCCGTGTTCATCGGCGGGGGCGTATTCGGCGGTCTCGTCGGCGCGTGGGCATCACGGGCGCTGGCCGCCAGGAAGGGCCTTCTCAACGGTGTGTTTGCGACGCTGATTTTCGTCGTCGCGACCTACATGCTGTGGAAGAGCTGGAACGCAGTCTAACAACGACCGGGAGGGAAATCATGTCCGCATCGACACCGACGAGCGATGAGCTGAAGGCCGAGGACTGGGCCGGCGCGATGGGCGCGAAATGGCTTGCCAATATCGACCGTTTCGAGAGCATGATCGCACCGGTCGGCGAGGCATTTCTCGAACGCGCGGCGTTCCGTCCGGGCGAGCGGGTCATCGACATCGGCTGCGGCGGCGGCGGCACCAGCATCGCGATCGGCGCGCAGGTTGGTCCCGACGGCTCGGTGCTCGGGCTCGACATCTCTCCCGACTTGATCGCGTACGCCACGACGCGTGCCCGAACCGCGGGTGCCGGGAACGTCTCGTTCGTGCAGACCGACGCGGCTACCGCGTCACCGTCCGGTGCACCCTTCGACCGGCTGTTCTCGCGCTTCGGCTCAATGTTCTTTGCCGAGCCGGGCCAGGCCTTCGGCAATCTAAAATCGCTGATCCGGCCGAGCGGACGGGTCGATCTCGCCGTGTGGGCGCCGGCGCGCGACAATCTCTGGATCGCGGCGATGATGGGGGTGCTCGGTCGCCACCTAACGCTGCCCGCGCCCGTGCCGCGCGCGCCCGGGCCCTTCGCGCTCGACGATCCCGATTACATCCGCGCTTTGCTGGGCGCCGCCGGCTTCGTCGATGTCGACATCGCCGCCTGGGACGGGATGCAACAGGTCGGCGGTGCCGGCACGAGCCCCGAAAGTGCGGTCGCCTTCGTTCTCGAGGCGCTGTCGTTCGGCGAGCTGTTGGCCGAAGTCGCGCCGGCGGTGCGATCGGCGGTTTCGGCCGAGTTGATCGCGCTGTTCGCCCAGCACGTCGGTCCCGACGGTGTCGCGATGTCCGCGCGGGCGTGGTTCGTCTCCGCGCGCGCCTAGCCGCGTTCGGCGACGATGCGCACTGGCCGACCGGTGGCCGCGAGTATTTCCGGGTGAGCACTCCAGATCTGACGATGATAGTCGAGGAACCGAAGAGATGCACAAGGACTGGCCCGCCATGGCGGCGGAATTATCGGGTGCGATCAAGGAAGTGCGGCTCGGCAGCCCCGAGGTGACCAAGGCCTTTTCGGCGATGGCGCGGGCAGCGACCGAAGCCGGTGCGCTCGACACCAAGACCAAGGAGCTCATGGCGCTCGCGATCTCGGTTGCGATCCGCTGTGACGGCTGTGTCGCTTTTCATGCCCAGGCCGCGGTCAAGCAGGGCGCCTCGCGCGAGGAGGTGATGGAAGCGATGGGCATGGCGCTCTACATGGGCGCAGGGCCCAGCCTCATGTACGCAGCACAGGCCGTCGAGGCGTTCGACCAGTTCCAGGTCCAAGCCGACGGCGGCGCGGCGGCGGGATAGCGTTCGATGGCCGGGAGCGCCGGGGGAATCGGGGCTCGGCGGGAATTGGCGAATTGAGCCGGATCTAGCGCATGCTGGCGCTTAGGGATCTTACGTAACGCGTGGCGGGCGAGAGCGGCTTATCGGAAAGGAGGTTGCCTATTCTGGCTCGCCGGTCGTCAAGCGACGGCCTATGAAAGGATTTCGCCTCATGAGCATTTCTCATGCCGGCCGCTGTTCCTTCCTGATGGCAACAAGCCTTGGCTTGCTGGTCGCTGCGTGCAGCCAATCGCCGGACAAGGCTGCTAGCTCGAACGAGGCTGCAATTGCGGCCGAGCCGGCGATGAAGCCGTCTTCGGATCCGTTGCTGAATCAAGCGCGCGAGGTCTTCAAGCCAATCCCGATCAGCGCGCCCGAACTGCCCGGCAACCCTGCGACTGCGCCGAAGATCGCGCTCGGGAAGATGCTGTATTTCGATCCTCGCCTGTCGGTCACGCATTCGATCAGTTGCGCCTCCTGTCACAATGTCGGCCTCGGTGGCGCCGACAATTCGCCGACATCGGCCGGTTTCCACGGCGCGCGCGGTGGGCGCAATTCGCCCACGGTCTTCAACGCGGTTTTCAACTTCGCGCAGTTCTGGGACGGCCGGTCCAGGGACCTTGAGGAACAGGCGGGCGGCCCCCTCGTCAACCCGGTAGAAATGGCCTCACCCAAGCAGCACGTCGCGGAACAGCTGGCGGCGCTGCCGGGATATCACGATGCCTTCGCCCTCGCCTTTCCCGGCAATCCAAACCCGGTGTCGCTGGCCAATGCGCAAAAGGCCATCGCGGTGTTCGAGGCGACGCTCATCACGCCGAATGCACCATTCGACCGCTATTTGCGCGGCGATACGGCAGCACTCGATGCCAATCAGAAGGCCGGCCTGAGCCTGTTCATGACCAAGGGGTGCACTGCCTGTCACGCCGGCGTCAATCTCGGCGGATCCATGTACGCGAAGTTCGGCCTGGTCGCCGCGCCCGACGTCAAATATCGCCCGGTCGCCGACAAGGGGCGCAGCGCGATCACCGGCAAGGCAGCCGACGACTATTTCTTCAAGGTGCCGACCCTGCGCAACATCGCGCTCACCGCGCCCTATTTCCATACCGGATCGGAGCAGGACCTGGCGAAGGCCGTCGACGTCATGGCGAAGGTGCAACTGGGGCAGGATTTGACGAAGATCGAGACCGATCAGTTGGTGGCGTTCCTGAACACGCAGACCGGAGATCAGCCCAGGATCGAAGCGCCGCAACTGCCCGCAAGCGATGCACGGTCGCCGCTACCCGACAAATAGGGCGGCGTTGCGCCACCGCTACCATCGTTTCCGGAGGACAAAGCCGGCACCGTGCATCGTGGCGAGGACCCAGAGCGCGTCGATCGCGCGGACCTTGCGGCGCAGATTGCGGACATAGGCGTCGATCAGTGTGTGTGTCGCTTGCCTCCAGGCCGCCTCGAGGATCGGGTCTCGGTTGACCGTTGCGCCATCGATCGGCGCCCCTTGGTGCTACATCTATCCCTCCCGGTCTCCCCATGGCCCTGCGCAGCGTTCTGTTTGCTCGTTCGCGTTCTCGAGGTACCGTGAGAATACGTATCGCCGCGGTGACAGCGCAATTGTAGATGCTCGAATAACGAACGGCTTGGCGCTTTTTGGACTCCGCGTCTCGGCAATCGCACTGCTCTTGTCGGGCAGTGGCCATTCTGGACGTGAGGGAAGATTGGTCAGGCGATGAACGATATTCTTCCGGCCGATCTGCCACGATTTATGACCCGGCCGACCCGCTTCCTGTTCTTCACGGGCAAGGGAGGCGTGGGCAAGACTTCGATCGCCTGCGCGGCGGCCCTGTCGCTTGCCGACTGTGGCAAGTCGGTCCTGCTGGTCAGCACCGATCCGGCATCCAATCTCGACGAGATACTGGACGTACCGCTGACGGATCACCCGGTCGCGGTGCCCAACGCTGGCCGTCTGGACGTCCTGAATATCGATCCGACGGCTGCGGCCGAGGCGTATCGCGCGCGCGTGCTGGCTCAGATGGACGCCAAGACAAGCGCGCGCGAGCGCGAGACGGTTCGGGAGCAGCTTTCCGGCGCCTGCACCACCGAGATCGCTGCGTTCGACGAATTCGTCGGACGCCTCGCCGATGAAGGCGGTGGCTATGATCACATCGTCTTCGATACGGCGCCGACGGGGCATACGCTTCGGCTGCTCAGCCTGCCCAAGGCGTGGAGCGGTTTCCTGGCGGACAACGATCAGGGTGCGTCATGTCTGGGGCCGCATTCGGGACTCAAGACGCAGGAGCAGCGCTTCAGAGTGGCAATGGCGGCGTTGTGTGATCCAGCGGTCACGACCGTCATCCTCGTGACTCGGCCGGAACGTGGGGCGATCGCCGAAGCTGGCAGGACCTCGAGTGAGTTGCGCTTGCTTGGACTCGGCAATCAGCACCTGGTCGTGAACGGCCTGTTCCACGCAGGCGACCCGTCAGATGCAACAGCCCAGTCATTGGAAGCCCAGGGGCAGGACGCGCTTGCTGAAATGCCGGCTGTGCTTCGGACTCTTCCGCGCGACGACATCCCGCTGCGGCCCTTCGAGATGATGGGCCTGGATGCGCTGCGCTCGTTGTTGCGGTCTGGCCCCTTGCCCGCGAGCCATGCCGGACCCGCGATCGCCGCGCCATGGGTCGGCGACCTGCCGGGCCTCGATCGACTGATCGACCTGCTCGCAGCGGACGGCAAGGGGCTGATTATGGTTATGGGGAAAGGTGGTGTGGGCAAGACCACCATCGCCGCAGCCATAGCGCTTGGGCTGGTCGAGCGTGGCCATGGCGTCCATCTGAGCACGACCGATCCCGCCGCTCACCTTGAGATGACGATGGCCGGGAATGTCCCGGGTCTCCTTGTCGACCGCATCGATCCGAAAGCGGAAACCGACCGCTACATCGCCAAGATCATGGAACAGCGAGGCAGCACGCTCGATGCTCAAGGGCAAGCGCTGCTACGTGAGGATCTGGCCTCGCCCTGCACGGAGGAGGTCGCCGTCTTCCATGCCTTCTCGCATATTGTTGCCGAGGCCCGCAGCGCGTTCGTCGTACTCGACACGGCACCCACTGGGCACAGTCTGCTGCTCATGGACGCCACTGGCGCCTACCACCGACAGATGACGCGACAATCGGCTTTGCACACTCTTGCCGGCCGTATCACCACGCCGCTGATGCGGCTCCAGGATGCCGACTATACGCGGATCCTCTTGGTCACCCTCGCCGAGACAACGCCGGTGTCGCAGGCCAGTGCGCTGCAGGACGATCTGCGGCGCGCGGAGATCGAACCATTTGCCTGGATCATCAACAAGAGCCTGCTTGCGGCCGGTTCAGACGATACGCTGCTGCGCCAGCGGCTCGTGGGAGAGCGGAAACAAATCGATCGCATACGCGGCGTGATGGCGAAGAAGCTCTTCTTCGTGCCGTGGCAGGCAACGCCCCCGGTTGGCGTCACTGCGCTTGAAGAGCTCGCACATGATCGTTCCACCCACAACGATCAGCCGCCGCAACTCTCTGAGGCGATGTAACGGATGATATCGTGCTCCCCTCGGTACGACATAGGGCCTGAAGCTCAACGGCTTCTGGGCCTGCTGGCCGGACTATTCTTCGCGAACGTGTAGTTCATCCGCCGATGGCGGCCACCGGAGGGCGTCACTTGGATATAGAATTGGCCTGATTCGCCGAGGCGGTAGGAGTCATTTTCCGTGATTTGTTGGCTTTAACTCGATGCCGACGGACTCTCGCGCACCACGCGGCGCCACAAGCGGCGCGCTTTATTAACAATTACAACGATTTGTGCGCGTCCGCGCACTGCTGCATTCTCAATTTTGGCGGAGCGGGAGTCCGCCGATATCGAACTTCACCGCCTATCATACCCTCTCATAAGCTACGCTTTCTCTAGCAAATCTGCCACTTTATCCTCTCATAGGGACTCTTGACATTTCGCTAGGTCGCAACCCAATTGATGGGTAAGGCGATGGATAGTGAGGGACAAGAGGCGATGGCACAAAAACCAAAGGAGCTAGGGGCGCTGGCGGTGTCTCGCCTGTCCAAGCCAGGCTTGCATTTCGTCGGCGGTGTGTCGGGCCTGGCGCTTCAGGTCGCGCCGGCCGGTAGCCGTTCATGGGTACTGCGCGCTACGGTTGGCAGCAAGCGCCGCGACATGGGGCTAGGTGGATATCCTGACGTAACATTGGCCGGCGCCAAGGAAGCCGCCCGGATGGCGCGCGACAAAATCCGCAATGGTGTCGATCCCATTGCCGAACGTACCGCCGCGCGAAGTGCGCTATTGTCGGCTCACGGCAAGTCGATGAACTTTGAAGCGGCGGCGCTGGCCTATATCGCGGCGCACGAATCTGGCTGGCGCAACGCGAAGCACATTCAGCAATGGCGCAACAGCCTTGAAGGCTACGCCTACCCGGTCATTGGCAAGCTGTTGGTTCGCGACGTTGACCTAACGCACGTCATGAAAATTCTTGAACCAATGTGGGAAACAAAGACCGAAACCGCGACCCGGCTTCGCGGGCGCATCGAGCAAGTCCTAGATTGGGCAACGGTGCGCGGCTATCGAGACGGGCTAAATCCGGCTCGCTGGCGTGGCCATTTGGACAAGCTGCTGACTGCTCCCAATAAGCTGGCCAAGGTGAAGCATCACCAAGCTCTGCCGTGGGCGGCCATCGGCGGCTTCATGGCCAAGCTACGCCAAGGCGAGGGGATGGGAGCGCGGGCGCTAGAGTTTGCTATTTTGACGGCGGCGCGCTCCGGTGAAGTTCGTGGCGCGACATGGGATGAAATCGACCTTGAGGCAGCGGAGTGGAATATCCCGGCCGAACGGATGAAGGCAAATAAAGCGCATCGCGTCCCGCTGTCATCGGTGGCGCTGGCGATGCTGAAGGCGTTGCCGCGCATAGCCAATACAAACCTCGTTTTCCCGGCTCCGCGCGGTGGCCTACTCTCTGACATGACACTGACGGCAGTGTTGCGGCGGATGAAGGTTGAAGCGGTGCCGCACGGCTTTCGATCAACCTTCAGGGATTGGGTGGCTGAAACCACTTCCTATCCCAACCACGTTGCCGAAATGGCTCTTGCCCACACTATCGGCAACAAGGTTGAAGCTGCCTATCGGCGTGATGACCTTTTTCCAAAGAGGGTGGTCATGATGGAGGAATGGGCTGGCTTTTGCGGCCTTATCAACTCGGCTACTGTCGTTGCGCTGAAGAGATCGGCTAGCGCTTGAGGAGTGTTTGATGAAGTGGCTTGGTGCAACGATAAATGCCCTCGCACTGCTCGTGCTGGCGGCGTTGGTAACCGCATATATTCAGCCGATTATTAAATACATCATGCCCGAAAAGGCGATTCAAGCCACTATCAATTTAAATATGTGGATGGAGAAGCCGGCAAAGGTTGGGTTTGTCGAAGAAAAGCCTTCAAATGATCTCGCCACAAACCAAAGCAATCACGATATATATATGAGTCCGGATTATTATAAATTCGCTGATATGGAGCTAACAAACACAAGCGAGAAGACCATTACTGACATACGCTTCAGACTTGAAGATGGGCAGCGCCCCGATGTAATGATAGTTACAGATGATGGGAACAAGAGATGGTACGTAACGGGAAAAAATGATATCCATCTTCCCGATATGAAGCCGGGTGATAAGACGAAGGTATATATGTGGGCGAGCGGCCTATTTTCTAAGTTGATAATTACCGACTTGCTGTCAACTTACTCATCGGGAGGGCCGTTCGACATAGCTGTTCTTTCGCCGCAAGAAAAAGATTTTTATTCTGATAAGCATCCAATATCTGACAGCTTGGGGTCTCTTGCTGGATGGGTTGGTGGTGTTGGTGCTGTTTTACTGGGCGTGATATTTTGTATTATGAATATCTTTTATGAGAAGTATTATAAAAAGCTGTTGGCGGACCCAGTTTTCCTAGTTGACGAGAAGGCCCGCTACGATTTGGAGCCAGCCAAGTTCGTGCCTAAGCTCTAGATTGGCGGAGATGAAGTCCGCCAAAACTCGCCATTTCCCGGGGTTATTTTGTGCAAATACCTTACTACCCATCGCGCTACCCATCGCCGCACTATATCGTTAGGACATCGCAGCGATTGTGGCGAGAACGTCAGCCGATCGCCATCCGCGCAACGGTAATTATTAGGTAGATCAACGTAGCGCCGCCTAAAAGTAACAACGCCACTAGTGAATTAATAAACCACGCTGGCCAAACTCGCTGCGGAGACATGTTTATTAATTTTCCAACGCTGTCATCGGATCGAACCGCAGTCATAACTGGAAGTTCAGCATTAAACGACATTATTTCTATAGTAGATTGTTCACCAGGGGCAAAACTGTCAAATTTCAGCGAGTAGCGATCAAACGAGCTACTAACATCTGTAAAAGCGCGGGCCGGCGTTATATTCATAATCGTAGGCTTCCAGTTGAAAGCTATTTCAACTCCCTTTGCGGCCTGCAGTCCCTCATTTCCAACGACAATAGAGGCAGTTCTTATTAGCTGCCTTGTTTGTATCTGCTTTCCATCACCATCCATAAGCGGCTGATCAACGAGAATATTAGCCGAATGGTGTATGCTGTAGCGCAGCTTGGGCTTTAGCCGCATTATCCGCGTTACAATGGCCGCAAATACCACGCATCCCAAGCTCCAAAGCTGCGCTTGGTGATCATATAAAAACTGTGTCGCCGGATTCCCCATAGCCCACAATTTGGGCCATCACCTAAAGCGACGCAAGGTGTTGCGCCAGTTCATCAACGGCAATGGCGCGTGCCGGCCGGAGCGGCGGATTGAGCCAGCTCGCGCCAACAGAATGCTGCCCATATATAGCAAGCATGAATTGTTGCCCTAGCGCGACGCTCGCTCGCTTCGTGAAGGCGCCCAACGCCTCGCCGGGATGACGAGCTACAACCGGCCCGGAAAGTGATTGCGAGGCGATAACTTCCCCTGGCGGCTCGCTCTCATGATATAAGCACAGAAGGAACGGCTCCGCCGCCGCAACGGCCCGCTCACAAGCCTCTAGGCGTTCCAATCGGGAAATGAGGCGGCCTTTCACGGGCGCCTGTCCCGCGCCGTCTCTAGGGCAGCTATCCGGGCCTCTAGCTCGCTCCGCTCGATCATGCGCGCCATCAGGTCCAACAGGTACGCGAGGCGGGTCGCGTGATCGACCTTCAACTCGCCGCGTCGTGCCTCGCGATAAATCCGGGCAAGCTCGCGGCGCACATTCGCAACGGTTTCGAGCTTCAGCCGGGGTGACGGCAGCTTGGCAGGGGGAGGGGGCGGCGGCGAAACGCTAGGAACACAGGCGGAAACTGGCCATCCTGCCTGTCCAATCTCTGCACTTTCAGGCGCCGTCCGCGCACCCCAACCACTCAATTTCAACAATCCTAGTCGCGATTTGAATGTAATAAATAGTCTGCAAGCGTTCTGCGTGCAACGTCGAAAGATGCTATTTTATCTCCCGTAGAACTCGCATCATCCGTAGCAATTCCGAGCGTCCGAGTGACGATATATAGTTGGATATCGCCAAAGTTATTGAACACTGGATGTACTAAGTTACCTGATGCTTTTGCCTGTATTGCGTTCCAAGCGGCGATATGCGGTGTCGGAACGCCGCTGTCACCTTCAGCGAAATTATCAAGAGCCATTTTGAAATTCCCACAATAGTAGGCGCGGCCATCGCTGACGACCGCGCCCGATGTTGAGCGTTAAGCGGTGGCGTCGATGGAATGCGCCAAGCGAGCGTCGGCATTCACCGCGCGTTGTTCGGCGTTCAAAATGCCGGCGATGGTCCGGTCATTGGCGTAATCGCCGGCTGTAGCTTTAGCGACCTGATAAGCTCCAAGCGCGCCGTCATAGTCATCCAAGAGCGCGGCCTCTTCGGCCAATGCATCACCGGCATGGGTTTTGAAAATTAGCTCGCGATATTTTGCTTGGTCGCTTTCCGAGATGCCGGTGAGAATGGCCGGAACTTGGGTAATCGCTGCCAACTCAACAGCCTTGTTCTCAGCCGCGAGCGACAACATCATTTGATTCAGATCGGCCGGCGACATTGAGCGGGCGCGTTCTCGAATTTCCGCCTGATATTCGCCCGGCACCAGCGGCACCTTTGCCAACTTTAGCTTGTTGATCGCGGCGAGGCCTTCGCTCGCAATCGCGTCGATTTGGCTTTTGATTTTGTCGGCTTCCAAAGCCAGCCGGTTGGAGGCCTTTGCTATGCGCACGATATGAGCCGCTTCGGGTTGCGTTGGATTTGGGTTGTTGAAAACTTCGTTCAGATCGAGCGTGAGCGTCGAAAGCTTAGCGACCTGGACAGCCAAGCGCTGGGAATATTCGTTGGCACCCATGCGCTTGAAATATTGGTCAAGCGTTTCAGCACGGATGGAGATTGACGTAGCCATAATAGATTCCTTCAATTCGACGGACCTTCAGTCCGCCAGTTGATGTTGATTTAGTTTGATAATTGGGCATTTTGGATGGCCTAGCCATCATCTTACCCATCGTCGGATTGAGAGTGCCCACATTCCGGGGCAGCATTTATCCGAAATACCTCGTCCGCAGTTCGGAACGAGATAACCAAAAACGGCTTAAAACCGTCATCTCTTCATCAATATATCTCAATAGTATAAGTAGTATGATATAGATGATGACCAATGGTGGCGCGCCGTCCCTGGCGACAAGGGAGTTAGGTCATATGCGCCTCCTATCGAGATACGCAGGATAACCGCGCAATATCAACATCATGACGACACAGCGCACGAGATAGGTCATCCTATGCGCCTCTCGCTGACTTCAGAAAGCGTGTTGGATTAGCTACGACAAAGGCGCGTGGAGCCGCCCCGTATCTTGCTTGCATCTGTGATTTCGCAACTTCCTTTAGCTCGTCACTTTCGAGCAGCGATTTTAGAGCGCGATTAAGTGCGTTGGTCGCGCCGATGCGGTCGTTGCGAAATGTCGCCAGCTTAATCAGCCGCCGCGAAAGATATGTCCCGGTGACGACGCCATCGCGGTGCATTTCATCGGTAAAGCCGCCATATCGTTCAACACGGTCAAGGGGCTGGGTGGCGTAGGCGCCGATGGCCTTGAGCAATTCGTTTTGTTGCTTCACCTCGTCGCCGGCTACCTCGCCAACCTCGTCATTCTCAAACTTGCTCAGCATGGCTTCAGTTTGTGAGACGATGAGATTTGTTGCCCACATCGTCTCTGTGATCGTCACAATGGGCGCGAGTGGATTAATGCCAACGGCGGCTAGGCTGGCGAGCTTCAGGGCTTTCAGGTGCGCCCGGTTCCAAAGCTCGCGGTGCGTTTCTGAAGTGTGGGCATTTATCCTGTCGGTGACCCATTGGCCGAACTCGCGGAATGTCGCTTTTGCACTGTCATCGGCCTGAATGACATGGACGTTGCCTTGATGCGCCAGCGTCAGGCAATAGCCGCAAAGGTCGGCCAGGCGTTGGGTTAACGCCGCGTCGGGAACGGCTAGGCCAGCGGTTTCATTTAATGGGGCGCGGCCTCCCCTGGCTTCAATCACCATGAAGCGGGGCAGCAATCCGCTTAGGATCATGCCTTCGCTCATTGCTTCATAGACGACGCCGGGAACGCTCTCCCCTAGCAGCGTCAACGCGGGGCTTAGGATGACGCCGGTTTGCTTATCGCGTTCGCTGTAGGCCATCGGATCAACGACGCTGCCGGCGCCGCTTTTGCCGAACAGGTCTAGCAACGTCGCCTTCAACGCTTCGTCATTCGGGTTGGCTTTGGGAGACGAAATCGCCTTTAGCTTATAGCCGAACTCGCCAATTACACTGACGATGGACGGGCGCTTATCGAGCCATTTTAACAGGCCAGCCGACGACACTAGCGCGGGGCCTTTGAAGTCGGCCGCTGCCGGGACCGATGCCGAAACCGCAGCGAACAGCTTGGATATGCCAGTGGCGGCGGCTTCCTTCCCCATGCCGGTTGATGCCAACAAGAGAATATATTGGTTTAGGCCAGCGCCAGTGTAAGTGTTGTAAGCTTTACCGCAAACGCCAGCCATAAAGGCAATTGAGCCGGCAAGTGCAATTTCGCAATTCGGATGCGGTGCGGCGTCAAATATGAAGCCGGCAACGTCGCCCAATAATCCGCTAGGTCGTAGCGACGAATCATCTGACATATCCGGCTTAAGCGGCTTGAGCGGCGCGAGCTTCGATCCACTCGCGAACTTTTCCAACTTCCCAAGCTGTGACACGAGGCGAAAGTTTAACTGGTGCAGGAAAGCTGCCGTCTTTTACCTTGCGCCATAATGTGGCGTTGCTAAAGGGAACAATGGCTGGTATAAGTTGCGCCTGGCGTATAAAGCCAACATCAGGCAATGAAGTTGATAGCATACTGTGAGACATGAGAACGTATCCTTCAGACGGAGCGTTCTATACTACATCAGTATTGATAGGACATGCAATGTCTCCGCGTCGCAAAAGGGCGCGTGGCTGAAATTATTTTTAGAGCGCCGTGCGGCGCGGAATTACCGCTAGATCAGCCGCAAACCGAATGATGGGTAGGGCGATGGGCCGGCTGCCCGAAGTGCCATAAAATCTAATGATTTCAATGGCAAATGGCGGAGCGGGAGTCCGCCGATATCGAACTTCACCGCCTATCATACCCTCTCATAAGCTACGCTTTCTCTAGCAAATCTGCCACTTTATCCTCTCATAGGGACTCTTGACATTTCGCTAGGTCGCAACCCAATTGATGGGTAAGGCGATGGATAGTGAGGGACAAGAGGCGATGGCACAAAAACCAAAGGAGCTAGGGGCGCTGGCGGTGTCTCGCCTGTCCAAGCCAGGCTTGCATTTCGTCGGCGGTGTGTCGGGCCTGGCGCTTCAGGTCGCGCCGGCCGGTAGCCGTTCATGGGTACTGCGCGCTACGGTTGGCAGCAAGCGCCGCGACATGGGGCTAGGTGGATATCCTGACGTAACATTGGCCGGCGCCAAGGAAGCCGCCCGGATGGCGCGCGACAAAATCCGCAATGGTGTCGATCCCATTGCCGAACGTACCGCCGCGCGAAGTGCGCTATTGTCGGCTCACGGCAAGTCGATGAACTTTGAAGCGGCGGCGCTGGCCTATATCGCGGCGCACGAATCTGGCTGGCGCAACGCGAAGCACATTCAGCAATGGCGCAACAGCCTTGAAGGCTACGCCTACCCGGTCATTGGCAAGCTGTTGGTTCGCGACGTTGACCTAACGCACGTCATGAAAATTCTTGAACCAATGTGGGAAACAAAGACCGAAACCGCGACCCGGCTTCGCGGGCGCATCGAGCAAGTCCTAGATTGGGCAACGGTGCGCGGCTATCGAGACGGGCTAAATCCGGCTCGCTGGCGTGGCCATTTGGACAAGCTGCTGACTGCTCCCAATAAGCTGGCCAAGGTGAAGCATCACCAAGCTCTGCCGTGGGCGGCCATCGGCGGCTTCATGGCCAAGCTACGCCAAGGCGAGGGGATGGGAGCGCGGGCGCTAGAGTTTGCTATTTTGACGGCGGCGCGCTCCGGTGAAGTTCGTGGCGCGACATGGGATGAAATCGACCTTGAGGCAGCGGAGTGGAATATCCCGGCCGAACGGATGAAGGCAAATAAAGCGCATCGCGTCCCGCTGTCATCGGTGGCGCTGGCGATGCTGAAGGCGTTGCCGCGCATAGCCAATACAAACCTCGTTTTCCCGGCTCCGCGCGGTGGCCTACTCTCTGACATGACACTGACGGCAGTGTTGCGGCGGATGAAGGTTGAAGCGGTGCCGCACGGCTTTCGATCAACCTTCAGGGATTGGGTGGCTGAAACCACTTCCTATCCCAACCACGTTGCCGAAATGGCTCTTGCCCACACTATCGGCAACAAGGTTGAAGCTGCCTATCGGCGTGATGACCTTTTTCCAAAGAGGGTGGTCATGATGGAGGAATGGGCTGGCTTTTGCGGCCTTATCAACTCGGCTACTGTCGTTGCGCTGAAGAGATCGGCTAGCGCTTGAGGAGTGTTTGATGAAGTGGCTTGGTGCAACGATAAATGCCCTCGCACTGCTCGTGCTGGCGGCGTTGGTAACCGCATATATTCAGCCGATTATTAAATACATCATGCCCGAAAAGGCGATTCAAGCCACTATCAATTTAAATATGTGGATGGAGAAGCCGGCAAAGGTTGGGTTTGTCGAAGAAAAGCCTTCAAATGATCTCGCCACAAACCAAAGCAATCACGATATATATATGAGTCCGGATTATTATAAATTCGCTGATATGGAGCTAACAAACACAAGCGAGAAGACCATTACTGACATACGCTTCAGACTTGAAGATGGGCAGCGCCCCGATGTAATGATAGTTACAGATGATGGGAACAAGAGATGGTACGTAACGGGAAAAAATGATATCCATCTTCCCGATATGAAGCCGGGTGATAAGACGAAGGTATATATGTGGGCGAGCGGCCTATTTTCTAAGTTGATAATTACCGACTTGCTGTCAACTTACTCATCGGGAGGGCCGTTCGACATAGCTGTTCTTTCGCCGCAAGAAAAAGATTTTTATTCTGATAAGCATCCAATATCTGACAGCTTGGGGTCTCTTGCTGGATGGGTTGGTGGTGTTGGTGCTGTTTTACTGGGCGTGATATTTTGTATTATGAATATCTTTTATGAGAAGTATTATAAAAAGCTGTTGGCGGACCCAGTTTTCCTAGTTGACGAGAAGGCCCGCTACGATTTGGAGCCAGCCAAGTTCGTGCCTAAGCTCTAGATTGGCGGAGATGAAGTCCGCCAAAACTCGCCATTTCCCGGGGTTATTTTGTGCAAATACCTTACTACCCATCGCGCTACCCATCGCCGCACTATATCGTTAGGACATCGCAGCGATTGTGGCGAGAACGTCAGCCGATCGCCATCCGCGCAACGGTAATTATTAGGTAGATCAACGTAGCGCCGCCTAAAAGTAACAACGCCACTAGTGAATTAATAAACCACGCTGGCCAAACTCGCTGCGGAGACATGTTTATTAATTTTCCAACGCTGTCATCGGATCGAACCGCAGTCATAACTGGAAGTTCAGCATTAAACGACATTATTTCTATAGTAGATTGTTCACCAGGGGCAAAACTGTCAAATTTCAGCGAGTAGCGATCAAACGAGCTACTAACATCTGTAAAAGCGCGGGCCGGCGTTATATTCATAATCGTAGGCTTCCAGTTGAAAGCTATTTCAACTCCCTTTGCGGCCTGCAGTCCCTCATTTCCAACGACAATAGAGGCAGTTCTTATTAGCTGCCTTGTTTGTATCTGCTTTCCATCACCATCCATAAGCGGCTGATCAACGAGAATATTAGCCGAATGGTGTATGCTGTAGCGCAGCTTGGGCTTTAGCCGCATTATCCGCGTTACAATGGCCGCAAATACCACGCATCCCAAGCTCCAAAGCTGCGCTTGGTGATCATATAAAAACTGTGTCGCCGGATTCCCCATAGCCCACAATTTGGGCCATCACCTAAAGCGACGCAAGGTGTTGCGCCAGTTCATCAACGGCAATGGCGCGTGCCGGCCGGAGCGGCGGATTGAGCCAGCTCGCGCCAACAGAATGCTGCCCATATATAGCAAGCATGAATTGTTGCCCTAGCGCGACGCTCGCTCGCTTCGTGAAGGCGCCCAACGCCTCGCCGGGATGACGAGCTACAACCGGCCCGGAAAGTGATTGCGAGGCGATAACTTCCCCTGGCGGCTCGCTCTCATGATATAAGCACAGAAGGAACGGCTCCGCCGCCGCAACGGCCCGCTCACAAGCCTCTAGGCGTTCCAATCGGGAAATGAGGCGGCCTTTCACGGGCGCCTGTCCCGCGCCGTCTCTAGGGCAGCTATCCGGGCCTCTAGCTCGCTCCGCTCGATCATGCGCGCCATCAGGTCCAACAGGTACGCGAGGCGGGTCGCGTGATCGACCTTCAACTCGCCGCGTCGTGCCTCGCGATAAATCCGGGCAAGCTCGCGGCGCACATTCGCAACGGTTTCGAGCTTCAGCCGGGGTGACGGCAGCTTGGCAGGGGGAGGGGGCGGCGGCGAAACGCTAGGAACACAGGCGGAAACTGGCCATCCTGCCTGTCCAATCTCTGCACTTTCAGGCGCCGTCCGCGCACCCCAACCACTCAATTTCAACAATCCTAGTCGCGATTTGAATGTAATAAATAGTCTGCAAGCGTTCTGCGTGCAACGTCGAAAGATGCTATTTTATCTCCCGTAGAACTCGCATCATCCGTAGCAATTCCGAGCGTCCGAGTGACGATATATAGTTGGATATCGCCAAAGTTATTGAACACTGGATGTACTAAGTTACCTGATGCTTTTGCCTGTATTGCGTTCCAAGCGGCGATATGCGGTGTCGGAACGCCGCTGTCACCTTCAGCGAAATTATCAAGAGCCATTTTGAAATTCCCACAATAGTAGGCGCGGCCATCGCTGACGACCGCGCCCGATGTTGAGCGTTAAGCGGTGGCGTCGATGGAATGCGCCAAGCGAGCGTCGGCATTCACCGCGCGTTGTTCGGCGTTCAAAATGCCGGCGATGGTCCGGTCATTGGCGTAATCGCCGGCTGTAGCTTTAGCGACCTGATAAGCTCCAAGCGCGCCGTCATAGTCATCCAAGAGCGCGGCCTCTTCGGCCAATGCATCACCGGCATGGGTTTTGAAAATTAGCTCGCGATATTTTGCTTGGTCGCTTTCCGAGATGCCGGTGAGAATGGCCGGAACTTGGGTAATCGCTGCCAACTCAACAGCCTTGTTCTCAGCCGCGAGCGACAACATCATTTGATTCAGATCGGCCGGCGACATTGAGCGGGCGCGTTCTCGAATTTCCGCCTGATATTCGCCCGGCACCAGCGGCACCTTTGCCAACTTTAGCTTGTTGATCGCGGCGAGGCCTTCGCTCGCAATCGCGTCGATTTGGCTTTTGATTTTGTCGGCTTCCAAAGCCAGCCGGTTGGAGGCCTTTGCTATGCGCACGATATGAGCCGCTTCGGGTTGCGTTGGATTTGGGTTGTTGAAAACTTCGTTCAGATCGAGCGTGAGCGTCGAAAGCTTAGCGACCTGGACAGCCAAGCGCTGGGAATATTCGTTGGCACCCATGCGCTTGAAATATTGGTCAAGCGTTTCAGCACGGATGGAGATTGACGTAGCCATAATAGATTCCTTCAATTCGACGGACCTTCAGTCCGCCAGTTGATGTTGATTTAGTTTGATAATTGGGCATTTTGGATGGCCTAGCCATCATCTTACCCATCGTCGGATTGAGAGTGCCCACATTCCGGGGCAGCATTTATCCGAAATACCTCGTCCGCAGTTCGGAACGAGATAACCAAAAACGGCTTAAAACCGTCATCTCTTCATCAATATATCTCAATAGTATAAGTAGTATGATATAGATGATGACCAATGGTGGCGCGCCGTCCCTGGCGACAAGGGAGTTAGGTCATATGCGCCTCCTATCGAGATACGCAGGATAACCGCGCAATATCAACATCATGACGACACAGCGCACGAGATAGGTCATCCTATGCGCCTCTCGCTGACTTCAGAAAGCGTGTTGGATTAGCTACGACAAAGGCGCGTGGAGCCGCCCCGTATCTTGCTTGCATCTGTGATTTCGCAACTTCCTTTAGCTCGTCACTTTCGAGCAGCGATTTTAGAGCGCGATTAAGTGCGTTGGTCGCGCCGATGCGGTCGTTGCGAAATGTCGCCAGCTTAATCAGCCGCCGCGAAAGATATGTCCCGGTGACGACGCCATCGCGGTGCATTTCATCGGTAAAGCCGCCATATCGTTCAACACGGTCAAGGGGCTGGGTGGCGTAGGCGCCGATGGCCTTGAGCAATTCGTTTTGTTGCTTCACCTCGTCGCCGGCTACCTCGCCAACCTCGTCATTCTCAAACTTGCTCAGCATGGCTTCAGTTTGTGAGACGATGAGATTTGTTGCCCACATCGTCTCTGTGATCGTCACAATGGGCGCGAGTGGATTAATGCCAACGGCGGCTAGGCTGGCGAGCTTCAGGGCTTTCAGGTGCGCCCGGTTCCAAAGCTCGCGGTGCGTTTCTGAAGTGTGGGCATTTATCCTGTCGGTGACCCATTGGCCGAACTCGCGGAATGTCGCTTTTGCACTGTCATCGGCCTGAATGACATGGACGTTGCCTTGATGCGCCAGCGTCAGGCAATAGCCGCAAAGGTCGGCCAGGCGTTGGGTTAACGCCGCGTCGGGAACGGCTAGGCCAGCGGTTTCATTTAATGGGGCGCGGCCTCCCCTGGCTTCAATCACCATGAAGCGGGGCAGCAATCCGCTTAGGATCATGCCTTCGCTCATTGCTTCATAGACGACGCCGGGAACGCTCTCCCCTAGCAGCGTCAACGCGGGGCTTAGGATGACGCCGGTTTGCTTATCGCGTTCGCTGTAGGCCATCGGATCAACGACGCTGCCGGCGCCGCTTTTGCCGAACAGGTCTAGCAACGTCGCCTTCAACGCTTCGTCATTCGGGTTGGCTTTGGGAGACGAAATCGCCTTTAGCTTATAGCCGAACTCGCCAATTACACTGACGATGGACGGGCGCTTATCGAGCCATTTTAACAGGCCAGCCGACGACACTAGCGCGGGGCCTTTGAAGTCGGCCGCTGCCGGGACCGATGCCGAAACCGCAGCGAACAGCTTGGATATGCCAGTGGCGGCGGCTTCCTTCCCCATGCCGGTTGATGCCAACAAGAGAATATATTGGTTTAGGCCAGCGCCAGTGTAAGTGTTGTAAGCTTTACCGCAAACGCCAGCCATAAAGGCAATTGAGCCGGCAAGTGCAATTTCGCAATTCGGATGCGGTGCGGCGTCAAATATGAAGCCGGCAACGTCGCCCAATAATCCGCTAGGTCGTAGCGACGAATCATCTGACATATCCGGCTTAAGCGGCTTGAGCGGCGCGAGCTTCGATCCACTCGCGAACTTTTCCAACTTCCCAAGCTGTGACACGAGGCGAAAGTTTAACTGGTGCAGGAAAGCTGCCGTCTTTTACCTTGCGCCATAATGTGGCGTTGCTAAAGGGAACAATGGCTGGTATAAGTTGCGCCTGGCGTATAAAGCCAACATCAGGCAATGAAGTTGATAGCATACTGTGAGACATGAGAACGTATCCTTCAGACGGAGCGTTCTATACTACATCAGTATTGATAGGACATGCAATGTCTCCGCGTCGCAAAAGGGCGCGTGGCTGAAATTATTTTTAGAGCGCCGTGCGGCGCGGAATTACCGCTAGATCAGCCGCAAACCGAATGATGGGTAGGGCGATGGGCCGGCTGCCCGAAGTGCCATAAAATCTAATGATTTCAATGGCAAATGGCGGAGCGGGAGGGATTCGAACCCTCGATACGCTTTTGGCGTATACTCACTTTCCAGGCGAGCGCCTTCGACCACTCGGCCACCGCTCCGCATGTCCTGGACGGAAGCGTGGCCCTAGAGCGTGTATCGGCGGCACGCAAGCATCGCGCGATTGCGTATAGCGCGGCGGGCATGCCACAAGCGTCGCATGATGCTCTCGCTCCTCGCCATGCTCGCCGCCGCCCAGGCCGCGCCCGCCACGTCCCCGGCCGCGGCGCTACCCTCGGATCCCGCCGCTGGCGACTGGAAGCCGATCCCCGACGATGAACTGCTGGTCATGACGCTGGCCGGCAACCGCACCGTCGTGATCCGTCTCGCGCCGAGCCATGCGCCTCAACATGTCGCCAATGTCCGGCGGCTGGCGCAGGCGAAGTGGTGGGACGGCGAAAGCGTCTACCGCGTCCAGGAAGGCTGGGTCGCGCAATGGGGCGACGCCTCCGAAAAGAAGCCGTTGCCCGGCAATGTCGTCAAGGTGCCGGCCGCCGAATATGATATCGTGTCGTTCGCGCCCGCCCAGCGCCTGGCACGCGCCGATGCCTATTCGAGCGCCGCCGGCATCACCGCCGATGGCTGGCCCGTCGCGACCGACGGGGCGGCAGCGTGGATCCCGCATTGCTACGGCACGGTCGGTGTGGCGCGCGACTCCTCGCCCGACACCGGCAGCGGATCGGAGCTGTTCACGCCGATCGGCCAGGCCGCGCGCCGGCTCGATCGCAACTATACGATCGTCGGGCGGGTCATCGAGGGCATGCAATATCTCGCGGCGTTGCCGCGCAGCGACGCTCCGCTCGGTGTCTATGCCACGCCGCGCGAGCGGACGCCGATCGTCTCGGTGCGCCTGGCGAGTGACTTGCCGTCGACGCAGCGACCGCATTTCGTTTATCGTTCGGCCGACAATGTCCGCTTCGCCGCGATGCTCGACCTGCGACTCCATCCCAAGGGTATGGTTGCGCTCGGCGGGATCGATGTGTGCGACGTGCCGCTAGCGGTGCGGCGCGTCGGCGCGAACTAGCGAAAGCACTCCCGGCCGCATCGCAGGTCGCGATCCGCGATGCGTTGCGAATGGTAGTTACTTGCCGACCCAGTCGGCGACCTCGCCGGCTACCTGGTTTGCCGCCTGGTTAAGTGCGATCCCGACATTGGCGGCGTCGACCTTGGCCATCGGTGTCGTCGCCATGAAGCGGCGCTTTTCGAAGACGTGACGATCATTGCGCACCAGCGACGCGTCGAACACCACCACGGCCTGGTGAGTGCCGGCATCCACCCCGAACTGGCGCAATTCACCGGTCAAGCGTGCGCCCGGATCGGCAAAGGACTGCGCGGTCGAGAGCACGACACGGCCGGTCTTCGCCGCGATCGTGTCAGACATCAGGCGCGCAAACAGCCGCGCCGGCGGTTCAACCCATTGTGCGTCCTTGACATAGGCGATCGCGGTTTCGTTTTCCGCGACGGGCACGCGCTGCGTCGCCAGCGCGCCGCCCACCGCCGGGACGGTGATCGTGATGGTCGGGCTGGACGCGGAAGACTGCGTCTGGCCGGCGGGCAAGGCCGTGGCGGAGGTGAGCGTCAGCAACGATGGCGGCGGCTTGGCGCCAAAGCTGATACAGGCCGACAGCGGCACGAGCGCGGCCAGCGCCAGCGCGGTCTTGAGTGGGGCAGGGCGCATCATGGTCCTCACTTGCTGGGCTTGTAATCAGGCAGGCGCGGCGCGCCGATGATCGAACCGGCACCCTGCTGGTCGATCTTCTCGGCCACCGTGCTGAGCGCCTGGGTCATCTGGCGCAGGTCGTGCACCAGCTGGCCGACCTCGGGCATGGTATCCCTGGAGAAGGCCTGGACGCCGGGTCGCGCGTCGTTGAGCGTGGCGTTGAGCGTTTCCGCGCTGGTCCGCGCCGATTTGATCGCCGCGTTGAGATTGGCCATCGCCGGCCGCACATCGTCGGTCAGCACGCCGTCGGCGGTCTGGGCTAGTTTGCCGATCTGCTCGGCAGCGAGCCCTGCCTTCTGGATCGCCTGGCGCGTCTCGGCCAAGGTCGCGGCGATTTCGGGGCCGCGATCGGCCAGCGCCTTGGTCAGCCGGTTGGTGTTGTTGAGGATGCCGGTGATCGATGCCTGATTCTTGTCGTTGAGCACCTCGGTCAACCGCTCGGTCAACGTCGAAATGCGCTCGAGCAGCTTCGGCGCCGAGCTGAGCAACGCGCCCAGGCCGCCGGCGCGTGGCGGGATCACCGGCACGCCGAACGGGCAGCTGTTCTTGGGGTTGTCCGCCGGGCAGCTGAGCGGTGCGGCGCCCTTGACCGCACCGTCGAGCTGGATCGTGCTCGTGCCGGTGAAACTCCCCTGCATCGTCGCGGTGGTGCCTTCCAGCACCGGGGTTTCCTCCCTGACCGTGATCCGTACGCGGACGAATTGCGGGTCGTCCTTGAACAGCGCGATCTGCTTGACCTGCCCCGAGGGAACTCCCGAGAAGGTTACCGCCGATCCTGTGGCGAGGCCGTCGACCGACTGTTTGAAGAAGATGTCATACTCCTTCTCGTCGGTCGCACCGAAGCGCGTGATCCAGACGAGAAACAGCGCCAGCACGGCGAGCAGGATCAATACCACGCTGCCGACAAGGACATGGTTGGAACGGGTTTCCATCAGTCGCTAGCCCCTGCCAGTTTCGCCTCGGCCCGGTCGAGCGTGGCGATCGCCGCGCGTCCGCGCGGTCCCTTGAAATATTCCTCGATCCACGGATGGTCGAGCGCGATCAATTCGTCGATCGTGCCGACCGCGATCACCTTTTTGTCGGCGATCACCGCGACACGGTCACAGATCGCGTACAGGCTGTCGAGATCGTGCGTGATCAGGAAGACCGTCAGCCCGAGCGTCTTCTGCAAGGATTTGGTGAGTTCGTCGAACGCCGCCGCACCGATCGGGTCGAGCCCGGCGGTCGGTTCGTCGAGGAACAACAGTTCCGGGTCGAGCGCGAGCGCGCGGGCGAGGCCGGCGCGCTTGCGCATGCCGCCCGATAGTTCGGCCGGGTATTTCGGCCCCGCCTCGGGCGCCAGGCCCGTCATGACGACCTTGTAGGCGGCAATCTCGTCGAGCAGCGCGCGGTCGAGATGCGGATAGAATTCCTGCAGCGGTACCTGGGTGTTCTCGGCCACGGTGAGCGTCGAGAACAGCGCGCCTCCTTGAAACAGCACGCCCCAGCGGCGCCGGATATCGTCGGACGCGGGGGTGCTGTCGCCCAGCATCGATTCGCCGAACACCTCGACCTCGCCCTGATCGGGGGTCTGCAGCCCGATGATCGAGCGCATCAGCACCGACTTGCCGGTGCCCGATCCGCCGACCACCCCGATGATTTCGCCGCGCCTGACGTCGAGATCGAGGCCCTCATGGACGACCTGGTCGCCAAAGCTGTTGCGCAGCCCGCGCACCCTGATGACGATGTCGTTCTTGTCGCCGCGCATGCTCACTTCCACCCGATATGGGTGAAGAACACCGCGAAGAACGCGTCGACCACGATCACCAGAAAAATCGCCTGGACCACCGCTGCGGTGGTGCGCGTGCCGACCTGTTCGGCGTCGCCCTCGACCTGCATGCCCTGGAAACAGCCGGCGATCGCGATGATCGCGCCGAACACCGGCGCCTTGATCAGCCCGATCCAGACATCGGTCAGCGGCACGACTTCGCGGATGCGCTGGACATAGGTGATCGGCGGAATATCGAGGACCGCCCAGCACATCAGCCCGCCACCGATGATCGAGACCAGCGAGGCATAGAAGCCGAGCAGTGGCATCATCACCACGGCAGCGATGACGCGCGGCAGTACCAGCGCCTCCATCGGCGAGACACCGATCGTGCGCATCGCATCGACTTCCTCGGTCAGTTTCATCGTGCCGAGTTGTGCGGCAAAAGCGGAGCCCGAACGCCCCGCGACCATGATCGCCGTCATCAGCACGCCGAGCTCGCGCATCGTGATGCGGCCGACGAGATTGATCGTCAGCACCTGCGCGCCGAATTGCTCGAGCTGGACCGAGCCCTGCTGCGCGATAACGATGCCGATCAGAAAGCTCATCAGGCCGATGATGCCGAGCGCGGTGACACCGACGACCTCGAAACGCCGTACGGTCGCATTGAAACGGAAGCGCGACGGGTGGCGCACGACATTGCCAAAGGCCAGCGTCGTCGCGCCGAGAAAGGCGAGCAGTCCGAGCATCGTGCGCAGCGCGGTGACGGTTGCCTCGCCGATCTCCCCGACGATGCGTTCGATGCTGCCGATATGCGCCGGGCGCATCGCGACCGGCTGGTCGGCCTGCTCGACTTGCGACAGCAAATGCTCGCCGTCGTGATCCAGACCCTCGATCGCCGCGCCCTTTTCTGCGGCGAAACGGTGGATGATCCACGCGCCGATCGTGTCGATATGCGCCACGTCGCTGAGATCGATTCGGGCGACCGCACCGTCAAAAGCGCGCAGCCGGTCGGGCAGGTCGCCGAGCCGCGCCAGGGCGAGAACGCCATGGAATCGCAGCACGTCACCGCCGGTGGCGCGCTCTAGCGTAAAGTCGGCGGCTTCGGTCATCATTGCCGACCTTGATGCAAAGCCGCTGGATCGGCAAGCATGAGCATGCGTAAGGTCGTGCGATGCAGCATCTCGCCATCTACGACATGGACCGGACCATCACCCACGCGCCGACCTGGACCGCGTTTCTCGTCGCCACCGCGCGTGGTCGCGCACCGTGGCGGCTCGCTCTGTTCCCGCTCGCCGGCGTTGCGACCGGCGCCTATGCCGCCAAGCTGATCGATCGCGGTCGCTTGAAGCAATGGACGCAGCGCCTGATTCTCGGCGGCAAGCTGCACGCCGACGCGGCGCACAAGGCGGCGGCGCGCTTTGCCGATCAGGTCGTTGCCTCGGGTGTCTTCACTGGCGCGCGGACGCAGATCGCAGCCGACAAGGCCGATGGGCGCCGGCTGGTCATGGCAACCGCATCGTACGGCTTTTATGCGGTGGCGATCGCCGAGCGGCTTGGTTTCGATGATGTCATCGCGACCGGAGTGCGCAAGGATGTTCATGGCAGGCTGCTCGCGCATATCGAGGGCGAGAATTGCTACGGCCCCGCCAAGCTTCGGATGATCGAGGCATGGATGGCGCGCGAGGGGCTGGTGCGCGACCAGGTGCATGTGCGCTTCTATTCGGATCATGTCTCCGACGCGCCGACCTTTGTCTGGGCGGACGAGGCGGTCGCGGTCAATGCCCATGGCCCGTTGCGCACGCTTGCGCGGGCCAAGGGCTGGCGGATCGAAGACTGGGCTCGCTGATCGTTGCATTCCGCGGTCAAAGCGACACGTCGATCGCGTGGATCGCCAGCCCGACCAGCCCGCCGACGATCGTGCCGTTGACGCGGATATATTGCAGGTCGCGCCCGACGGCGTTTTCCAGTCGCCGCGTGATCGTGTCGGCGTCCCAACCGCGCACCGTTTCCGAAACCAGCCGGACGATCCCGTCGCCATAATCGGCCGCCATGCCGACTACCGCGCGGCGCACGAACCGGTTGATCGTCTCGCCGAGCAACGGGTCCTTCTGCAGTGTCTCGCCAAGCTGGTTGAGTGCCTCGCCGAACTGCCCAGCCAGCGCTGCATCCGGGTCGCGCGCCATGCGCAGCATCGCCGCGCGCGCCTGTTCCCATACGCCGTCGAGCCAGCGCTGCATCGCCGGGTTGTCGATGATCTCGGCTTTCACCCGCCCGACCCGCGCTTGCATCATGGGGTCGTACTGCAGGTCGTGCGCCAGCGTGCTCAGCCCTTCCTCGGCCTTTTCGCGCAAAGGGTGGGCGGGGTCGTGCGTCATGTCGGCCAGCAGATTGTCGAGTCCGTCGATGATCTTGTTGGCCAGCGTCTCGTCGAGCCCGGTCCAGCGCATCACGGATCCGGCGCGCTCGTGCACCATCGCGCGGATCAGATGATCGTTGGCGGCGAGGATCTTCGCCGCCCAGCGGATGATGCCGTCGAGCAGCGGCATGTGCCGGCCTTCGGCCATCGCAGCGCCGAGCGCCTGGCCGATCAGCGGCGCCAGGTCCAGCGCACGCAGCCGCTGGCCCATCGCGCCGCGGACCATCCCGCCAAGGCGCTTCTGGTCGAGCGAGGCGAGAATATCGGCCGCGAGGCGCGACGCGCCGACGCGCAGCCGGCCTTGCCCGCCGCCCGGCCCGGCGAGCCAGCGCCCCGCCGCGCCCGCGACATCGACGCCGCGCATGCGTCGCGCAACGACGGCGGGAATGAGGAAATTGTCGCGCAGGAACGCCGCCAGCGTCGTGCCGATGCGATCCTTGTTGCGCGGGATGATCGCGGTATGCGGGATCGGCAGGCCGAGCGGATGGCGGAACAGGGCTGTGACGGCAAACCAGTCGGCCAGCCCGCCGACCATCGCCGCCTCGGCAAAGGCGCGGATGAAGCCGAACGCCGGGTGTCGGTCGGCCAGCGCGCGCGTCACCAGATAGGTCGCCGCCATCGCGACGAGCAAACCCGTCGCCACCCAGCGCATACGCTGCAAGCCCGACGGCGGAGCCTCGGCGGCGACAATGGGGCGGCGAAACAGATTCATTACGACGACAATCCCTGAAAACGGGGATTGTTCAAGCTTTCGTCGCACCCACTGCCACTTTGTGCTCCAGGTTCAAGCTCACACCGCCGGATGGGGGCCATCGCCGCGATAGCCGATCGTTCCCGGGCGCCCGCCGAGTCGGCCGGCGTCGGGCGCGTGGTCGATCACCGGCTTGCCATCGTCGCCCGGGCGATAGGTCAGCAAGCGCCGGCCCAGCTTCGGCCCGATCCAGCGCTCGATCCCCACCGCCAGGCTGAAGCTGGCCGGCACGATCACCAGCGTCAGCACCGTCGAGAGAATGAGGCCGCCGATCACGGTGATGCCCATCGGGGCACGCCACGATCCGTCACCGCCCAGCGACAGTGCCGTCGGCACCATGCCCGCGACCATCGCCACCGTCGTCATCACGATCGGCTGCGCGCGCTTGTGACCCGCGTCGATGATCGCGGTGATCGGATCGACACCCTTGCTCATCTCCTCGAGCGCGAAATCGATCAGCAGGATCGAGTTCTTGGCGACGATGCCAAGCAGCATCAGCAGCCCGATGAACACCGGCATCGAGAGCGGATTGCCCGTCGCGAGCAGCGCGAGCAGCCCGCCAAGGGGTGCCAGCAGCAGCGAGCCCATGTTGACCAGCGGCGGCAACAAACGGCGATACAGCAGCACCAGCACCGCGAACACGAGGAAGACACCGGAGAGCACCGCGACGACGAAGTTGTTGACCATCTCGGTCTGGAACTTCTGCTGGCCCAGCGTCAGTTGCGATACGCCCGTGGGCAGGTTCTTCATGATCGGCAGGTTGTTGATCGCGGTCATCGCCGTGCCACTCACGACGCCCGGCGCGCGATCGGCACCAACGGTGATCTGGCGCTGCTGGGAGACGCGTTCGATCTTCGTTGGGCCGGCCCCGAAGCTTACGTCGGCAACGAGGCTCAGCGGCACCGATCCGCCCGAGCTGGTCTGCACGGGCAGGTTCTGGATCGTCGACAGCCGCTGGCGGGCATTCTGGTCAAGCGCGACACGGATCGGGATCTGGCGGTCGCTCAGCGAGAATTTTGCGCTGTTCTGGTCGATGTCGCCGAGCGTGGCGATGCGGATTGCCGATGACAGCGCCGCCGTCGTCACGCCGAGATTGGCGGCAAGGTCGACATGCGGCTTGATGACGATCTCCGGCCGTTGCAGGTCGCCGGTGATACGCGGCGCGACCACCGAGCGCAGGTGTGACATCTGTTCCACCAGCGTGATTGCGGTCTGCGTCAGCACCTTGGGGTCGTCCCCTCCCAGCGTGATCGTCAGGTCGCGGCCGCTGCCGCCCCAGCCATTGCTCGAGCGGAACGACACCCGCGCATCGACGATCTGCGCCAGTTGCGGCGCCAGCGCGCGCTCGAAGTCGTTACTGCTCTTTTTCTTGTTTTCCTTGAAGATCGCGGTGACGCGACCATTGCCGACAAAGGCACGCGAATAGACCGACGCGACCTCGGGCTGTTTCTTCAGGAAGCTGGCGACATGCTCCACCACCGCCTCGGTCTGGGCCAGCGTCGTGCCCGGCACCATCTCGATGGTCGCCGTGCTCGAATCCTGGTCCTGGTCGGGCTGGAAGGTCATCGGCAGGTTCATGATGCAGACGACCGTCAGCGCCAAAGCCGCGACGCTGCCGACGACCGCCGACCAGCGATGCCGCAGCGTCCAGCGCAGGACAGCCATATAGACGTCCATCAGCCGCCCCTCGCCATGCGCCTGATGGCCTTGCGCCTTGAGGAAATAGGCCGCGAACATCGGCGTGATCAGCCGCGCAACGGCCAGGCTCATCAGCACGGAGACAACGACGGTCAGTCCGAAATTCTTGAAGAACTGGCCCGAAATGCCGGGCATCAGCCCGACCGGCAGGAACACTGCGACGATCGCCATGGTCGTGCCCAGCACCGCGAGCCCGATCTCGTCGGCCGCGTCGATCGCCGCCTGATAGGCGGTCTTGCCCATCCGCATGTGTCGTACGATGTTCTCGATCTCGACGATCGCGTCATCGACCAGCACGCCGGCGACGAGGCTCAGTCCGAGCAGGCTGATGCCGTTCAGCGTGAAACCCATCAGGCTCATGAACCAGAAGGTCGGGATCGCCGAGAGCGGGATGGCCAACGCCGAGATGATCGTCGAGCGCCAGTCGCGCAGGAACAGGAAGACCACGATCACCGCGAGGACCGCGCCTTCGACCATCGCCTCCATCGCGGAGTTGTACTGGATCTCGGTATATTTCTCGTCGTTGAAGATCAGCTGGAAATGCACCTTGGGGTTGCGCTTCTCCAGCGCCGCCAGCTTGGCCGCCGCGCCGCGAAACACCGTCACGTCGGAGCCGCTCTTGGCGCGCTGGAAGTCGAAGCTCAGCACTTGCTGGCCGTTCAGCGCCGAGGAGGAGCGCTGTTCGGCATAAAGGTCGCGCACATCGGCGATGTCGCTCAGCTTGACCGTGCGACCGCCTCCGACGGAAATCTGTTGCTGGCCCAGGTCATAGGCCGTGCGGGCATTGCCCAGCACCCGCACCGATTGCTCCGACCCGGCGATTTCAGCGCGGCCGCCGGCGGCGTTGAGATTGATCTGGCGCAGCTGCTGGTTGACCTGGCTCGCGGTGAGCCCTTGTGATTGCAACCGCACCGGATCGAGGATGACGCGGATTTCGCGGCTGACGCCGCCGTTGCGACCGACCGTCGCCATGCCCGGCACCGACAGCAGCTCCTTGCTGACCGTATTGTCGATATACCAGCTGAGCTGCTCGATCGTCATGTCGGTGCTGACCGCAGCGTAGCTGGCCAGATCCTGGTTCGAGGTGTTCTCGCGTTCGATTTGCGGCTCGAGAATGCCGTCGGGCAGGTCGCTGCGTACCTGCTGCACCGCGCTGCGCACATCCTCGACCGCGCGGTCGATCGGCGTGCCGATCGCCAACTGCACGATGGTGAGCGACTGGCCCTCGGTGACCCGCGAATTGATCTCATCGATGCCCTGCAGGCTGCGCACTGCCGACTCGATCTTCTGTGTAACCTGCGCTTCGAGCTCGCTCGGCGCCGCCCCGGGCTGGCTGACCGATATCACGACAACCGGAAAATCGATGTCCGGGTTGTTGTTGATCTGCATCGAATTGAAGCTGAAGATGCCCGCAACCGTCAGCATGAAAAACAGGACGAGCGACGGAACCGGGTTGCGGATCGACCAGGCCGAGATGTTGCGGAAACCCATGACGTCAGCTCCCGGTCTTGGACAGGATCGGCTTCACCTTCTGGCCCGGATTGAGGAACGCGCCAGCCGACAGCACGACGCGCTCGTTGCCGACCAGACCCGAGGCGATCGAGACGCCGCTGTCGGAAACTTCCCCGATCGTCACGGCGCGCCGCACGACCTTGTCGTCGGCTCCGACGACATAGACGAAATTGCCCTTTTCATCGCTCTGGATCGCCGAGTTGGGCAGCTGCGGCGAATCGCTCGTGCCGCTGCGGATCGACACTGCGGCGAAACCGCCCGGCCGCAGCGCCTGGTCGTAGGACAGCGCGATCTTGGCGATGCCCTGGCGGCTCTGCGGATCGATGACCGGCGAGACCTGCCAGATATGTCCGGCGAAATTCCTGTCGCTGCCCACGGGGGTGACATCGGCGCTGTCGCCAACCTTGAGCGTCGCGATATCGGCTTCACTGAGCTGCGCGCGCAGTTCGAGTTGGCCGCCCTTGGCGATGCGGAACAGCATGCCCGAGCCGGCACTGACAATCTGCCCCGGCTCGACCGAACGGAGCAGCACCAGGCCGGCGGCCGGTGCACGAATGTCGAGGCGACCGTTGGAGGCGCGCTGCTGGCCGAGCGTCGCCTGCGCGACGCGGACGCGGGCATTGGCGGCATCGCGCGTCGCCGCCTTGGTCTCGAGATCGGCGCGCGAGATGAACCCCTTGTCGACCAGCGACTGGGCGCGATCGAGATTGGACTGGGCGATCTTCGCGTCGGCCTGGGCGACCGCGACCTGCGCGGCAAGCGATGCGGCGGTCTGGCTCTGCACCGACCGGTCGACCGTGGCGAGGACCTGACCCGCCTCTACCCACTGCCCCGGCTGGACCAGCACCTGGGTGACGCGGCCACCCTCGCCGGCAACGCCGACCGGCATGTCGACCTGGGCGGCCAGCGAACCCGTCGCCGAGATCACCCGCGCGACCGCCTGCCGACCCGGCGACGCGACGCTCACGGTGGGCAGCTGCTCGACCGGCTTGGCTTGTTCGGGCTTCTTGTGAAACACGAAGAAGGCGACGATCAACGCGAGCGCCACCGCTACCACGATGCCGATGATCAGGCCACGCCGGGACCGCTCGGTGCCGTCCGGCAAGGCGCGTTGATCGTCCTTGCTCCACGCCGGCGTATCATAGTTCATGTGCGTCACTTTCCCCGTCGCGGCCGTCCGCCGCAGCATCTCATCATAGCTGTATTAGCTGAATATAGCACCGACCTCAAGAGGGTCATGGCTCTACATCTCGCCTTGGCGTCTTTTGTCCGATTTCGCAAGGATGGCGGCGGGTTTCGCACCGCAATGGGTTGCAATTGTTGCGCGACCGCGCGAGGTTCGCGCGCCGGCCACAGGGGGGCGGGCGACACTGGAGTGGCGCGATGCTGACGCACAACACCTTCCTCGGTTGGATCCTGATCGGCTTGGTCGCCGGGATCCTCGGCAAGATCATCATGCCCGGCAAGGATCCGGGCGGGATCATCGTTACGATCCTCATCGGCATCGCGGGCGCGCTGCTCGCCGGTTATGTCTCGCCTTATCTCGGTGTTCATGTCGAGGGCGGCTGGCAGAGCTATGGTGCGGCGACCGCAGGGGCGGTGGTGCTATTGGCGCTCTACCGTCTCGTGACCTCGCGCCGCGTTCGCTAGCGCTTGACGACATTTCTTGCGCGTTCCCAGGGTTCACGCACGTCATTGATGCAATGCTTGATGGTGGATCGCGCGGGGCAGCCGCGCGGTCCGCTCTCGCAAGAGTGCCAAGCTTGTGCGTCATGGCGCTGCGTCGTTCATCGCCGGTTCGCCTGCGACCTGCCAGGACGGCCGGACCAAAGGAAGCCGGGAGAATGAAATGCGCAAGATGATGATGCTGATGGCACTGGCCTTCGTGCCGTTGGCCGGGCCGGCTCTGGCGCAGGTGCCGATGATGTCGCCAATCCTGCCCGACGGAACATTGCTGGACATTACCGCGGAAGGAAAGACGACGCGGGTACCCGACGTGGCAACGATCCGTTCGGGTGTCGTTACGCAGGGTGCGACCGCCGCCGCCGCACTGGCCGACAACGCCGCACGCATGGCGCGCGTGCTCGCGGCGATCAAGCGCGCCGGGGTTCAACCGCGTGACGTGCAGACCGCCAACGTCTCGCTCAGTCCGCAATATCGCTACGCCGATGGCAAGCCACCCGAGGTGACCGGATATCAGGCGAGCAATACGGTTTCGATCCGTTTTCGCGACATCGCGCGGTCCGGCGCGATCCTCGATGCGCTGGTCGGCGAGGGCGCCAATCAGATCGATGGCCCCAATTTGTCGATCGACAAACCCGAGGCCGCGCTCGACGAGGCGCGCAACGATGCAGTGAAGCAGGCGCGTGCGCGCGCCGAGCTCTATGCCCGTGCCGCCGGCCTCAGCGTGGCGCGGATCGTATCGATCTCGGAAGCGGGCCAGAATGACGGCGGTTCGCCACCCCCGCGCGTCTTTGCGATGGCAGCGCGCGACAAGGTTGCAACAACCGAGGTTGCGGCGGGTGAAGCCGACATAATCGTTACCCTGTCGGTGCGCTTTCTGCTGAAATAATGAGAAATGGGGCCGCCCGGTCGTCCGGACGGCCCCATTTCCGAAGCGCTACTGGTGGTTCAGCGAACCGTGCCGCGGCGCACCAGATTGACGACCGCGAGCAGGATGATCGCGCCGACCAATGAATAGACGAACGTCATCACAGTGATGGCTTCGTTGATTCCGGCGCCGAAAATGAACGACGCAATTACCGCGCCGACAATCCCGACCACGATATTGAGCACGATGCCCTGCTGACCATCGGTGCGCATGACCATGCTCGCCAGCCAGCCGCAAACGCCGCCGACCACAAGCCATACGATAAGACCGGTGAGACCCATTTTCTTCCCTCCATTGCCTACCCGTCGCAGCGGGTACGCAAGGGAAGACTCGTAACGGGCGCAAAAGGTTCCTTTGGGGAGGGAGCCCGGCCAGCGCTTCACCGGTGCTCCTGTTGATTGCGTTACCCGCAAACGTCATCGGGCCGGCGCACTTCGCGGTGCGTCGGCCCGATCCGAACATGCCTTGACGATGCCGCCGGCGCGGCGCCGATCTCAGTATTTTTGCTGGCGATCGTACAGCGAGCGATAATGTTGGATCCGCGTCACGCGCAACCCGGGCATGCCCGAACGATCGATCGCACGCTGCCAGCCGGCGAACTCCTCGACCGTGAGGTTGTACCGGTCGCATACCTCGTCGACCGACAATAGCCCGCCATTGACCGCCGCGACGACCTCGGCCTTGCGGCGGACCACCCAGCGCGTCGTTTCCGGCGGGGGCAACGTATCGAGCGTCAGCGGCTCCCCGAGCGGGCCAATCACTTTTGCGGGTCGAATCTTCTGGTTCTCGATCATTCTCAACCTCGATCGGGGCGGGGGGCCCCCTCTCATTCCTGTAACGTCCAATACGGCGCGGACTTGAACGCCGGCTAAAGCGGCGCGGTAAACAGCAGGTTCATTCCTGTTTCCACAATGTTAGGAGTTGTGCCATTGCGAGATTGAAAGCGCCGTGCGGCGGCGCGAACCAGGGTGTCGCGGCTGCGGGGGTAAGACGCGCGTGGTACATCGCCGTCGGGCTCGCCGCCTGGCGCGCCACGACCCCGACCAGCATCACCGCCAGATCCGGCGGCAGCGCGGTGACCCGCGCGTCGGGTTCGAAACGGTGAAAACTCAGATCCACATGCGCCCTTCCGAAGCGTCAGAGACTCGATCAAGCGCCCCGTGTAGCGAGACGTGATGAAGGCCCGGTAAAGCTCGTTGAAATGGCTTGGTAACGCGGGTAAATTTTACTCTTGGCGCGGCAGCCGCTATGGGCGCGCCGATTATGGACTCGGCCGATTTCCAGTTTGGTGAGGCGCTTGCGGGCAAGCGCATCGTCGTCGCCATGTCGGGCGGCGTCGACAGTTCGGTCGTCGCGGCGCTCGCCGCGCGCTCGGGCGCGGAGACGATCGGCATTACGCTTCAGCTCTACGATCATGGTGAGGCGGTCGGCCGCGCCGGCTCGTGCTGCGCCGGGCGCGACATCCGTGATGCCCGCGCCGTGTGCGACCGGCTCGGCATCGCGCATTATGTCTTCGATCATGAAAGCAGCTTTCGCGATCAGGTGATCGACGATTTTGCGGATGAATATGTTGCCGGGCGCACGCCGATCCCGTGCATCCGCTGCAATATGGGGCCGAAATTCACCGACCTGTTCGGCATGGCGCGCGATCTGGGCGCCGATGCGCTGGCGACCGGCCACTATGTTCGCCGCGTGATGGGTCGCGACGGCGCCGAATTGCACCGCGCCGCCGATCCGGCGCGCGACCAAAGCTATTTCCTGTTCGCCACGACCCAGGCGCAGCTCGACTATCTGCGTTTCCCGCTTGGCGACCTGCCCAAGCCGCGCGTTCGCGAGCTCGCAGCCGAGCTAGGTCTCGGCGTCGCGGGCAAGCCCGACAGCCAGGATATCTGCTTCGTTCCCGACGGCGATTATGCTTCGCTGGTGAGGAAGCTTCGCCCCGAGGCGGATATCGGCGGCGAGATCGTCGATGAGGCTGGCCGCGTGCTCGGCCTGCATCGCGGGTTGATCCACTTTACCGTCGGCCAGCGCCGCGGCCTCGAGATCGGCGGCACGCCCGAACCGCTTTACGTCATCCGGCTCGAACCGGCGACGCGCCGCGTCGTGGTCGGCCCGCGCAGCGCACTCGCCGTCGGCGCGGCGCATTTGTCAGGGATCAACTGGATCGGCGGCGATCATGTCAGCACGCTGACCGCCAAGGTCCGCTCGCTCGCCAGGCCCGTCGCGGCCCGTCGCGTCGGCGACAGCATTTTGTTCGATGCGCCAGAATATGGCGTCGCCCCCGGCCAGGCGGCGGTACTCTATGCTGGCGACCGCGTTCTCGGCGGTGGGTGGATCGAGGGCACGGAGCGTTGGGCGATGGCCGACGCTGCCTGAGCGTTACAGGAAGAACGTTCCTTCGATCACCGTGACGCAGCGCCCGCCGAGCACGACGCGGTCGCCATCGAGCCGGCACGTCAAATATCCGCCCCGCTCGCTCGCCTGGTAAGCGGTGAAGCGGTCGCGGCCGAGCCGCTTCGCCCAATAGGGCACCATCACCGCATGCGCCGATCCGGTCACCGGATCCTCGTCGATTCCGGCGCCGGGCGCGAACGCGCGGCTGATGACATCGGTACCTTCGCCGGGCGCGGTGACGATCGTCAACACGTCGCCTTGTGCGGCAAGCTTGCGGAAATCGGGCGCGAGCGCGCGGATCGCTGCCGCATCTTCGAGCACGACCAGGGCGTAGCGGTGTGGATGCCACAGCGTCTCGACCGCCGACGACAGGCCAAGCCCGGCAACGATTTCGGGCAGCTGCTTAGGGCTTGGCGCCCATGCCGGCAGCGCGAGTTCGTAGTCGTCGCCGGCGCGCGCGACCGACAATATGCCTGCCTTGCGCGTGAGGAAGCGGACGCTGTCGCGCGCCGGGTCGGACGACAGCACGAAATGTCCGCTCGCCAGCGTCGCATGGCCGCACAGCACCACTTCGGATGTCGGCGTGAACCAGCGCAGTTCGAAGTCCGGCCCTTCGCCGCCATCGTCGTCGCTCGCCGCTATGGGTACGAGGAAGGCGGTCTCGCTGACATTATTCTCGGCGGCGATCTTCTGCAGCACGTCGTCGGGCAGCCAGGCGGCGAGCGGCATCACCGCCGCCGGGTTGCCCGTAAAGGGCGCGGCGGCAAAGGCGTCGATCTGGGCGAAGGGAATTCTCATAGCCGCTTGCCGAACCAATGCGGCGTGACATCCGCCTCGATCAGCGGATTGTCGGTGTCGATATGGCCGTCGGGGTCGAGGTGGATCAACACCTCGGCCTTGGGAAAGGCGATGCGCAGTTCGTTCTCGACCGTCTCCATCACCTTGTGCGCCTCGGCGACGGTCATCTCGGGCGCGACATACATGTGGAACTGCGCGAAATCATGCGCGCCGGATCGCCGCGTGCGGAAATCGTGGATGCCGCGCAGCTCGGGGTGGCACGCCGCCGCGTCGAGGAAGCGTTTGCGCTCTTCCTCGGGCCATTCCTTGTCCATCAGCTGGTCGATCGCCTCCGACGAGGCGCGAAACGCGCCGAACGCGAGCCATAGTGCGATGGCGATGCCGAACAGCGCGTCGGCGCCGTGCAGGCCGAACTGCTGGTCGAGCAGCAGCGCCGCGATCACCGAGCCATTGAGCAGCACATCGGACTGATAATGGACATTGTCGGCGCGGATCGCGACCGAGCCGGTCTGGCGGATCACGCGGCGCTGGTAAGCAAGCAGCACCAGCGTCGCGAGGATCGCGGCGACCGACACGCCGATGCCCAGTTCGCCCTTTTGCGTCGCAGCCGATCCGCCCAGCGCGACGACCGCCCGCCAGCCGATGCCGGCCGCCGACGCCGTGATCAGCATTACCTGGAACAAGGCGGCGAGCGCCTCCGCCTTGCCATGGCCGAAGCGGTGGTCATGGTCGGCCGGAGTCGCGGCAAGCCGAACGCCGTACAACGTCACCAGGCTCGCGAGCAGATCGAGTGCGGTGTCGGCCAGCGAGGCGAGCATCGCGACCGAGTCGGTCGCCCAGGCGGCATAGGCTTTGATCACCAGCAGCGACACCGCCATCGCGACGCTGGCCAGCGCAGCGCGCACCACGGGCGAGAAGGCGCGGCGCTGTTCCTCGGTCATGGGTAAAGCAATCCTTCCGTCCAGCCATCGCCGTCGGCAACGAACAAGCGGCGCTCATGGAGCCGGTGCGCGCGGTCCTGCCAGAATTCGATCCGGTCGGGCACGACGCGATAGCCGCCCCAATGCGGTGGGCGCGGCACGTCCTGCCCGGCGAAGCGCGCCTCGGTTTCAGCAAAACGACCCTCGAACGTGGCGCGCGCGTCGAGCGGGCGCGACTGGTCCGACGCCCAGGCGCCGAGCTGCGAGTCGCGCCCACGCGACGCGAAATAGGCGTCGCTCTCCACGTCGTCGACCAGCGTCACCGGACCTTCGATTCGTATCTGGCGGCGGAGCGACTTCCAGTGGAACAGCAACGCGGCACTGGCATTTTCGGCGAGCGCCGCGGCCTTGCGGCTTTCGCGGTTGGTGTAGAACACGAAGCCGCGCCGATCATGCCCCTTGAGCAGCACCATGCGCACTGCCGGCCGCCCCTCGGCGTCGGCGGTGGCGAGCGCCATCGCGTTCGAGTCATTGATTTCGCTCTGGCGCGCCTCGGCGTACCAGGTGTCGAACAGCATGTGGGGATCGTCAGCCATGCCGGCGCTTTACGGATCGCAGGCGCCTAAGTCGAGAAACGGAACGACTCCGCTTCCCAGGGATTGAATCGGCTTCGTAACAAGGGAGATGCGGGAACATGGCAGCGCGCGCCTATTGGCAAGGGCAGATCAGGCTCGCTCTGGTGTCGATTCCGGTCGAGATCTACAGCGCGACCAAATCGGGCGCGCAGGTCAGCTTCAAGCAAATCCACGAGCCGAGCGGCAAGCCGATTCATTACGAGAAGGTCGTCACAGGACTCGGCCCGGTCGACACCGACGAGATCATGAAGGGCTTCGAATATGAGAAGGGCAATTTCGTGCTGCTCGAACAGGACGAGATCGACGCGGTAAAGCTCGAATCGAAGAAGACGCTCGAACTGACGCAGTTCGTCGATGCGAGCGAGATCGACGTGCTCTATTATGAGAAGCCTTATTTCGTCGTGCCGGCCGACGATCTCGCCGAGGAAGCCTTCATCGTCCTGCGCGAGGCGCTGCGACGCACCAAGAAGGTCGGGCTCGGCCAGCTGGCGATGCGGGGGCGCGAATATGTCGTCAGCCTCAAACCGTGCGGGCGCGGCATGGTGCTGGAGACGCTGCGTTATGCCGATGAGGTCAACAAGGCGCAGGGTTATTTCCGCGACATTCCCGACGACAAGCCCGACGAGGAACTGCTCGATCTCGCCGAGGCGCTGATCGCGAAGAAGACCTCGGCGTTCGACCCGCAGGAATTCCACGATCGTTACGTCGATGCGCTGAAGGATCTGGTCGAGCGCAAGCGCAAGGCCAAGGGTCGCAAGATCGTCGAGGACGACAGCGAAGAGCCGTCGGGCAAGGGCGCGTCGAACGTGGTGGATCTGATGGCGGCGCTGAAGAAGTCGATGGGCGGTGCCGCCACGACCCCTGACAAAAAGGCAGCGCCGGAAAAGAAGGTGCCGACCAAGCGCGCGCCGGCGAAAAAGCGTGCCTGAGGCGGCCGACCCGCTCGCGCGCTACAACGCCAAGCGCGACTTCACCCGCACTGCGGAACCGGCGGGCACGCTTGCGCCGGGACACGGCAACCGCTTCTTGGTCCAGAAGCACGATGCATCGCGGCTGCACTGGGATTTTCGGATCGAGGTCGATGGGGTGCTCAAGAGCTGGGCGGTCACACGCGGCCCGAGCCTCGACCCGAACGAGAAGCGGCTCGCGGTGCGCACCGAGGACCATCCGCTGTCCTATGCCGATTTCGAGGGTACCATCCCGGCCGGTGAATATGGCGGCGGCACGGTGATGCTGTGGGACGAAGGCACCTGGGCGCCGATCAAGGGCAAGAGCGCCAAGGATCTGGAGCAGGGCCATCTCCACTTCATCCTCGATGGCCAGCGCATGAAGGGCGAGTGGTTGCTGATCCGCTTGAAGCCGCGCGGCAAGGAGAAGGGCGAGAACTGGCTACTGCGCAAGATCGACGACGCCGAGGCGGGCGGTACCGACACGCTGGTCGAGACCGGACTGACCAGCGTGACGACCGGGCGGACGATGGTCGAAATTGCAGAGGGCAAGAAACCGGCCGCCGCGCGCAAGCCCGGTGGAGCAAAGGCAAAACCCAAAGCGGCTGCAAAGACGAGCGCAAAAATTACTTTTCGCGAACCGCAACTCTGCACCCTGGTCGATCACGTCCCGCCCGGCACCGCCTGGCTGCACGAGGTGAAATATGACGGCTACCGCGCCGAGATCGCGGTCGCCGGCGGCAAGGCGAAGGTCTTCACGCGCTCGGGACTCGACTGGACCGACAAATTCCCCGGCATCGCCGCCGCGGCTGCGAAGCTGCCCGTCAACACCGCGCTGATCGACGGCGAGATCGTCGCCTTCAAGGACGGTAAGCCGGACTTTTCGACGCTCAAGGATGCGATCTCGTCGAACGGCGAGATGACGCTGTTCGCCTTCGACCTGCTGTCGCTTGATGGCGAGGACCTCGCCGACCTGCCCAATATCGCCCGCAAGGAGCGGCTGCGGCCGCTGCTCGTCGGGGCCGACGCGCATCTGCAATTTTCCGAACATGTCGTCGGGCAGGGCGAGGCGCTATTCGAGACGATGTGCCGTGAGGGGTATGAAGGCGTCGTCTCCAAGCTCGCCGATGCGCCCTATCGCGGGCGGCGGACCAAGGCGTGGCTCAAGATCAAGTGCACGCGGCGGCAGGAGTTCGTCATCATCGGCTGGACGCCGAGCGACAAGACGCGCGGCTTCCGCTCGCTGCTGCTCGGCCTGAACGGCCCCGACGGGCTGGTCTATGCCGGCAAGGTCGGCACGGGCTTCGACAGCGACACGATGGACGACCTGCTCGCGAAGCTGCGGCGGATCGAGCGCAAGACGCCGACCGTCGATGCCCCCAGAGCGGCGGTGCGCGGTGCGCATTGGGTGTCGCCGACGCTGGTCGCCGAGGTCGCCTTTGCCGAGACGACCCCCGACGGCGTGCTGCGCCATTCGAGCTTTCTAGGCCTGCGCGGCGACAAACCGGCAAGCGAGGTGATCGCCGAACGACCCGAGCCGGCGCCGGGTGCCCCAGCCGTAAAGGTGAAGGTCAGCAATCGCGATCGTCCGGTATTTCCCGACAGCGACGTCACCAAGGGCGAACTCGCCGACTATTACGCGGCGATCGCGCCGTTGATGCTGCCCTGGGCCGGTGATCGCCCGATCAGCCTGGTGCGCTGCCCGCAGGGGCGCGGCAAGGCGTGCTTTTTCCAGAAGCACGACGCAAGCACCTTCGGCGACCATGTCCACCACGTCCCGATCCGCGAGAAGGACGGCTCGACCGAGCAATATCTCTATGTCGACGATGCCGATGGGCTGGTCGCCTGCGTGCAGATGGGCTCGATCGAGTTCCACGGCTGGGGCTCGACCGTCGCGGCGCTGGAAAAGCCCGACCGGCTGGTGTTCGATCTCGACCCCGATACCGAACTCGATTTCGACGTGGTGAAGAAAGCGGCGGAGGATCTGCGCGATCACCTTGCCGAGATCGGCCTCGCCAGCTTCGCGCTGCTGTCGGGCGGCAAGGGCGTCCACGTCGTCGTGCCGCTCACGCCCGAGGCGGAATGGCCCGCGGTCAAGGACTTCGCCGACCGCTTCGCCCGCGCGCTGGCGCAATCCGCGCCCGAGCGCTTCGTCGCGACGATGTCCAAGGCGCAGCGCAAGGGGCGGATCTTCATCGACTGGCTGCGCAACCAGCGCGGCGCGACCGCGATCATGCCCTATTCGGCCCGTGCGCGCGCCGGCGCGCCGGTCGCGGTGCCGGTGTCGTGGAGCGAATTGCGCGCGCTCGACAGCGCGCATCCCTGGGGCGTGCGCGATCTGGCCAAGCTCATCGAGCATGCCAATGCGCGGGCCTTGCAGGGCTGGGGCGTGGCGGATCAGGTGTTGCCCGACCTTTAGAACCGGCGCCTGCGCGGAAGGATAAGGGCCATTACCTTGTTGCACCCGCGAAGGGATTGTGGTCGAGTCGTTTGCCCCAAGGGGAGAGAATGATCACCGACATGGCAGCCGTCGCCGCCCCCTCCCTGCTCGATCCCGCGACCAACGCCGCGCGCTGGATCGCCGACTATTGCACGCGCGAGCAACGTGGCGACGTATTGTGCGCCGGCCGCGACGATGCGGCCTGGGCGGCGGTGTTCGAGGAGATCGCGGCGATCGCCGGCGACGATCTCGGCAATGCGCGCGAGCGCGTCCAGCGCCACGCCGCCGATATCGGCACGGGCTTTCGCATCATTGGCGAGAATGAGGAGCGTCCCTGGCCGCTGTCGCCCGTCCCGCTGCTGATTGATGTCGAGGAATGGGCCGGCATCGCCGCCGGCATCCGCCAGCGCGCCGACCTGCTCGAAACGATCCTCGCCGATCTGTACGGCGACGCCACCTTGGTCGAGCGCGGGCATATTCCGGCCGCGCTGCTCGGTGGCAGTCCCTTCTATCTTCGGCCGCTCGGCGGTCTTGTGCCGCCCGGCGGACATCATCTGCATTTCATCGCGGTCGACCTCGGGCGCGGCCCGAGCGGTGAGTGGCGCGTGCTCGCCGATCACCTGCGCGCACCGGCCGGCGCCGGCTATGCGCTGGAAAACCGCCTCGCCATCTCGCGCGGGCTGGGCAGCCTGCAGGGGCGACTCAACATCGATCGCCACGCGCCGTTCTTCGCCGCCTTCCGCGCCGGGCTCGCCGCTGCGTGCCGCCGCAGCGATCCGCGCATCGGCCTGCTGACGCCCGGGCGGCTCAACCCGAGCTATCCCGAACAGGCGCATCTCGCGCGCTATCTCGGCCTGTTGCTGGTCGAGGGCGACGATCTCGCCGCGCTTGAGGACAAACTCTATGTCCGCACGATCGGCGGGCTGAAACGCATCGACGCGCTGTGGAACCGGCTCGATCCGCGGCTGCTCGATCCGCTCGCGCTCGATTCGCATTCGAGCATCGGCGTGCCGGGGTTAATCGACTCGGTCGCCGCCGGCGATGTCGTCATCGCCAACATGCCGGGCGTCGGGGTGCTCGAATCGCCGGCATTCGGCGCGTTCCTGCCGCGTCTCGCGACGCGCCTGCTCGGCACCGACCTGCTCCTGCCCAACATCGCCACCTGGTGGTGCGGCGGGGATGGCGAACGCGCGCACGTCGTCGAGGATTTCGACCAGATGTTGATCGGCCCGGCCTTCGGCGTTGCCCCGCTTGGCCTGGGCGGCAATGCGCCGATTCATGGATCCGAAATCACCGGCGCCGCGCGCGCCGCACTGTTTGCCGACTTGGAACGCCGGCCGCAGGATTATGTCGGGCAAGAGATCGTCCGCCTGTCGACCATGCCGGTGGTGGTCGAGGACCAGCTTGTCGCGCGGCCGTTCACGCTGCGCGTGTTCGCGGCGCGCGGTGCCGATGGCGGCTGGACCGTGCTGCCCGGCGGCCTCGCACGGATCGGCGAGCATGCCGATGTCCGCGCCGCGTTGATCGGTGAGGGCAACTGGTCCGCCGATGTCGCGGTGCATGGTGGCGCGTCGGTCGATCAGGTCTCGCTGCTGCCGCCGCCCGACACGCTCCATGTGCGCCGCAACCCCGGCACGCTGCCGAGCCGCGTCGCCGACAATTTCTTCTGGCTCGGCCGCTATCTCGAACGCGGTGAGGCGCAGCTCGGCGTGATCCGCGTGATGCTCGGCAACTCGATCGATGTCGACGCCGGCGCTGCGCTGGCGCTCGACACGGTCGGGCGGCTCGTCGGGCTGATCGTCGCGGCCGGCGCCGCGCCGCACCCGCCCTCGCTGCGTCGCGCGGACCTCGCGACCTTTGCGCGCACCGCGCTGGAGGGCGAAGGGGGGCAGAGCGTACGCGCGATCAACCGTCTCGCGCGCGGCATCGGCCAGGGCTCGCGCGACCGGCTCGCCGCCGACATGGTCCACCTGCTCGATGCGCCCTTCCCGACGCGCGGCGGACTGCTCGATCGCACCGGCACGCTGCAACGCCGCTATGCCGCGCTGTCGGGGTTGTCGGCCGAGCATATGGGCCGCACCGCGGCATGGCGCTTCATGGATATGGGCCGCCGCGTCGAGCGTGCCGCGACGATGGCACGCAAGCTGCGCAGCTTCGGCATGCCGCACGCGAGCGGCGACGATCTGTCGACGTTGCTCGATCTCGCTGACAGCCAGATCAGCTATCGCCAGCGCTATCTCACCGGCATTGCGCGCGTCCCCGTCGTCGACCTGCTCGCGCTCGATCCCGGCAATCCACGCTCGGTCGCCTTCCAGGTCGAGCGCATCCGCGAGCATCTCGCCGCGCTGCCGGTGCTCGGCGACGACGGCATGGACGAGCCGCAACAGGCGCAGGCCGCCGCGCTCACCGCGTTGCTCAGTGCGACGAGTGCGGCGGCGCTCGACGAGACATTGCTCGGCGAGATCGAGCGCAAGCTCTATGCGCTGTCCGACGCGATCGCGCGGCGCTATTTTCTGCAGGGCGCGGAACCGTTGCGCGCCGGCGGGCTTACGCTGGCATGAGCATGCAGCCGTGATCTACGACATTCGCCACGTCACCCGGTTCGACTATGGCGGCGCGGTCAAGTTCGCGCGTTGCAACCTGCGATTGAAGCCGATCATCTGGTCGGGGCAGACGCTTGAGCGCTACCGCCTGACGATCGCGCCGTCGGGCCGCACTTACCCGGCGCGCGCCGAGGCCGGGTTGGCCAATGTCACCCGGCTGGTGATCGAGGAGCCGGTGCGCCAGCTTACCATCGAGAGCGTGTCGCGCCTCGTCGTCGACCGGCTCGTGCCGGTGCCGTCGCCCGATGACCCGACGCTCGCCCAGATCGCTGCCGCCGCACGTGCCAGCCGCGATCCGTCGCCCGCCGGCCCGGCCAATTACCTCTTCCCATCGCCGCTGATCCCGCTCGATCGCGACATCGCTTCATGGTGCGCGCAGGAGCTCGATCCCGACCGGCCCTGCCTCGAGGCGGCGATCGCGCTGGCGCGCCGCATCCAGGACGAATTCGCCTTCGATGCCGAGGCGACTCTGGTCGATACCCCGCCGCACGAGGCGTTCATGAAGCGCGGCGGCGTCTGCCAGGATTTCGCGCAGATCATGATCACCGGGCTGCGCGCCGCCGGCCTGCCCGCCGCCTATGCCTCGGGTTATATCCGCACTATCCCGCCGCCCGGCCAGCCGCGCCTCGTCGGCGCCGACGCGACGCATGCCTGGGTGCTGCTGTGGTGCGGGCCGGTGCTCGGCTGGGTCGGCGTCGATCCGACCAACGGCATCTGGATGGCGGGCGACCATATCATCATGGCGATCGGCCGCGATTATGGTGAGATCGCACCGATCGACGGCGTGCTGCTCGGTGCCGGCGGTCAGAAGATGACGGTGTCGGTCGATGTTGCGCCGCTCGAGGAAGTCGCGGCATAGCATGCAGGTGACGATCGCACCGGCATCGGTGCGACGCAGGACGGGGGAGGACAGTCGTGAAGACACGCATCACCGAGATGTTCGGTATCGAGCATCCGATCATCCAGGGCGGCATGCATTATGTCGGTTTCGCTGAGCTGGCCGCGGCTGTGTCCAACGCCGGTGGGCTAGGCATCATCACCGGGCTAACGCAGCGCACCCCGGCCGATCTGGCCAACGAGATCGCGCGCTGCCGCGACATGACCGACAAGCCATTCGGTGTGAACCTCACCTTCCTGCCGACAGTGAATGCCCCCGATTATCCCGGCTATGTCCGTGCGATCATCGAAGGCGGCGTCAAGGCAGTCGAGACGGCGGGCAACAATCCCGTCGCGGTGCTGCCCTATCTCAAGGATGCCGGGATCAAGGTGATCCACAAATGCACCTCGGTGCGCCACAGCCTGAAGGCGCAGTCGATCGGTTGCGACGCCGTCTCGGTCGATGGCTTCGAATGCGGCGGGCATCCAGGCGAGGACGACGTGCCCAATTTCATCCTGCTGCCACGCGCCGCGGACGAACTCACCATCCCGTTCGTCGCCAGCGGGGGCATGGCCGATGGTCGCAGCCTCGTCGCCGCGCTGGCGCTGGGGGCGGAAGGGATCAACATGGGCACCCGCTTCATCGCCACGCAGGAGGCGCCGGTCCATGACAGGGTCAAGCAGGCGCTGGTCGACGCGTCGGAACTCGACACGCGGCTGGTGATGCGCTCACTGCGCAACACCGAACGCGTGCTCAACAACGCCGCGGTCGAGCGGCTGATCGAAAAGGAACGCACGCTCGGCGCCGACCTCAAATTCGCCGACATCATCGAGGAAGTCGCCGGGGTCTATCCGCGCATCATGAAGGAAGGCGACATGGATGCCGGCGCATGGAGCTGCGGCATGGTCGCCGGGCTGATCCACGACATCCCGACCTGCCGCGAACTGATCGACCGCATCATGGCCCAAGCCGAGGCGATCATCCGCCAGCGGCTGGCAGGGATGCTGGGATAGGGGTGCTTCGCTTCAGGGCCCCGACCTCCTGTGGTCGAGTGTAATCATCATATGATCGGGGGTGTGGTGGAACGCCGCGCACATCGCGGTTTGTCGCACCGCAAGACCATCATTCGCGATAACCCTCGATTGCACTCCCCGCCGCGATCCCCCACATAGCGGCGAGACTTTTCAACCGGGGCAAGAATGGCCGATCCGTATCAGACCTTGGGCGTGGCGCGCACCGCGAGCGAGGCGGAGATCAAGAAGGCGTACCGCAAGCTCGCCAAAGAGCTCCATCCCGACAAGAACAAGGACAATCCGAAGGCGACCGAGCGTTTCAGCCAGGTCACCAACGCCTATGATCTGCTGACCGACAAGGACAAGCGCGCGCGCTTCGATCGCGGCGAGATCGACGGCGACGGTAACCCGGCCTCGCCTTTCGGCTTCGGCGGCGGGCCGGGCGGTTTTGGCGGCGGTACCGCCGGCTTTCGCCCGAACCCTGCCGGTGGCCCGGGCGGTTTCGATTTCGAGGGAGCACCCGATCTCGGCGATGTGTTCGAGGGACTGTTCTCGGGCGGCGCCAAGGGCGGCGGCTTCGCCAGTGGCTTTGGCGGTTTCGGCCGGCGCCAGCCGCAGCCCAAGGGCGCCAATGTCGCCTATCGCCTCAACGTGCCGTTCGTCGAGGCGGCGACCCTCAAGCCGCAACGCGTGACGCTCGCCGACGGCAAGCCGATCGACCTCAAGCTTCCCGCCAATCTCGAGAACGGCACGCAGATGCGCCTTGCCGGCAAGGGTCAGGTCGGGCCGGGCGGCGCCGGCGACGGGATCGTCACGATCAACATCCAGCCACACCGCTTCTTCACCCGCGACGGCGACGATGTGCGGCTCGATTTGCCGATCAGCCTCGCCGAGGCAGTGCTCGGCGCAAGCGTCAAGGTGCCGACGGTCGAGGGCGCGGTCATGCTGACGGTGCCCAAGGGCACCAGTTCGGGCAAGGTATTGCGGCTGCGCGGCCGTGGCTTCCACAAGAAGGACGGCGGCAAGGAAGGCGGTCGCGGCGACCAGCTCGTCACGCTGATGGTCGACGTGCCGGCCGATGACGCGGCGCTGATCGAGTTCGTGCAGGGCTGGCCCGGTCGCGACAAGGGGAACCCGCGCGGCAATCTCGGGGTTTAGCCGGGCATGCAGGATGCTTCGCCGCAGTCCCCCGAGGAACGGGCGAAGCATCCCGATCAGGCGGCGGTGCCGGCGCATCCGACCGGCTGGATGGCGCCGGTCAGCATTACCTGGGCGGTCACGCGTCGCGTTCTGGTCGGGGTGTTCAGCAACGGCTTCATGTATGCCGGCAACCTCGCCTATCTCGCGCTGCTCACGGTCTTTCCCTTCTTCATCCTCGCCGCGGCGATCGCCTCGCTCCTTGGCCAGCGCGCCGGGGCGGCCGAAGCGGTAAGCGCCTTCCTCCATGCGCTGCCGCCCGGTGTCGCCGACCTGCTGCGCAAGCCGATTGCCGATGTGCTCGCCGCGCGCACCGGCGGCTTGCTCTGGTTTGGTGCGCTGATCGGCTTGTGGACCGTCGGCAGTTTCGTCGAGACGTTGCGTGACATCTTTCGCCGCGCCTACGGCGTAACCTTCAGCCGCCCCTTCTGGCATTATCGGCTCGGCTCGATGCTGGTGATCATAGTGTCGGTGATTCTCGCGCTTGTCTCGCTGCTGCTGCAGGGTGTGTTGCTCGGCGTGCAGGAGTTCATCTACCGCGTGCTGCCTTGGGCGTCCGACATTGCTGGCTGGATCGGCCTGTCGCGACTGGTGCCCGGCGTGGTGATGTTCGCCGCGCTCTATGCGCTGTTCTATTCGGTGACCCCGTCCAAATATCGCTATGGTCGCTGCCGCAAATGGCCCGGCGCGCTTTTCACCACTTTGTGGTGGGTCGCCGCGACCGCGTTGCTGCCGATGATCCTCGCGCATGTCGGGCGCTATGACCTGACCTATGGCTCGCTCGCCGGGGTGATCGTCGCGCTGCTTTACTTCTATATCATCGGCTTGGGGCTGACGATCGGCGCCGAACTCAACGCGGCACTGGCGGAAGCCGACCCGGACAGGGTAGAGGGAGCCAACAAGTTGCAAGGGACGACGGCGTGACGGGTTTGATGGCAGGAAAACGCGGGCTGATCATGGGGCTCGCCAATGATCGTTCTCTGGCCTGGGGGATTGCGAAGAAACTGTCCGAAGCGGGCGCCGAGCTCGCCTTCAGCTACCAGGGCGAGGCGATGGAAAAGCGCGTTCGCCCGCTCGCAGAGCAACTCGGCGTGGCGCGACTGTTCGATTGCGACGTGTCCGACATGGCCGCGCTCGACGCGACCTTCGCCAACCTCGCCGTCGAATGGCCGACGATCGACTTCGTCGTCCACGCGATCGGCTTTTCCGACAAGAACGAGCTGCGCGGCGGCTATGTCGACACCAGCCTCGACAATTTCCTGATGACGATGAACATCTCGGTCTATTCGTTCGTCGCGGTGTGCAAGCGCGCGGCGGCGATGATGCCCAATGGCGGGTCGCTGCTGACGCTGAGCTATTACGGCGCCGAAAAGGTCATTCCGCACTATAACGTCATGGGCGTCGCCAAGGCCGCGCTCGAAACCAGCGTGCAATATCTCGCGGTCGATCTCGGCCGCGACAATATACGCGTCAACGCCATCTCGGCCGGCCCAATCAAGACGCTAGCCGCCTCGGGCATCGGCGACTTCCGCCTGATCCTCAAATGGAACGAGCTCAATTCGCCGCTGAAGCGCAACGTCACGATCGAGGATGTCGGCGGTGCCGGTCTCTATCTGCTCAGCGACCTGGCGAGCGGCGTCACCGGCGAGACGCACCATGTCGACGCCGGCTACAACGTCATCGGCATGAAGGCCGAGGACGCGCCGGATATCGCATTGGTGTGAGGTGCCGCCCCGGTCCCTTGGGGATAGGGGAAGACCTCCAATGCGGCGAGCCCGGCAGGTGGCAGGGCCATGCGCTCAGACGGGCCTCGGCAATGTGACGCGAAAGGCCGCGCCGCCGCCACGACCTTCCAGGCAGCTAACGTCGCCGCCATGACGGCGGGCGATCTGGCTCACGAGGCTCAGGCCGAGGCCGTGGCCGCCATCGGCTTCGCTGGCGCCGCGCACGCGGTAAAAGGGCGTGAAGATCGCCTCCCGTTCGGCCTCCGGGACGCCACTCCCGCCATCGATTACGTCAAGCTGTGCGGTTCCTGTGGATAGCGTCAACGTCGCGCTGGTCGGCGTATTGCCGCCATGGCGCAGGGCGTTTTCAAGCAGGTTGCGGATCATCCGCCGGAGCAAGGCGGGATCTCCCGCAATGCTGACCGCTTCGACCGCGCATTCCACTGCCGAGCGCGAACATTCCTCCACAACCAGTGCAGCAAGATCGACATCCACGAACGGTCGCTCGTGCTCGCCCGCCATGTCGAGGCGACTGGCGAGCAGCACCTCGCCGATCAACTGGTCCAGTTCGGCGATATTGCGCGCCAGCTCGGTTCGAAGAGCCGCCGGTGCGCTATCCTCCAGCAACTCGATCGCCATGCGGATTCGCGCGAGCGGCGAGCGCAGTTCGTGCGAGGCGTTCGCCAGCAGGGTTTTCTGCCCGCTCATCAACGCTTCGACGCGGGCGGCAGCTCCGTTAAAGCTGATTGCCAGCCGCGCGACCTCATCCCGGCCCTCGACCGCGACCCGGGTGGACAAGTCGCCAGCGCCCCACGCCGCGACGCTCGCCTCGAGCCGCTCGAGGCCGCGCGTCAGCCGCCGTACTACCGGATAGGAGGCCAATGCCACGACCATGGCGATGACCATGAGCAAACCCAGCATGCTGACATGGGCTCGGGCGCCCGGGATCGTGATCGGCATCGTGCCGTACCCTCGGTGCGCGAGCCCGAACAGAATTGCCGCGACCACAAGGCTGGCCAGCAGCGCAAGATAAATGCGGACATAGAGGCGTTGCCCGAGGCCAGAGCGCCTGACGCCGGAACCGGCGGTGGGATATTCAGCCATCCTGCACCCGTGCGAATACATAGCCCGTACCGCGCACCGTCAGGATACGCTTCGGATCTTTCGGGTCGTCCTCGATCATCGCGCGCAGGCGCGCGATGTGGACGTCGATCGATCGGTCGAACGGCTCGTGCGTCCCGCCCTTCAACGCCTCGATCAATTGGTCACGCGACAGGACCCGCCCGGCGCGTTCGGCCAACAGGGCGAGCAGATCGAACTGATAGGCGGTAAGCATGCAGGCGCGACGATCGAGCAGCACGGCGCGGGCGTCGCGATCGATCTCGAGGCGGCCGAAGCGGAGTGTGGCCGTGCCTGCCGCTTCGGCCAGCCGTGGCCGCCGCAGAACGGCCCGCAACCGCGCGAGCAATTCGCGCGGTTCGAACGGCTTGGGAAGATAGTCGTCGGCGCCGATTTCGAGCCCGATCACGCGATCGAACGGGTCGCCCTTCGCCGTGAGCATCACGATCGGGACGGAATCCTCAGGGCTCGGCAGTGCGCGGATTTGCCGACACAGGTCGAGCCCGTCGCTGTCGGGTAACATCAGATCGAGCAGCACCGCAGCAAAGCTGCCATCGGTCTGGTCGCGCAGCGCGGCAAGGCCGCCCGCGCCGGTGGCGCTATGCGTCACGACATAGCCGTCCTGGCCGAGATAGGTTGCGACCATCGTCGCAAGACGCTGGTCGTCCTCGATCATCAGGATGCGCTTGGCCATGGCGTTGATCTCGGGCGAGGAGGGCATCAGGCGGATCATACAGGCTTCGCGTGCGACGCGAAGCCTGTACGTCGGCCGCAGAGCATTCTGCGGCGCTTCGGCGAAGCGCTACGATCGCGGCGTCAGCCCGTGGCGCCGAGGGTTGCCGCCGTAGCAGCGTGGCGCGTGTTTCCCTGCCACGCGCGGCGATGCACCTGATCATAGGCATCGGCGACGGCCGTGCGATAGCAGCGCATTTCGCGCACCTTCTCGGCTATCGGCGCGGCGTTGCTGGTCACGCACAGCCGGCGGGCGGCCGCGCTGATGCGAGACCGGAGCGTCGAGATCCCGGCCGGGCGATCGAGATCCAGGTCCGCATAGGTAACCCGCTGGGATGGCGCGGGACCGCCCTCGACGATCAAGGGCGCGGCATTGGCGGGCCCGGCCGCAAGGACCCCAAGGGTGATCGCCAGAAAATATCGGTTCATCGCACCGCCCCTTCCTTGTCATGCGCCTGGAGATGCGCCGCGAGCCGAGCCCGCTGTGCCGGGCTGAGTATCTCGGCTGCATCGGCAAGCGCCGTGACGACGCGTTTGGAGGTCGTGTCGATTTCGCGCATCTGGGCGACCCGCAAGCTTTCGAGCGCCGCCCGGTCGATGCTCGGCTGGAGCAGCAATGCGTGGAGGCGTTGATGGGTCTCCCCGAACTGCGCATGGGTCACGCGGAGGTCTTCATGGACGGCCCGGGCGAGGACCTTCAGCCGACTCTTCTGCTCGGCGGTGGCGTCGGGCAGGACCGTGCTGAACATCTGGTCGACATGGGCGTCGACCGCGGCCGGGTCCATCGCCGCATGGCCGTGACCCGGCATCTGATGTCCGGCCACAATGCTCAGCGCTGGGCCGGCACCGATCAGTCCCGCAGTGCCAGCCGTAACAGACAAAATGCCGGCCAACATCCACTGTCGTTGCGAAAGAATATTCATTTTTCGAACCTTTCATCTGGGAATGGCGACGACTGCGTCGTCGTCACGTCCCTTTCGCGCGGCGGCGTTGCTCGGCGATGTGTGTCAGGTAAAGTTATGCAAAGTTGGGAAGGTCGGAAAGTTGTCCGGTCGGACAGGAGCCGCCGGGCAGGCCGCTGCTTGCCGCCACGCCGGAGCGTTTGCCGAGCCGCGTCGGCAAAGGTGGGTCGCTGCTTATGCTCGGCAATATCTGCATCGACGCCATCTTGGGCGCCGGATCGAGATGTTCGCTGCCGCGGCAAGAGTGACTTCCGGCTGGTTTGCGCTGTTCTCCGCCCCGGGAAGGGCGCAGCTGGAAGCTATCGCCGGAGCGACCGAACGAAGAATGGCGGGCGGTTGCTGCAAGGTCCCCGATGCGCCTAACAATTCCACGACGCTGGCGTTGTTTTGGCGGGCGTCGTTAGCGAGCCGACGGCGGATGAGTGCGTTAAAGGTCTTGCGGGGCTGCTAAGTGCGCTCCGCCGAAAAATGCCGGGACGGACATGGCCGCCCCGGCTTAGTATATCCAGGACGCTATTGCAGGCTGACCGGCGTCAGGGTGGCGCTGGCACCGCCGTTGCCGGCGCTGGTGCCGAGACGGTTGTTGCCGAACGACAGGATCGAACCGGTCCCCGTGATCTTCGAGGTAGAGCCATTGCTGTACACGCCGACATTTGACAGGCGGATCGTCGCGTTCGTCGCGACGACGCCGAAGAAGACGTTGTTCGCCACCGTAACCGAGTCGAGCGACACGTTTACCGGGCCGCCGGCCGACGAATTGGCGAACACGCCGCGGAACGCATTGTTGGAAAAGCTACTGTTGGTAACGACGGCAGTCGAATTGTCCTCGACCTGCAGCGCAATCGCCGAGGTGGAAATGCTGACATGATCGAGCGTGGCAAGCGCAGTACCGACACCGGTCGGCTTGATCCCGATCCCGTTCTGCAAATTGTTGAAGATATCGACGTTGCGCACGACCAAGTTGGCGCCCGCCACGCTCGGCTCGAACGAAATGCCCGACGTGGTGGTGTTGGCGCCACCGTTGCCGAAGCCGTTGATGCTGACATGCTCAATGGTCAGGCTGTTGCCCTGGAGGAAGCGGATCCCGACCAGGCCGGGGGTACCCGCGCCCTGGATGCCGTCGATCGTCACATTGCGCACCACGACGTTGACGTTCGCCGCGTTGATCGTGATGCCGTTGGTGCCGGCCACGAGGATCGATCCGACCTGGCCGCCGGGGCCGCTGCCACAATCCAGCGTGATCGACTTGGTGATCGTCACGCCGCCAAAGCCGCCCGGATCGAGGCAATCGATCTCGCCGCCCGACGCGGTCTTGCTTATAGCGCCGGCAAACGTCTTGCACGGCGCGGTGCGGCTGCACGGGTTGGCGTCGTCGCCGACACCCGAAATCCAGGTGCGCGTGGCCTGAGCGCTCGCTGGTGCGGCGACGCATAGCGCAGCTAGTGTTGCGGCCATCGTCATGGCAGCCATTCTGATCAGTCTCATCATGCGAAATTCCTTCCCCTCTTTGACGCGCGTGACGTCGCGACGCTTGAACACCGCCAATTCGTCGCCGCTCTCCCGGCCGCGCCGAAGTGGTAAAGGATCCGTTAGTATATGATTAGCCGATGGCGGTACGATAGGCCATTGAAAAGAAGCTTTGAAAAGCAGGCTGCCATCGACTGTACAGTGCTCGCGCAATGGCGACTGCCCGCCAGTCAGCGGCGGGGTATTTTGCACGTTGCCACATGAAAACGCAGCAGAAATCGAAGCGGACTGCAACCGGATGAAGCCGCATCCCCGACGCGCGTCGGAAGCCGGCCCCGATTATCGGTCGATGTGCCGGCGATGGAGGGCAGGATAGAGGGCAGATCCGGTCGGAGCCTGACCTTGACCAAAACGTGGACCTACAGAAACGTTATGCTGACCTGATCAACTTGTGACAACTGCGCCTGCTCACGGCATGCCGTCCATTATCGAAGGGCCGGGTGGTTATCGTGCCAAAGACCTGCCGCGCCACGTCCCATGGGGGAGAGCCGCCATGTCGCACCCTCACGCCGGTGGCACGAACACCTGCCGCACCGCGACGAACGCCGGCAGCGCCTCGCAGCGCGCGCAGTGCGCCATGAGCGCCGGGATGGTCGCCTGGTCGATCAGGCCGGGATGCGCCTCGCCCGCGAAGCGCAGCGCGCAGGCCAGCATGATGTCGGCATGGCCGATCACTTCGCCCTGCCAATAGGGCGTCGCGCGCGCCGCGCGCTCGGCTTCCAGCAGGCGAACGACCTCGGCGATCTGCGTGCGGCAGCGCTCGCTCCACAGCGCCGAAGGCTCGGCATGGAGGACGCGTTCATAGACGAGGCTGACCGCCTTGTCGGCGAGGCCCGCCGCGAGCGCGGTGATCCGCAGCGCCGCGCGCCGCGGCGGCCCGGCCGCCGGGAACAGTGCGCGCGCCGGGCCGACCTGTTCGTCGAGATGATCGAGAATGGCGTTGCTGTCGATCAGCGCGGTGCCGTCGTCGAGCACCAGCGTCGGCACGCGGCGCAGCGGATTATAGGCCGCGATCCGCTCGCCATCCGCAAAGGTCGACCATGGGTAATGGTCGTGCGCGATCTCATAGAGCGCGAGCGCAATGCCGACCCGACGGACGAAGGGGGAATCATATTGGCCGATCAGAATCATCGCGCGCTCCCATGGCAGGGAGGATGAATTCTGGAATGAAGCCCGGCTTTGTCAATCGATCGAGGCCCGCGCCGGCAATCCCGGCGCTGCCGTGGCAGGGGCTCGGCCAAGCGCGAAACGACGTTACGCCGCGCGTCGCAACCCCGTCGTCGTAAGGAACGCCTCGCCAAGCCGCTCCACCACGCGCGTTCCCGGCGGAAACGGGCTCTGCCCGGCAGGGGCGCGACCGAGAAAGTCCATCGCGCAAACCCTGGCGCAGTCATGATCGGTCATCGCATCGCCGACGAACAGGCAGCGCTCGCGCACCAGACTTTGCGCGGCGAGAATCTCCTCGACGATGACATGCTTCTTCTGCGGCGCGCCGCGTGCCGAGGCGAAGAAGCGGCGCAGTCCCTTGCGCTCGACGATGATCTGCAATTCGTCGTGCGGTGTGCCCGAGACGATATGCGCAGGCACGCCTTGCGCCTGCAGCAGCGCCAGCACTTCGGGCACGTCGGGCAGCAGTGGGCTCGCCACCACCGCGTCGAGCACGATGTCCGACAGCCGGTCGCACCAGGAGATGATTTCCGCCTGGGTCAGTTCGATGCCGAGCAACTCGCGGTGGAATTTGGGGATCTTGTCGAAGCGCGTCTCGCCGGGGACGGCGCGTTGATAGGCCATCACCGCCGAGCGCACTTCGGGGCCGAAGTCCCGGTACAGCTCGCCGAACGCCATGATCTTGGCATCGACCGAGTCGGCGATCACCCCGTCGAAATCGAAAAAGATCGCGTCATATGGCGATGGGAAGCGGGTGGGCATCGCGGCTCCAGTCGATCAGCGTGGTGGGGTCGATCGCGTCGAGATTGTCCTGCGCGTAGACCGTGTGCAGCGCGCGGGCGAAGAGATAGTCGTCGATATAGTCGATATCGACCCCGGCCCGTTTTGACAGCTGCGCCATCACCGGCGTGTCGCCGAGGAAATATTCGCGCCGCAATATTTCGCGCTTGGCGCACATATAGATGCTGTTGGTGACCTTGAACCAGTCGGGGAGTTCCTGCGAGATGGTGTGGTCGCGCGTCGCCTGGTAATTGAGCGAGCGCCCTTCGGCCCAGAAATATTCCTTGATCAGGTTCACGCCGACCAGTGAGTCATGCGCGCCGCAGATGACCTCGTCATGATAGGCGCGGAAGCAGTCGAGATATTCCTGCGGCGCCATCAGCGGGCACACCACGGTGCACCAGGCGATATGCGCGTGCGGGATGTCGCGGATGATGCCGGTGATCACGTCGCGGAACGGCGCGACATGGTCGCGCGCCAGCCGCATCGGTCGCTTGTGCCGCGACACGCCGAAGCGATCGCCGATCGCGAGGAATTCGTCATCCTCGGAACTGAGATAGATGCGTGCCGGGTCGATCACCTTGACCAGCTGGCCGAGCTTCCACGCGATCAGCGAGTCTTGGTCGCCGAACGGCAGCATCGATTTGTTGGCGATGCGCGAACTGCCGCGCCGCACCGGCACGACGATGGCGAGGTCATACATGGCTCTTGGCTCCCGGAAAGTGGTGGCGGCTCACGCTGCGGCCCGGCTGTCAGGGCGGGCGGTCCAGCGCGCCGGATCGACCGGACGCGTGATGCGCGCGGCGAGGGCGGTCGCATCGAGGTCGGGGTCAGCGGGGTCGAAAGTGCGCTCGAGCAGGTGCAGCGCAAACCAGCTCAGCGCATCTGCCGGGTCGGCGCCGCATGCGGTGCCGTCGCGCAGCGCGGCGGCGAAGGGCGCGAACGCGTCATAGGCGTGCATCCAGTTGCCGGTCCGGAATCGCGACAGGCGCAGCATCGGCGTGCCGAAAAAGGCGCAGCCGGCAAAGCTCTTCGAATTTCCCACCACCATGCCGTCGCAAAACCGCGCGAGCTGCATCGTCGCATCGCCCGGCGCGCCGGTTGCGCGGACGAGCCGCACCTTGCCGCCCTGCGCCGCGACCACCGCTTCCAGTGCGCCACTGTCGCAATGCAGCTCGTTGAGCGGATGGTTGGTGACGGCGAGCACGCTGTCGTCATCGAGCTGGCCAGCGAGGTGCTGCACCAGCGCGACATTGTCGGCGAAGACATTGTGCTGCCCGAAGAACATTTCGGGATGCTCATATTCGAGTGGCAGTGCGATCAGCTTCTTGTCGCGCGGCAGGCCGCTCGCCGCGAGGAAGGCATCGCGATCGGCATGGGCGAAGCGCGCCTGCGCCGCGTCCCAGCGCGGCCGGAATGCAGCATCGAGCCGCGCGCGCAGCGCGGCGTCGAGCAGCGGCATCATCGCATGGTCGAACAGCGTTTCGGACAACCAGACGCAGGTCGGGGTGGTGGCGAAGGGCGGCGCGGCGCCTTCCATGATGAAGCGCACTTGCCCGGGAAAGCGCGCTGCGCTGTCGAGATCGGCGCTGCGGCACAGGGTGATGTCGGCATCGAGCTGATCGACCAGCGCGAACAGATCGTCCTGGCCCGCCGCCGAAACGCGCAGGGCAGGATGATCGTCACCGTCGAGGATGTACCAGTCGACCGTCTCGAGGTCGGAGCAGCCGGCCAGTTGGGAGGGCCCGATCCCCGTGCCACGCCACAGCGGCGGCACCAGCACGCTGACCCTCGCGTCGCGCGCGGCGGCGCGGATCAGCGGTGCGACGATGTTGTCGAACCACCACGGCGTCACGACCGGCAGATAGAAAAGGACGTGCATCGACTCCCGATCCACGACGGCGATGATCGGCAAATCCCCCCGGAGCCGTCGTCAGGCGGGTATCTACCGATCATGGTTAAGATCGAGATAACCGGAATTGTCGGGACCCGCCGCTCCAGCGATCCCGGAATTGCCGCCGTAACGGCAGAAATTTGGTGAATTGTGTCACAGTTGATCCGATCGCCTTTGGATTGCGCTCGGGTCGATGTATACTCTTCGCATTCGAATCCGGGGCTGTCGCAGACGGGGATCGTTCCGGGCATAGTTTCGCACAAGAAGATGTTTCCGGTTTTGTTGTGGCGCATGCCGATCGGGCGGCGCGATCGATAGCGAATTGGCTCGTCGCATTGACGGTGAGGCGCAACGCAGGGGAGAAGCGGGATGGCAATCCGGTCGGGTGTATCGCTGCTCGTCAAGGCACAGGAAATCGGGGTGACCGGGCGTCTTGCCATGGGCGCGACGACAGCCACCTTCGCCGCGAAACCGATCATGCCGCACCTGCGCGAACACCAGGCCGGTCTCGGCCTCACCGATGCGGCAGCGCAATGGTATCAGGTCGAGGTCGAGGGTGATGCCGCTTCGACCTGGGAGGCGTGCCACGCGATGCTGCGACACGGCCTCGGTGTCGCCGGCGGCCCGGGCGTCATCTTCGCCGAGCCGGACTTTACCACAAGATGGCCGACCGATGCCGATCGACCGCCCGAAGCGATGGCGCTTGCCGCCAGCTGCGACGCGGCGGCCCCGCAGGATTCACGCTTTCCCCGCGAACCGGAAGACCTCTGGTATCGCGACCCCGCCCATGGCGGCTTCGAGGCTGCCATCGCGGCGCTGGACGCGATCCCGCCGGCCAAGCGTAGCACGATCCGCGTCGCGCATCTCGATACCGGCTATGATCCGTCGCACGCCGCATTGCCCGCCGGCCTGCGCCGCGACCTGCAGCGCAATTTCGTCGCCGGCGAGGATGAGCGCGATGCGACCGACGAGGTCCATGGCCCGCTGACCAATCGCGGCCACGGCACCGGCACGATGAGCGTGCTCGCCGGGCGCGATCCGACGGATCCGCATCGCACCGTCGGTGCCGCGCCGTTCGTCGAGGTCGTGCCGATCCGCGTCGCCAACCGCGTCGTGCTGTTTTCCAACAGTTCGGTCGCGCGCGCGCTCGATTATGTCCTCAGCCTCAAGGATACGCCCGACCGCATCGACGTCGTCACGATGAGCATGGGCGGGCTCGCGTCACAGGCCTGGGCCGAGGGCGTCAACGCGCTCTACGAGGCGGGTATCTTCGTCGTGACGGCGGCGGGTAACAATTTCGCCAATCTGCCGACCCGCAACATCGTCTTTCCGGCGCGCTTCAACCGCGTCGTTGCGGCGTGCGGCATCATGGCCAATGGCACGCCCTATGCCGATCTCGCACCGCGGTTGATGGCGGGCAATTACGGTCCGGCAAGCAAGATGACGACCGCTATCGCCGCGTCGACGCCCAACCTGCCCTGGGCGCGGCTGGGCTGCGAAAAGATCGTCGATCATGACGGCTGCGGTACCTCGGCCGCGACACCGCAGGTCGCCGCGGCGGCGTCAATCTGGCTCGCGGCGCACCGCAAGGAAGCACGATATGCCGAGCCGTGGATGCTCGTCGAGGCGGTCCGCGCCGCGCTGTTCGGCTCGGCGCGCGCTGCCGATCAGGTGCATTGCGGCCGGGGCAGCATCGATGCCGCAAAGATGGTCGGCGTGAAGCCCGCTGCCGCGACGGCGCTGGTCAAGCAGCCGGTCGACAAGGCCGACTTCGCCTTTCTGCGCGTGCTGCTCGGCGTCGGCGTTGCCGCGCCCGATCGACAGCAACAGGCGATGCTCGAACTCGAAGCCTTGCAGCTTTCGCAGTCCGCCGCGATCGAGCAGATCCTGCCCGATCCCGACGATCCGTCGCCTGACCCGGCGCGCCGCGCCGCGCTCACCGCCGCGCTTGCCGCCGATCCGCGCGCGTCGCGTGCGCTGCGCGCCGTGC
>NZ_JARYTI010000138.1 GCF_029911635.1 Sphingomonas sp. AR_OL41
CCGGATGCGCGTCGCGGCCGCTCGGCGCCAATCGGCGGCGCATCGACATCGGCCCCGCCGGCTCGCGCCGCAAGGATCGGCCGGCCGAGATTTCCGGATAGTGGCGGACCCAGTCGTGGGACCTGGCCGTAATCCTTGGGCGCCGCGGCGAGCGTCTCGGGCGTCGCCTGCGGCTGCGCGGCATAGAGCTCTTGCGGCACCGGCTTGTGGACCGGATGCAGCGCGTAAAGCAGCGCGCCGCCGATCGCGGCGCCGCCGGCCAGGCCGAGGATCGCGAGCGCCTTGCGCGACAGCCGCATCACCCGTGGCGGGTCGCCGCGCAGCCGAAGATCCGGCGCCTCGGGCAACGGCGCATCGACCTCGCTCACGACCGCGCTTTCACGCGCCGGCCATCGGTGCGGGAGATGCGCACGACTGCCTGCTTCTTCCCCGCGCCGAGCCGCAATTCGGCGACCGCGAACAGCTGGTCGACGATCATGTACCGGTCGCGCACCCGGTAGTTGACGAGTTCGGCGCCGCTCGCGCCGATGACGAACAGGGGCGGCATGTCGCCGTGCGCGATGTCGCGCGGAAATTCGATGAACAGCTGCTGGCCGTCATCGAACGCGCGGACCGGCCGCCAGGCGACATGATCGCCGGCGATTTCATAGTCGAACGAGAGCGCCGACAGGTCGATCCCGGCGGCGACCGGTGCGGCCTTTGCCCGCGCCTCGGTCTCGCCGCGCAGTGCGATCAGCCGGTCCTGCGGATAGCTCCACGAGACCGACGCCATATAGGTCGCAGGCGTCGCGCGCAGTTCGAGGTGATAGGTCCGCCGGTCGGTGTTGATCACCATATTGGTGACGAGATCGCTGCGCGTCGGCTTGACCAGGATATGGACGCGCGTTGCCGCGCCGCTGCCGCTGGTCGTGTCGCCGATGATCCAGCGCACCGTGTCCCCTGCCGCAACCGGCCCGGCACCGACCAGCTGCTCGCCTTCCTGCAGCGCGATGTCGGTCACCTGTCCCGGCGACGCATAGAGCTGGTAAAGCGCGCCCTCGGCCCAGGGATAGTTCTGGATGGCATTGAGAAACCCGTCGCGCACCGGCTGCACCCGCGCGGCCGCATTGGCCGCACCGATCCGCCCTTTCGGATCGCGGCTGTCCCGCCGCGCCCGCGACGCCGCCAGCGCCTTCAGCTGCCCCGGCAGGGGCAGCGGCGTCGGCACCGCGACGATCGCGACCGGCCCGGCCGGCGCTACCTGCCGCACCGCCGCCTCACCCGCTTCCCGGCCCGGCACCGGCGCTTGCGCGCCGGCATGCGCACAGGCTGCCAGTGCAATCGAGCCAGATACAGCCAAAATGAATGTATTTTTGCGCAACCTCATTGGCTCAGCTCCTTCGACCAGTTGATGGCGTTGACGAACAGCCCGAGCGGATTGCGGCGCAGCGCGTCGGGCGTGACGGGCTGCTGCACGACGACCGTCAGGATCGCCGACCAATGTTCGGTCGCGGCGAGGCTGCCGTCGCGGTAGCGCCGCTCGACCCAGGCGATGCGGAAACTGTCGTTCGAGGCGCGAATGACGCTCGACACATCGACCGCGACCTGGACCTTGCCGATCTCAGCGAACGGGTCGTTCGCCCGGGCATAGTCGTTGAGCGCGACCGCGCCTCTTTGCGTCGTGAAATCATAGGCGCGCAGCCAATCCTGTCGCACGACCACCGGATCGGTCGCGATGCTGCGCACATCCTCGATGAAGCGCGCGAGATGGAAGGCGATCTGCGGATCGGTCGGCCGGTAATCGGCACTGGCCGGCGCCACCGCCTGCGCGGCGCCGAGCTTGTCGACCTCGACCACCCAGGGGACGATCGAGCCGCGCGCACCCTGCCAGATCAGACCCCCGGCGAGGCCGCCGGACAGTACCAGCATGCCGAAAAAGGCATAGCGCCAGCTGCGCGCCTGGAAGCGCGCGGCACCGATCCGGTCGTCCCAGGCCTGTGCCGCGCGCTGATAAGGCGTCACCGGCTCGGGCGTGTCGCCATAACGAACCGTGGGTCGTGAGAACATCCGTTCAATCCTTTTCGCTGGTGTCGACCGACGCGCCGCTGGCGCCGCCATCGCCCGAGCGCAGCGTATGGACAGCAATGCTCGCGGCCTGGGTCATGGCGTGACGGTGCTTCATCGACACCGCCCAGGCGGGCTGGCCGGCGTCTGCCGCCCTGCCCTGCCCGGCCGGCGCATCGTCGCCACCGTTTTTCGCCGCAGCGCCCTTCAGCGCCTCCCCGGCACGACGCAGCGGC
>NZ_JARYTI010000139.1 GCF_029911635.1 Sphingomonas sp. AR_OL41
TCTAGCTGGACCGTGGCGGCGCGGCGCAGCGTCGCGGTGTCCCCGCCCTCGATCGCGGCGAGCGCGTCGGCAAGGGTGCGGCGATCGATGATCGCGCGGCGGTGGGGCAGGGTGTCGAAGCGCGCGGGCATGGTGGCGGGTCAGTTCCTCTGGGGGCGGGCGTCACCCCGGCGGATGCAATCGTTACGGGTGCATGATAGGTTCGTAACAGCGCGAACGACGCGCGGGGGAGAGAATAGATGCGAGGACTTGCGATTGCATTGACCGGCCTGGCCTGCGCGGCGCTGCCACTGCCGGCGCTGGCGAAGGACGCCGCGGTCGAGGCGCCGATCAGGACGTTCGTCGCCAGCTTCAACAAGGGCGACGTGCCCGCCGCCGCCGCGACGCACGACAGGGACGTGGCGATCATCGACGAGGTTGCGCCCTATCGCTGGAGCGGCGCCGGGGCGTTCGACGGCTGGCTCGCTGCGCTGGCGGAAGACTCCAGGGCCAGGGGCATTACCGACGAGAGCGTGACGATCAGCGACCCGACGCGCGAGCTTGTGACGGGCGCCGACGCCTATGTCGTCGTCCCGGCGGTCTATCGCTTTAGGCAAAAGGGCGTCGCGATGACCGAGACTGCGCAGTTCGCCTTTTCGCTGCACAAGGGCGAAGCGGGCTGGAAGATCAGCGGCTGGACCTGGACCGGCCCCGACGCTGTGCCGGCCAGGTAGGCCGGTCAAGCGAGGTTCAGGACGGGGATGCAACGAAGCGCCGCGTTCGGACGTTGGCGTGCCGATCCACAGGAGGATAATATGATGAAGCGTTTCACCACTCTCGCCACGATTGTGGCCACCGGCTGCATGGCGCTGGCCAGCCCGTCGTTCGCGCAGAGCGCGCGCGACGATGCGCGCTTCGATGCCGCGCAGCGCCGCTTCCAGAACGAGCTGTCGCTGTTCCAGCAGGAATTCGATCGCTACCAGCAGGCGCGCGCGGCCAATCGCGGTGGCGGCGGCTATTACGACTCGCGCCCGCAAGGCCAGCCGCAGGGCTATTACCAGGACGATCGCGACGAGAGCGGCTATGACGCCTCGCGCTATTATCGCCCCGGTCCCAACTATCAGGAGCGCGTGCTGTCGAGCGACGACCGCGTCTATCGCGGCACCGACGGGCGCTATTACTGCAAGCGCAACGACGGCACGACCGGGCTGGTGCTCGGCGCGGTGAGCGGCGGCATTCTCGGCAATGTGATCGACGGCGGCCACAGCCGCGCGGTCGGCACGATCCTGGGCGGCATTGTCGGTGCGGTCGCCGGGCAGGCGATCGACCGCAACTCGGCGCAGATCCGCTGCCGCTGATCGGCGGATGATGGAGGCGGCGGCCCGGCCTGGGTCGCCGCGCTTCATGGCAAACGCTTGGTTAACCATTGCGCTCTACCCTCCCGTTGCTGGTGAGGGGAACAGCGTGGACGTACGGGCGGCGGTAGGGGGCTTCTGGCACCGGTGGCGAACGATGTTCGTCGACCGCGCAAGTCTGCCCGACCGGATCGCCGCGACGACGCGCGTGATCCACAGCTTCGCCATCCCCAATCTGCTGGCATCCTTCGGGCTGAGCGGCGTCTATGCGCTCAAGCTTGGCAACCCGCTGCTGCTGGTCGCGACGCCCTTGATGGTGGGGGCGATCGCCGCGTCGTTCCTGCTGTTGCCCGGCAGCCGCTTCACCCGCATCGCCTATCCCGATCCGCGCAAGGCGCAGGTCGCGCTGCTCGCTTATGGCCTTGCTATCGGCATCGCGTGGTTCGCGCTGCTCACGCTGTTGACGGTCGCGCTGGGGCCGGTCGACCAGATCGCGCTGCTGTGCGTGACGGTCGCGGTGGTGTGCGCCGGCGGGCTGGTCTTCGCGCTGATGCCCGAGGTGGCGATCGCCTTCATGGCCATCGTCGCCACGCGGCTCTCCTTCGACCTGATGCCGCTGGTGACCAGCCCGATCTTCTATGCGCTGGCGATCGCTGGCTTCGTCGCGATGCTCGCCACGCTGATGCTCGGCCAGGCCGAGCTGTTCGCGGCACGGGCCGAGGCGGGCGCTGAACTGCGCGCGCTCGAACGCCAGCGCCATGCCGAGGAAGCCGCCGCGCTCGCCGCGCGC
>NZ_JARYTI010000140.1 GCF_029911635.1 Sphingomonas sp. AR_OL41
GCGAGCTCGCATCGGCCGATGCCGCGATCTCCGACATCGTCGAGCCACTGCTTGCTGTGCTCGATGTAATGGCGCGCCAGATCGAGCGGTTGACGAAGCACGTGCTGGATGCGGTCAAGGTCGAGCCGATCTGTCGCCGGCTGATGACCGTACCAGGCGTGGGGCCGCTGACCGCGCTCGCCTTCCGGGCGACGGTCGATCGCCCCGAGCGGTTCCGACGATCTCGCGATGTCGGCGCCCATCTGGGTCTCACGCCTCGGCGGTATCAGTCCGGCGAAACCGACATCCAGGGACGGATCAGCCGATGCGGCGACGAACTCGCTCGTACCGCGCTCTACGAAGCCGCGCACACGCTGCTGACCCGATGCCAGAAATGGTCGACGCTGAAGGCGTGGGGCATGCGGATCGCCCAGCGCCGCGGTATGGCGAAAGCCCGTGTCGCCGTGGCGCGCAAGCTGGCTGTCATCCTCCACCGCATGTGGAGCGACGATGCCGAGTTCCGTTGGGGCAAAGCGCCAATGCTCGCAGCATGAGGAGATACGAACCAGTTCTCGCCTGAAGAGGCGGGCAGCGGTCGTTCCCATGGGGACGATGGGCGGGATGACCTCGTTGAGAGTCCGGATCCTCGGTCCGCCGAAGGTCGCGAAACAGCTTGAGGCATCCCGCTCTCCTGACCCCATAATGCGGCAGCCCAGCGCTGACCGCGGAGAGAAGCGAGTGATCCATGGGAACGATCACGGTACAGAATACGAGGAAGCAGCTTGGCCAAAGAGGCCCCAATCAGAGAGGACTCTCATCCTGAATGTCGCGCTACACCTCAGACGGTCGGCCGGCTCAGGGATAGGCCCTAACCCCTCGGGTGCGGCGATGGTCAGCGGTGCCGATGGCTCGCGCTGACGGGTCAAGATGTTGAGCACGACGTCACGGCTGAGCGTACCGCCGGCCAGTGCCTCGGCGCAGACGGCATCGACCGCATCAAGTCCATCGGTCGTCATCGCACTCAGGATTCCGACCATCTGGCGGTCACGATCGGCGTGACCGCCGAGGCGTCGCCGTACCCGTTCGATCGTCGGCGGAAGCGGCTAGTAGTTGAACGGCGCGCCATTGCGCAACGCGCCGGGCTTCCTCTCTCGGCATTCGAGGATTTGCACGCCGTCGATGCGATTTTCGTCAACCACGCCCATAGCGACTATCTCGAATTCGTGCTGGAGCTCGGCCTTCCGGGCGCGATTCTGATCATCACCTTTATCGGCTGGTGGGCGTGGCGGACGGTGGCGATCTGGCGTGATCGAGACAGTGGCGTGCTCCCACGCGCGGCAACGATCAGCTCGGCGGTGATTCTGGCGCACAGCCTGGTTGACTACCCGGCGCGGACCGCCGCGATCCTCGCGGTGATGGTGGCGTGCTGCGCGATCATGGCGCGACCGGGAAGGATACCGCCACCGCCACCATTGGCCGAGGAAGACGCGGCGCCCGCTCGGCATCTTGCGGCGTGACGCGCACTATCTGAATATTGTATCGCAATGCAGCATGCGCCGCTATGCAGCGGCCGCTCCCAGCGGTGCTGGCACATCTTTAAGGGGTTTCTGTGACCAAGACGGCGCTCATTACCGGCATTACGGGTCAGGACG
>NZ_JARYTI010000141.1 GCF_029911635.1 Sphingomonas sp. AR_OL41
TGATGACGTGGAACGGCCCGCACTCAACGACTCGATGAGTGATAGAAAGCGAGCGTTGGAGCACCACCATCAAGGAAGGACTATTCGATGCAGGAAGTGGTCACCGTTGGCTTGGACTTGGCCAAGCAAGTGTTTCAGGCTCATGGCGCTGATGCCGAGGGCACGCCGCTGTTCAGCCGCAAGCTTCGCCGCGCCGAGGTTTTGCGCTTTTTCGAGAAGTTACCGCGATGCCTGGTCGGCATGGAGGCGTGCAGCGGAGCGCATTACTGGGCGCGTGAGATTGGGGCACTTGGCCATGACGTGCGGATGATCCCGCCCGCCTACGTCGCGCCCTTCGTCAAGCGCGGCAAGACGGACGCCGGAGACGCTGAGGCGATCAGTGAAGCGGTGACCCGTAAGACCATGCGGTTCGTCCCGATCAAGACCGCCGAGCAGCAGGCGGCTGCGATGGTGCTGAAGACGCGATCGCTGCTGGTTCGCCAGCGGACTCAGGCCGTCAACGCTCTGCGCTGCCATCTTACCGAGCTTGGCATCATTGCCGGTGCCGGCATCGCCAAGGTCGATTCACTGATCGCGATTGTCCGCGACGAGAGCGATACACGCCTGCCTCCGGCGGCGCGCTTTGCGATGACCGCCATTGCCGACCAGATCGAGGCGTTGAAGCAGCAGGCCAGCAAGCTCGAGGATGCGATTGTTCGTGAGGCCAAAGTCGACGAAGATATGAGGCGCCTCGTCACTATCCCCGGCGTCGGCGCCATCACCGCGGCCACGATCAAGGCGCTCGTTCCCGACCCCGGCGGCTTCAAGTCCGCTCGGCACTTTGCCGCCTGGATCGGACTGACGCCTAAACCTCGTTCGAGCGGCGGCAAAGAGCGGCTGGGACGCATCTCCAAGATGGGTAATCCGGATCTGCGTTCCCTTCTCGTGGTCGGGGCAACGTCAGTGCTCCGCTACACAGAGAAGAACGCCAAGGCGATGCCCTGGCTGACGGGTATTGTCGCGAGGCGGCCTTACAAGGTCGCGGCCGTCGCGCTTGCCAACAAGATGGCGCGGATCGTCTGGGCGGTTCTGACCCGAGGCGGGGTTTATCAGCGCGGCAACAGTTTAGCGGCTGCCACGGTCACGGCGTGACCTTCACAACCGCTTGAATGAGCTGACGGCACGGTAGCCGGCAGAAGTGAGGTGCATGAAGCAGACGATGATTCCTTGGGACGAAACTCCGACGCAAGATAGGCTGAAACCCGTGACGCGCTTCGAGCGCGCACCCTTGATTAAGCCACTTGCGACGCGAACTTCATCGAGGCCAGCGGTCATAGGCCGCGCTGATAGGCCGGACATATGACCGCACCGTTCCCAGGCGATGAATCGACTGCTGACAGCTCTTGCTACGCGGGCCGTTCCACATAT
>NZ_JARYTI010000142.1 GCF_029911635.1 Sphingomonas sp. AR_OL41
GACCGCGGGCGCGGGCTTCGCGACGGGGCGCGGCGCAACCGGTCGCGGCGGGGCAACGGGTTTGGTCGGCTTGGGCGCCTTCGCCGGCTTGGGCGGCGGCGCTGGCGTGGCGACGGGTGCGACGACCGGGCGTTTTCGCGCGGGCTCGATCGGCCGCACATTGGCCATCACGCGCGCCCATAATGCGGCTTCGTCAGCGCTGAGGCGTCGTCCCGACACCGTGGCCCTCCGCGGCGAGCCGCGCCAGCGTGCCCATCGGCAGCAACAGGAAGGCGGTGCCATGCGCGGTCATGCCGCCGGCGATGGCGCGCGCCTCGTCGCCGGCGCCCCAAAAGGTATCGACGCGGTTGGCGCCCTTGATCGCGCCGCCGGTATCCTGCGCGACCCACAGCCCGCTGGCATCGGCGCGGTCCATCGACAGGAAGACCGGCGCGCCGAGCGGCACGAAGCGGATATCGGCCGCGACGGTGGCACGCGCGGCGACGGGCAGGCCGAGCGCACCGAGCGGCGGGCCGTCGAGCTCGCGGAAGAAGACGAAGCTCTTGTTCTCGCGCATGATGTCGCGCCCCTGATCGGGGTGATCGCGCAGCCACTGGGTGATGCCCTGCATCGACGCCTGGCCGGGGCCGAGCAGGCCGCGCTGGCGCATCAGCGCGCCGATGCCGGTATAGTCGCGGCCATTCTGGCTGGCATAGCCGATCCGCATCGTGTCGCCATTGGGCAGGCGCAGGATGCCCGAGCCCTGCACCTCGAGAAAGAACATCTCGACCGGATCGGCGGCCCAGGCGATGATCGGGGCGTGGCGGCCGAGCCCACCCTGCTCGATCGCGGCGCGATCGAAATAGGGCACGAAGCTGGTGCCATCGATGCGGCCGCGGATCTTCTTGCCCTTCAAATCATTGCTGAACTGGCCGAGATCGACATCGACGAGATCGTCGGGGCGGCCGTAGATCGGCGTGTCGAAGCCCTTGCGACGATCGCGCGAGCCGGCAATCTCGGGGACATAATAGCCCGTCGCGAAGGCGCGGCCGTCTCCGATCTGGGCGCTTTCGAACCATTGCGCGAAGAAGGCGCGCGCCGCGCGTGGATCGGCGCCGCGCGCCGCGTCGCAGGCCGCTTGCCAGTCGGCCGGCCGGGTCAGCCCGGAGGTATCGGTGCGGCGCAGCAAGGCAGGGCAGGAAAGCCGGAAGGCAGCGAGCGACCGCGCCGCGGCAGCATCGTCGATCGGCAGGGTGTAGATGGCCGGGCCGGCGATAACGCCGGCCGAAACCGCGTTCGCCGCGCCGGGTGTGGCCGTTGCGGTGACCGGGGGCAGCGGGGTCGCCGGGA
>NZ_JARYTI010000143.1 GCF_029911635.1 Sphingomonas sp. AR_OL41
TGGCGGACCGACGAGAGGAGGTTCGGCAGAACAAATTTCATGGATTGTCCTGTAGCTCGCTCCATTCAATTCCGTTGTACCGGACAAGGGCAATCGCTTCGAAGAGCGCGGCCGGGGAATGGCCACGGCCATAGCTATCGGAAACCGATCCAGACGAATCCGATGCCGATGACCAGCCGCCGAGCGCCATCACGATGTCTCGATCGACACGGCCCGCTCGGCATGCGTCCCTGAAGCAATGCCGGAACGAATGGTAACAGGTGCGCTCTGCGGCTGCGCCGCATGATACGAGGAAGCGTGAAAACCATCGGCTAAATTGGTGGGAGTAGAGGCCGTGTCGGTACGGCAGTTCCGGAAACAGCTTCAGATCATTGGTTGACCGACGTGCCTCGACATAAGCTGCAAAGCCGAGGTCGAGCAGCACGGGATGAACCGGTACGATCCTTTCGCTCGACAATGTCTTCAACCGCTTGTCGTCCGCTCCATGCCCGGACGCCGTTGTGATGACGAAGCAGAGGTGCTCCTCGACCACCCTGACATCTCCGGTATCGAGTTGGCACACCTCGTTCAGCCGCAAGCCCGAGTAAAGACCGATGATCGGAATCCAGTACCGCCCGCGTTTCGGTTTGCTGGGACCGGGTGTGGCGTATCCGTTCTCGTCATCGACGCAGCCGTGAAAGATCGGGGCCGCGAAGATGCGTATAAGCTGTGCTGTACAGAACGGCTTGCGCTTGTCGCGAGGAGGGATGGGGTCATGGATGCGCAGGCCGAGCGCCGGATTGCGGGTAATCAGTTCCTCTTTGGTAGCCCAGTTCAGCAATGACGAGAACTTGTTCATGTGACCATTCAGGTGCGCCGGACTCATCGTTGGGAAGTCGTGCCCTTCACCGAGCGAAATGGCCTCCAGAGCCGTACGGTCCGGCCAACGCTTACGCGCGTGGAGTGGCACCTTGGCGAGCGTCGTAAGCAATTCGCGGCACTGGGGGCGCGTGATCGACCGCAGTGGCACATCGCCGCCAAGGATATCCATTACGGCCTGACTGACCGTGCGGTAGGCGAGAAGGGTCTTATCGGACCGCGCTGTCGATGCGTCCGAAAGGAACATCTCGTATGCCTGCCGCAGCGTTAGCTCATGGGCTGGTGCAGTGACCCGTGGTTCGATCGTTGTCGTGAGAGTTGGCGCACCGTTTCGCCGCACATCGTCGAAAAATATATCGAGTTCATGCGCTTTTTCGCGGAGCGCGCGCTTTGCGTCACGTGCCGAGGATGTTCCCAGCGAACGGTTGATACGCTCTTTCCCGAGCACCGCGATGAGGTCCCATGGAACACGGACACGGCACTGAAAAAT
>NZ_JARYTI010000014.1 GCF_029911635.1 Sphingomonas sp. AR_OL41
AGCCGCCCGACCCGACCGCGACGCCGCGCGCCAGCGCCGCCGCGACGGCGTCGCGCAGCCGCGGCGAGGTTGCGAGGCCAAGATAATCGTTGGAGGAGAAATCGCGGCCCGCGCGTGGCTGCAGGCGACGCAGGCGCGCCGCCGAATCGAGCCGTTGCAGATCGGCGTCATGCACCGCCCAAAGATGCGACATGCGCGGCGAGCGACCTGAGCGGTCAGCACCTTCGTCACGCACGCTTCAAACTTCCAACCATGCCTTGAGATGGTGCGGGCGGTGAGCATCCAATTTCTCTGATATTTTCATTCTAGATCAGCCAGTTAAATTTTTGGTATTGAGAAAGTGCCCCCAAAAAGGCCCCCCATCATTGGAGATGCTTTTGAGCGTGTCAGCCCCACTGGCCCGACGCCCCGAACAATCGGGCTTCTTGTAAGAGGTGCGGTAGACAAAAGACGGCGGCACCTACCTTGGGCAATTCGGCGACGCAATGAGGCGCGAACCACCAGAGGCACTCAGCGCTTCGAAGACCCAGCTGTAGACATCCATGAGCAACTCAGCGCTTCCCGAAAGCGTTCCTCCATTCATGTGGGTGCCAACCCTGTTCCGGGGGCGAGCATTTTGCCCTAGGGAACGACGTGAACTGGGACATTTTTGCCGTAGCGGCACGGCTCCCCGGACGACGGCTTAAGCACCGACATTGGACATTCCGAGGGACGCTCAGGCGCGTCTCGGAATGGCGTGCACCGGCCGTTTGCTGCCCGGAAGCTCTTCGGCATGGGGCATCGCACAGCGGCCCTGCAACCCAATAGGCCTCTTTGATGTCCTATTGCGAGCCGATGACTTCTGGCCGGCATCAATCTACGACTAATGAGGTCATGTTGATCTCGATCTGGGCTTGGGATCGTGGAACAATCAAATGCCTGAGCGTCTCAACGTCGTTCTGCAGCCCGATTGGATCGAGCCCGTCTGCCGTTCGTAGCGCCTGTTTCAGCCAATCGCTCATGTGAGGGTGCTCCAGCACCCATGCGATTCTGGCGTCCGCTACCGCCAGCGTGATTTCAGGCTCCTGCCTCACCTTTCCCACCCGTTCCTCCCGGCTCATGGGTTGCACTCCCCGCAGTGCCTGGGCTCAGCCGCTGCGGCCTCGACAGCGCGCTCAACTCGCCAACCGCAACCGACGCATGACTGCACGCTTGCCCTGATGAGCAGCGTCGGCTCGCCGCACCACGAACATGGCAGGCCTGGAAGTCGTTCGGTCACGGCATATCCGGGCCGACCGCAGGCGGGGCAAAGACTTCTGGCGCGCCTGACCAAGTCGATCGTCGCGCGTTTGATGGCGCGCATCCGCCTGGGATTACGGTGCGCACGCATGTCCGTTTCTACAAAGGCGGTGCCCGCCTTAGCGATGACCCGGTGGAGCGCTGATGTCAGGTCGTCCCAGGTTTCCACATCTTTGAACAGCCCGAGATGATGTGCCGGCTGACCATCGCGGCAGCCCATCACGATGACCCCGTGATCGGGAAACCCCACCCTTTCAGCGAAGTCCAAGCCGCCAGCGTTATCGGCCACGACAACGTGAGCGAAGTTCGTGTCGGGGGTGGCGTGGTGTCCGACAAGTTCCAGGCCGGACCTTCGATCGACAAGGACGACGATCTCGCGCTCTAGGGGGCAAAACGGAATGTAGGGGTGGGGCCCAAAGCTGCCTTCACTGGCCAATGCGAGCCGAAGATCGGGCATCCGCTCGAAAGCCGCCTCAATCTTCGCGCGTGCTGCATCTAGCTGCGATCCGACCCGCTCGATATCGCGGCTAAAGGTGCCGAAGGCGTCTGTGTCCACCCCGCGCGCGACTTCGAGCCGTAAGCCCAGAAAACGCTCGGCGATCGGCGCCACGACCTTTTCCTTGGCATGCATCGTCGCCAGGATCGCGCGGTCGCCGCGATAGAGGAGTCCCCCCGATGCCTCCATCAGAAATAGCCTTCGCGCTTCTTCTGTTCCAGCGAACCACCATCTTCGCTGTCGCCGATGCGGCCTTGCCGCTCGGAGTTCGCAGCGCCCAGCGTTTCGCGAACGATCGAGAAAAGGTCGGCGGCGTGTGAATCGACCGCAGCCGTTACCGGCCAACACCCTAGCGTTCGGAAACGAACTGACCGTTCGCTTATGGTCTCTCCCGCCTTGAAGCGCATGCGGGCCGGATCATCGACCACCAGCCATGCGCCATCGCGCTCGACGACCGGTCGAACCTGGGCGAAATAAAGCGGCGCCAGCGGAATGCGGTGCAGCAGCGCGTAACTCCAGATGTCCGCCTCGGTCCAGTTCGATAGCGGGAACACACGCGCTGATTGGCCAACCGCGAGGCGTGTGTTGTAGAGGTGCCAAAGCTCTGGGCGTTGCTGCCTTGGATCCCAGCCATGACCGGCACTACGAATGGAGAATATGCGCTCCTTGGCGCGGGATTTCTCCTCATCGCGCCGGGCACCGCCGAAAATAATGTCATAGCCACCCTGATCGAGCGCTGCCTTCAAGGGTTCGGTGCGCATGGCTGACGTGTAGCGGTCACCATGATCGAAGGGGTTGAGGCCTGCGGCACGCCCTTCCTCATTTGCCCGCACGATCAGATCAAACCCGTGATCGCGCGCAAAGGCATCACGAAACGCCAGGAGCGATCCGAACTCCCAGGTCGAGTCGATATGCAACAAGGGAAAGGGCGGCTTGCCTGGGTAGAACGCCCGCAAGGCCAGGTGGGCCATCACGGTGCTGTCCTTGCCTGCCGAGAACAGCATAACCGGATTACGCGCCTCGGCGACCGCCTCGCGCAGGATATGGATCGTCTCGGACTCCAGTCGCTCGAGGTGCGACATGCGCGGTAGCTGCGCCGCGTTGCTTTCCGTTGGCTTCATCGGTCAGGCCGCCAACTCAGGCACTGCCGTTGCAGGCTCTGACTCGATGACCGCCACCCATTCCAGATCGCCTGTGTATCGCCATGCCATCCGCCCTGCATCGTCGAGCGCGAACAGATAGAGCCAGCGATTGTCGAAAAGCGCACGCACGTCGGGGTAACGTTTGAGGATTGCGGTCATCGCCTCGCGCGGCGCTTCGATACAAACCGAAAGCCTAAGAGGCTCATGAACGAAACGTTCGCCGTCATGGACGGACTGCCATGGGAGCCCGGCTCGCAAGGCACCACCATTGCCCTCCACAATCCCGATGCCACCCACGACATTGTGCAGGAGCTTGTTGCCGCCCCCGAAGACCGCGGGTGCCACCGTCGATCCGTAATATTGCAGACTGATCCAACTCGCCACGACCACGGGCGCCGTCAGGATCAGTTCCAGGACGCCAAAGTCGGAGTCCCCCTTCCAGTCATAGTCATGCAGGAAGACCCGCCCCTCGAGACTCTTTCCGATAGTGCGCCGACGTGGCGCCGCGATGAAGGCCTTGCAGCCTGCCAACGCCCATTCCGGCCGGACCTCGGCCCAATCGCGACTGCGCTTGACCAGACTTGCCTCGCCTGCCCCACGCGGCAGACGTAACGCCCGCTCGCCCCGAGCGATCTTGCCCGCTGCGGCGAGCCAGAGCCTAGCTTCGTTCAAGTCGGTAGCGTGCGCTGCGGAAATGCAGTCTTCGGAATAGAGCATGACTGCGTCAGTCGTCGTGTCGTGCAAAGCAGCGACGAACAACGTGTCAGAGGGTATGGCGATCCCTTTTGGAACCAGGCCACTGCGGACTTCGGGATCGTTAAGCAGGGCGGCGAGGAGACGCGCATTCACCTCGCCAGAATAGCCACCGCAGGCGCCGCAATGCAGTCCGCTGGCATGAGGATTGTTGACGACATTGGCGCCGTGCCCCGCCAGGACCACGAGCCTTGCGAAATCGGTCGTCAAAGACATGGCCCGCAGCACGGTCTCCGCTGCCGCTGTCCGATTCCCAAGATCAAGCGTCGGATCGGGACGCGGTACCGGATCGTTCGGCACGGGTGTTGTGCGCAGGCCCAATGCATCGATCACCAGCTTGCCGATATAAAGTGGTCCCGTTGCCTCGACGAAAGCAAAGGATGATACGGCGGCCAGCCTGAAACGGCCCCATGCACGCTTCGCCCGTGCCTTCAACCGGGCGCTCTGATCCGCACCGGCGTCGTCCGGACCGCCCGAACGGGTCGTCAGACCGGGGTTCAACAGCACGGGCAGCCGGTGTTCGCTCACGTCCGAAGCAAAGCGGCGATGCGACGCGGTCAGGCCGAAAAAGCCCGCGAACCCCAAGGTCTGGATCGCCGGGTTTACGGATTCCAGCGCACGCCGGAATACCTCCGAGCGCACATCGATACAGAAGGCGGCCTGCAATACGGGGCGGCCTTCGATCGTCCCGTTCCCCGGCACCGCAAGCGTGTCAGCCAGCTTGCGTTGCGCCGCGCGTTCCGATGCTTCCTGAAGGATAGCGTCGATGACATCATCGACGGTCGCCGTGACGGGCAAGGCGTGCATGGCGACGACCGACGCCCAGCGCGCGCCGATTTCGTTCTCATATCGATCGAACAGCGCCGCTTCCCAGATGAGGCGGATCGCCAGAAAGTCGCTGATCGTCGCGTCGGTGCCACCGGCGAGTTCGGCCTGCCACATCCGATAGCGGGCGAATTGCGCCCAACCGCCGAGTGTCATGAGCATCAGGTGGAAATAGGTGTGCGCTGCCGCCGGCGAAACGCGGATGCGTTGTATCACGCTGGCGACCGCATCCGCTCCGACTTCCGGAGCCTGCGATACATGAGTCGCAAATCCCGCCAAACCGACAATCTCCGGTGTCAGGTCATGGGTTGCGACCGCTCGCCAGGCTGCATAGGCACCCCCGCCGCGCGGCGCAGCCCAGAGCGCCTGTCCTTCGTCGAAATATCCAGCCGCCCATGCACCGAAGCGCTCGGCAATCAGGCCCGGCCAGTCGATCCCTGAAGCTTCCGCCGCGAGGTCCGCGACCGTCGGCAGGGCGGTGACCTCCGGACCCGATCGCAGCACCGCTGACTTCAGCGCCCCAAGACTCGTCGGGCGCAGCGCCAGCGGCGCATTATCCAACGCATCGAAGAGGTCGGGATCGGTGATGTCGCCATCGGCGATCCGGTCCTGGTACCAGCTTCGCGGCATGGTGAGCGGAGCACCCGCCACCCTGGCGAGCCGGGCCGCGACCGTGGCGAGATCGTCATGGGCCTGGCCCAGGAAAGGATTGACCGCGACGCTTGACGCCAATGGCCAGACAGGCGGGATCGCCCGACAGGCTTGATTGATGGCGGTGCCGAGATCCAGCGTTTCACGCGCGAATGATGCCTTTGGGTTGGTCATGGTCTTGTCTCCGAAAAAAATCAGGAGGCGTCACGCAGCCGCCAGCCGCGGAGCAGCCGGTCAAACACCGCATTTGCGTAGAAGCCGTTGGAGAGATGCACGCGCAGCCCAGCGGCCGCCGGGTGGTAGGCCCACAACGGAAACATCGCTTGGACCACTGCCACGAGGCCGAAACTGACGACCGCAAGGACAATTAGCGCCCATTGCAATGGACCTGGCGACGGCGCCGGCGGCAGCACGCCGGATGTCAGCCAGATCGCGAAGACCTGGAGGGCGAAATAGCTGAGGGACGTGGCGACGGCGTAGACGATGGTGCGCCTTGTCAATGCCCTCGGCGCGGCGTCCGCCAGGCCTTGCGCGAGCATATAGGCGACGCCGAAGATCAGGATCGCGCCGAGCGCGATGGCCTGCGGCGACTTGTGCTGAAATCCAAAGCCGAACCCGACGACGGCATAGATCGTCAGTGCGAGTAGAAAGGCACGGGCCACCGCGCCGGCCTTGGGAATAGCCACGGGACCGGGCCGGCGGTTGGCAGCGATCAGCTCGACCGCGCCACCGGAGGCGAGGAACGAATGCGCCTTGTAGAGTGAATGGGCCACGATGTGCAGCAAGGCGAGCGGGAACAGCGCCAGGCCGCATTCGAGGATCATGAAGCCCATCTGGGCGACTGTCGACCAGGCGAGAGACGTCTTCACCGCCGGCTGAGTCAGCATGACCAGCCCGGCAAAGAGCGCGGTAAAGCCACCGATCAGGACCAGCCCGGCGAGTACGCCGGGCGCCAGCAACATGACGTCGGCAAAGCGGATCAGCAGGAAGCCACCGGCATTGATGACCCCGGCGTGCAGTAGCGCCGAAACCGGCGTTGGAGCCTCCATCACTTCGGTCAGCCAGCCATGCGTCGGAAACTGGGCGGACTTCAAAAGCGCGGCCGCCGCCAGAAAGCCCGCCGCGGCAATCGCCAGGTCGCCGCCGGTCCCCGCGCGGGCAGCGCTTAGAATCTGTTCGATATCCGGCGTGCCATAGGCAAATATCAGCAACGCGGCCGAGACGATCAGCGCCATGTCGCCGATCCGCGCGGTGACGAACTTCTTGGCAGCGGCCCTCTTTGCCGCGATCCGTTCTGGATAGAACCGTAGGAGCCTGTGCAGGAACAGACTCGTCGCGATCCACGCAAGGACGAGCTGAACCACGTTATCCGAGAGCACGAGCAGCAGCACTGCGGCTAGCGTCAGCGACAGCCAGCCGGTAAAAGCGCCTTGGCGTGGCTCCCCGTCCAAATAGGTCGCTGTGTAGCGCACCACGACCCAGCCGATGAATGACACCAAAAGAAGCATCACGCCGCTGATCGCGTCGAGGCGGATCGAGGATCCTATACCCCGCGTGCCGATCAGGCTGCTGTGCCACGCCCCGTGCATAAAGAGCATTGCGGCAGAAACGCCTGCGATCCCTAGCGCAAACAGGGCCGAAACTTCGGCCAGTCGCTTAGCAATACTAGACCTGCGGTCCGGGCGTAGAAATCCGACGGCCGCGCTCAGCAACAGTGCAAGGGGGGCAGCATAGGGCAACAGATCAATCGGCAAAGGTCTTCCCCCCAACGCATCATGCGGGTCGGAGAAGGGATAACTGCCGTCGCTCGATCGGAAAAATTCATTGTCTATGCCATTTCGTTCTGTTTTATAGAACGATATGAAAAGCCTTAACTTCAACCATCTGCGCTATTTCTGGGCGGTCGCGCATGAAGGCAGCCTCACGCGGGCGGCGGAGCGCCTAAACCTGTCGCAGTCGGCGCTGTCTGTGCAGATCCGGAAGCTCGAACATCAGATGGGGCACCCCCTGTTCGACCGCGTGGGCAAAAGGCTCGTTCTGACCGAAGCCGGGCAGATCACGCTCGACTATGCGGACACCGTATTCAACGCCGGCGATGAGCTGATGGGCACACTCGACGGGCGCCCCCTCGCGAGCCGCCAGGTCCTGAGGGTCGGCGCGCTGACGACGTTGTCGCGCAATTTCCAGCTTGAGTTTCTGAACCCTCTGGTCGGCCGCGCCGACGTGGAGTTAATCGTGCGCTCCGGCACCATCCGCGATCTGCTGGCACAGCTCGAAGCCCATGCGATTGATGTGGTTCTATCCAACAGTGCCGCACCAAGGGACGCCCGCGCTCCCTTCCGCAACCATCTCCTGAATGAACAGCCGGTCAGTCTGGTGGGGCGGCCGAGGCCGGACCGTGCGTCGTTCCGCTTCCCGGAGGACTTGCGCAGCGAACCTGTGTTGCTCCCCAGCCTAGACAGCGACATCCGGTTGGGGTTCGACCGGCTACTCGACCTGGCGGGGATCCGTCCGATCATCCTGGCCGAAGTCGATGACATGGCGATGCTGCGTCTGTTGGCTCGTGAACGCGACGGCCTAACGCTGGTCCCGCCCATTGTCGTGCGTGATGAGCTCGGATCTGGCGTGCTGGTCGAGCACTGCCGCATCCCGCAACTCACCGAAAGCTTCTATGCGATTATTCTCAGCCGAAGGTTTCCCAATCAGCTTCTCGGCGAATTGCTTCCGGGATACGTCCGCGAAAGCCCGAATTGAGCGGCCGCTTTTGGGATTAGCTTGATAGCGACCAAACGCCGCCCGCAGGGGGCATTGCCGATAGTCCGGTTCTGGCGTCGGCGACGGCAGGCCTTCCTCGAACCGGTCATTCGCCACCGCCACCCCGTACGACCAGAAGTGGTCGATTCCTTCCGATAGCAACGTCGCCGCGAAACCCAAAATACGACAGTCACCGTCGCCGCCGTCGTGTCCCCTTGGTCGAACGGTCAGACCGAGGGGCAGATCACCAAGCTCAAGCTGGTCAAACGCCAGATGTACGGCCGCGGAAAACTCGACCTTCTCCAGGCCCGGCTGATCGGAGCAACATGACGGCGATCACAAAAACTGCGTCAGAGCCAAGATCCCACGCCGGTTGACATCGTGCCCACGCTTTCGCCTGGCGACATCGTCGTCATGGACAATCTGAGCAATCACAAACGGCCTGCCATCCGCGATGGCAATCCGTAGCGCGGGCGCCAAGCTCCTGTTCCTGCCGCCGTACAGCCCCGATCTCAATCCGATCGAGCAGGTCTTCGCCAAGCTCAAACACCTGATGTGCAAGGCCGCAGAACGTACCCACGACGCAACCTGGCGACGCATCGACTCCCTACCAGACACCTTCAACCCGGACGAATGCCGCAATTACCTGCTCAACTCCGGATACGGATCAAGCTGATGTCATCCGACTCTAAACTTCGGTTTTCATGAGCGCCGCTCGCGAAGGGAGGAACCGACTCGAGAACGGCAGAATGGCTGCGCCCATCGCAGCGGCATCCTCGGCGAGCGCAGCGCGTAGCACAGGCGCGCGTGAAGGGAGCGAAGCGCCCCGGTGGCGAATGTTTACCGCCAAACGGTCAACGAGCGAGTCTAACAGTTTGGCAGGCAGGCGCCCGCCGATGAATACCGCCTCGGGATCGATCGCCGCGTTGATCACCAGCAAGGGTTCGCAAAGCAAGTCAGCCGCTCGTTCCGTCCAGACCAGCGCCTCTTTGGCGATCGCACCCTTGAGCTTGCCAAGCCCGGCGACGCTGATGTCGCGGTGTCCAACGGTTTCCAGGTGCGCGAAGAGTCCTGAGAGCGATACCACGTCCTGGAGATTGACCGGATTGCGGCGTGCCCTGCCGATCGGCAAGAAGCCTATTTCGCCGCTGCGCCCGGATGCACCGCGCACCGGGTGGCCGTCGATGACCAGCCCGCCGCCCAAGCCGGCGCTGATCAGAACATAAAGAAACGTCTGTGCTGTTTGGCCGTGACCGAACTGGAATTCACCCATCGCCGCCGCGCACGCATCATTCTCGATGAAAACGTCGAGGCCGTGCGCTGCGAACAACCTCCTGAGATCGAACGTTTCCCAAATGCCGAAGTCGCTCGGGCGAAGCGGCATATCAACCCGGCCGAAGTCGTCGGGTATTGCCACGCCGACCCCGGCGATTCGATCCATATCAACTGCACCGGAAGCGCGGATCGCCTCCAGATTGCGTGTGAAGAAGTCGGTGACCTGCTCAGGCATCGCAAAGGCGATTTCCTCGGCGATGCGCGCACGCACACAGCCGAGGAAATCAAGTGCCACCATGGTGATGTGATCGCGATCGATATTGATCCCGACCGAAAAGGCACCGTCGGCGTTGATGGCGAGTTCCATTGCAGGCTGGCCGCGCTCGCCGCGTCGGCGCCCGGTCTCGACGATCAGCCCATCAGCAAGCAGCTTTCGCGTGATGTTTGTCATTGATGGCGGGGTAAGGCCGGTTATTTCAGCCAGTTCGACCTTTGTAATTGGTGCGTTCAGGCGGATCGCCTGCAAGGTAACTCGAAGATTATGCGAGCCACCCCGTTCAAGATTGGTACCCGACAACCCTGTGCTGAACAGATTCACCCGGTCAAGCGATGTGAATTCGCTCCCCGCTGGCACCCGCTCGCTACGCGACATCTATCGAACCGTCCAATCTTGAAGCTGCCAGGAATGGAAATAACTCGACACCAGCGTATCGACGACCAACCATGTCCGTCCGGTCGCCAATATGCAACCGTTCGAGTCATACCCCGTGCCAGGGGCAGGATGGTGAAAATGTCCGGGCTGGCAGCGAGGCTGCCGCACCGCCTCCGGAGACCGAGGGACCGGCCGGAGGTCAGTGCCCCGCGGGCTTGACCCCATCCGCGTTGTTGCCATTGCGCAGATCGTCTTCGGTGCCGTCACGCAACCAACGGGCGGGAAAATCGCCCGGCTTCGCGCCGTACCTGTTCCGCAAGACCGAGCCCTCTCCGTGACGCTCTGTAAAAGTCACCGTCGTGCGACCTTGATTGGGATCGAGCCCGGCGAAGAGCTCGGCCCGCATCTTCTTCACGATCGGCTGGAGCCTGGTGTCCGCAATGAGGTTATGCATCTCCTTGGGATCGGCTTTCAGGTCGTAAAGTTCCTCGGTGTCCCAGATTCCGTGATACTGGATGTACTTGTAACGATCGCCGCGCAGCGCGAAGGTCGTTGGCGTTTGGGGATAGTTGTATTCCCAATAATATTCGTAGTTCAGCGCAGTCCGCCACGGCCCCGGGTGCGGAAGCCCCATCAGCTGGTCGGCATAGCTCATCCCGTCGATCCGCACCCCGTCAGGCACCTTGGCGCCCGCGAGTTCGAGGAAGGTCGGGGCAATGTCGATATTGGCGACAATGTCATCCGCCACCCGGCCCTTGACCATGCCGCCACCGAACGCGATCAGTGGGACGCGCATCGATTCCTCATAAGCGCTGCGCTTGTCGATCATGCCGTGCTCGCCAAATAGAAAGCCGTTGTCCCCCGTCATCACGACGATGGTATTCTCAAGCATGCCCTTTTTCTTGAGCTCGGCAATGATCGCGCCGATCCCATCATCCACCGCAGCCAGCGTCTCGTTGTAGCGTAGCTTGTAATCAACGATGTCGAGCGTCGAATGATACGGAAAGTCGACCCCGTGCCATGAGTTGCGCTGTGTTTTCACCCAACGCGGCTTACCTTCGTAATTCTGGGGCGTGTCGGCCATGCTGTCGGGCAGCTTGATGCTGTCACGACGGTAAAGGTGTTTGTGCCGTTCGGCAGGGATGAAATCGGCGTGCACCGCCTTGTGGCTCAGATAGAGGAAGAACGGCTTGTCCTTGCTCTGTTGCCTCAACCAGTCGATTGCATAGCCGTTGAGTTCGTCGGTGATGTAGCCGTGCTGCTCGACATGTTGGCCGTCGATGTTGAGCATGTTGCGCGGGCCGCCCTCCTTGTCCTGGGGCAGATAATGGCCCTGCCCTTTGAAGCTGATCCAGTGATCGAAGCCCGGCTGAGGATCGTCGCTCTCTCCTCCCATGTGCCACTTGCCGATAAACGCTGTCCGGTATCCAGCTGTCTGGAGCGCCTGGGGGAAGTAGAAAGTCCCGGGTCGCGCCTTGATGTTGTTATCGGCGATGCCGTGGTTGTGCATATATTCACCGGTGAGGATCGAGGCCCGGCTTGGGCTGCACAGCGAGGTGGTGACGAACGCATTGCGGAAATAGACGCCTTCCCGGGCAATCCGGTCCATGTTCGGCGTCTTCAGCGCCGGATCCAGAAAACCCATCGCGTCGTATCGCTGATCGTCGTTGAGGATGAAGATGATATTGGGCCGCGTCGCGGGCTTTGGCACGGCGGCGGCGGCGGGCTGCGCAGGTGGCACAGCACCATTGCCGGTTGCCACGACCGCCGAGGAAACCGTGGATAGCAACAGGGCAACAGCGAGGCTGCTGAAGACCCGCCCGCGTTTCGAAATGTTCGTCATCGTCACCTCCTACAACCGCGCCTTGTCGCCGGCGTAAGCGGCGAGCAGGCAATCATCGGGCCCAAGTCGAATTCGGGTGGGCGTATCGGCCAGCCAGACGGTTCCCGCCGGCATATCCTCGCGCTCGTTGGCGCATCCCGCAGTAACCGGCATCAGCCAGGTGGGCGCATCGGCGTCGGCGTGGATTTCCTGCACGGACCGCCCGCGCAGCCGCTCGATGACGATTTTCATCCCCTCGGAAAGCACATCCCGATACGAATTGACGGCCCTTGCCGGCTTGCGCACGATCGGCCCAGGCCGCGATGCCGCTAGTCCTTCCTCAAGCTGGAGTTCGCGGGGCCGTCCGTAGTCGAACAGCCGGTAGGTCAAATCGACATTCTGCTGCATTTCCAGCACCGAAAGTCCCGCGCCGATTGCATGGACGGTGCCGGCCGGTACATAGAAGAAGTCACCGGGTTTAACCGAATGCCATGTCATCAGGGCATCAATGCTGCCGTCCAGCGCTGCCGCGCCGAGATCCTCTTCGTTGAGTTCAGACGAGAAGCCGGCGCCAATTACGGCATCGTGCTCGGCGGACAAGACGTACCAAGCCTCGTCCTTGCCACGTGAATGCCCGGTTGCACGCGCCTGATCGTCGGATGGATGAACCTGGATCGACAATTTTTGTGACGTGAAGAGATATTTGACGAGCAATGAGCTGTCTTGCGGTTCTTCGAACCAGATTTCCCCGATCCGGCCATCGAACCCGCTGCCGTGACCGAAAAACGTCGGCACGTCGGTGCGCCCCCACACCTTTTCCAGCGCGCGCGCTGCGAGTTGCCGCACGGCCATCAACCCGCGCCCGTCAATGGCCGCTGAGCGCAACGGCAGCGGCGCCGCGGACCGCGACGACGCGGCGTGCCGCCAGCGCAAAGCCGAGAAGCAGGGCATAACAGATAGCCGGCACAGCAAAGGCGGTCGTGTAGCTGGTCGCGCCCGAAACCAGCCCGACGAGCAACGGCATTGCCGCCCCGCCCACGATGCTGAAGCATAGGAAGCCCGATGTTGCCGCTTCGCTCACGCTCGATCGCTCAAGCGTCAGGGTGAAGATGACGGGAAACATGATCGAATTGAACAGACCGATCGTCAGCGCTGCATAGCCGCCGGCCGATCCGCCCATCGCGAACACAAAAAGGCAGATCGCACAGGCGATCGATGCGAAAGTCGCCAGCAGCGCCGGCGCCGGCACGCGAGCCAGCAGCGCCGAGCCGATCAGCCGTCCGACCATCGCACCGCCCCAATATAGGCTCACCATCTTGCCTGCCTGCTCCAGCGGCACCCCAAGTACCGCGTCGCTGTGAAGGAATAGCGCCATCTGTGTGCCGATCGCTACTTCCGCGCCGACGTAAAGAAATATTGCCGCCCCCCCCAGCAGCGCCCAGCGCGACGACGTGGCCTCAATCAAAATCGCAGCAATACCGCCCGACGATGCTCGCGCCGGCGTCGTTAGCGTTGCGGCGCTGATCAGCCGGCGCGCGAACCAGATGAACAGCGCAAGCAGCGCGATCAGCACCGCAATCGAAAGGAACGCGAAATCAATCCCGGTCAGCGCTGAGGCACGTACCGTTGCGCTCAACTGTTCGTCTTGCTTGATCTCGACGCCCTTCAGGAACAGCGATGCACCAAGATATGGACCGATAAACGTGCCGAGGCTGTTGAACGCCTGGCTGAGCGTCAGCCGCAAATGACTGCGATCGGGTCTGCCAAGTGCCGCCGCGAGCGGATTTGCAGCGACTTGCAGAATCGTGATCCCGCTGGCGAGCACGAACAGGCCGAACAAGACCAGCTCATAGATCGCCAGGTTCGATGCGACCAGCATCAGGACGCAGCCGGCGATCATCAGCATCAGCGCGATCAGCACGGTCACGACGGACTTGCGTCGCGCCAGCAACGCCGCAGCTGGCAGGCTTACCACGCCATAGGCAATGAAGAAGGCGGATGCGCTCAGCTGGGCCTCGACGTCGGATAGGCTGAAAATCCCCTTCACCGCCGCCACGAGAGGATCGATCAGCGAGGTAATAAATCCCCACGCGAAGAACAGGGTCGTGACACAGGCAAAGGCGATCTGGGTGCTCGCGGATGGTTGCTCGACTTTCACAAAACAGCCCCCACGCGATCGATCGACGTCAGACCATCAATGTATCCGTTTGCGAGGAGGCCGCAGGCCAGCGCAATTGGTCCCAATGCGCCCGCCTGATCGCCAAGCGACGGAGCAACGATATACGGCCCGTCATCGGGAATCGCGAGATAGCCGTTCATGCTCGCCCGCAGCAGCGGCTCGATCCGGCCGAGCAGATGCGGTTGACGCTCCAGGACGCCGCCGCCGATGGCGATCCGCTGCGGCCCAGTCGTCGCCACGAGCGCGTGGCAAAGGCAGGCAATGGCGTGCGCAACGCCGCTCCAGACCGGATCGTTCGCACTGACTTCGTCAAATGATCGGCCGCCCAGTGCAGATCGTATTGCCGGCCCCGAAGCCAGGCCTTCCACGCAGTCATCGTGAAACTTGCAGATGCTGGCTGCGACATCATTCACCAGACGAGGAATACGAATATGGCCCATCTCGCAATGCCCGATACCCCGGGTCGGCGCACCATTGACGAACAAACCCACACCGACCCCGGTGCCAACGGTCACATAGGCGAAGTCACGCAGCCCAAGCCCGCCCCCCCACCGCATTTCGGCGGCGGCGGCACCGTTCACATCGGTATCGAAGGCAGTCGGAATATCCCTTTGCCCGCTGAGTCGGCGCAGCACCGGGGCACCGGACCAGCCTGGCTTCGTGGTGGTCGCGACGCAGCCATAATTAGGCGACGTAGGGTTGAGGTCGAGTGGCCCGAAACTTGCGATGCCGATCGCCGCGACGTTGTTCGATGCGCACCATTGATCGACAAGCCCTGCCAATATTGGCAGCGTCTCATGAGGCGTTGTTGTCGGTGTCTTGTGCTGATCAAGCACCACGCCGTGTTCGTCGGCCAGGGTTGCAATGCACTTAGTACCGCCGAGTTCGACCCCGACGATCACGCGGGCGGCTGCCGTATCGCTGGAAGACCGCGGGATTGGATGAAGGTTCATGTCGAGTTCCTGGCCAGGCGACGAAAAGGCGGCGACCCGAGAAATGTACGGGCCGCTGACAGCGGCTAGAAGTTGAACGAAACCCCCATGTTGAAGGCCCGACCGGCATTCGCGACATAGTTCACAAGCACCGGATATTTCAGGTAGCGGAAGGTGCCGGTGTCGGTCAGGTTGATCGCGTCGAAGTTCAGCTTCACACCTTTGATGATCGTGAAGCGCGCCGAGAAATCGAGCTGGCCGCGCGCGGCTTCGATTTCGGGCAGGGAGTTTGCGCTGGCAAAACCGAGCGGAACGGTTTCGATCCGCGTGAACTTTGACCGCCAGTTATAGGCCAGCCTCAGGCTGAACTTGCCATCGTCGTAATAGCCGCCAACGTTATACGTGAGCTTCGAAAGTCCGCGGCGACCGATCGGATCTCCTTCCTGATCGCGCAGGCTGCTGCTCTCGCTGATCACCGTCAAATTGCCCGTCAGGCCCAAATTTTGGAGGAGACCCGGCAGATAGTTGAACGCATGCGATGCACCGATTTCCAGGCCCTTGATCTTGGTGCCGCCGAAATTCCGGTAGGTCGATATCGAGAATAGTTCGCTGCCGATTTGATAATCGACAGGCGTTGGATCGAGATAGATGGTGGAATCGATATTCTTGGCAAACAGTGCCGCCGACAGATAGCTGCCCTTGGCGTAATACCATTCCAGCGACGCATCGAAATTGTCGGAATGGATCGCCTTCAGATAAGGGTTCCCGGCCGTGCCGGAGCCGGCATAGACCGGGTCGGGCGTCGCCGGACGAACGAGAACGAGGCTTGGCGCAATCTGTGTCAGCTGCGGCCGGCCCAGCGTCCGCGAATAGGCCATGCGCAACACGAGATTGCGGTCCAGCGGGAAGTTAATGTTGGCTGTCGGCAGCCAGTCATCATAACGATTCTGGAAGGTGGTAACGCTGTAGGTTTTCACCGAACCGGGATTCAAGAGATAGCCCGAGGACGAGGTATCGGTTCGCACGTAGCGGATACCAAAATTGCCGAATACGTTCACTTTGCCGAGCGGGAACTTGAAATCGGCCTGCAGATATGCGGCAGCGGTCTCGTCGCGCACCGAGAAGCGCTCGCTGACATTCTCATAATAGCCGACGCCGGTGGCGGGATTCACCGCGCGAATGTCGATCAGGTTGAAATAATTCTGCACCGCGGTGATGTCGCAGCCGCCCGTCGTGCCGAAACTGGTCTGCAGATTGCCGCCAAATCTGGCCAGCTGATTGCCGAGGTTCGCAGTGGTGAGGCAGGACTGGAGGAATGTGGAGGTTGCGGCCGCGACCGGGTCGGTTGTATTGGCCGGATTGACCGGGATCTGCTGGATCAGCACCGATTGGGCCGGCGGGCTGACGCCATCCCAAGCGCCATAGATACCACCAGTCTGGTTCTGATTGACCCAGCTCTGCCGCCTGAACGCCCGCTCCGCCCAGCGGAAACCACCCTCGATCGCGGAGATGAAACCGTTGTCGATCTTCCAGGTTGCATCGAGGCGGGCTGAATCGTCATTGTTGTTAGTGTCGGCAGCGTTACGCTGATACGTGTAGTAGCGAAGCCGATTGTACGTCAGGTCGCCCGGGTTGAGGACCTTGAGCTGCGAGGACGGCACCACGGAATTGACCCCGAAGATGGAGGAGGGAAAGGGGTCTTCGTAGAACGAGATGTTGGGGATCAGATTGTTACCCAGGCTAAAGTCGACGATGTTGTAGAAATCCTGGGTATTGAGACGCGCGCTGTTGCCGCCCTGCTGCTCGATCGACGTATTGAGCTGTCCGAAATTGAGAGTCGTTGCTTCGCCGCGCGAGATCGATCCCTCGGCGAACAGCTTGAACTTCGATGACACGTCCCAGGTCGTCTGCAGCGCGAACTGCTTGGAATTGCGCCGGGTCTCGTTGATCGACGGCTGGGCGCCGCCGCGCAGCACGAAGGACGCCAGCCGGCCGTCGGTCATCACATAGACCGAACCCAGCCCCGGCGAGTTTTCCAGCTTCTGGAACACGTTGGTGGGGCCACCGCTCAGAATACCGGCGCGCGGAACGTTCGAGACAATGTTGAAGTTGGCGCCGGTCAGGCTCTGATTAAGGCTGGAAAGTACCGTATCGAAACGGACGTCGAAATTCGACGCGGGCTTCCACTCCAGCGTACCGTTGAAAGTCCTGCGTTCGTCGTCGCGGGTACGGAGGGATTCGCCGAACGAGTTGGGGATGTAGACCGTGTCGCTGGCGTTGGCGATGCCGTCGCCATTCGCGTCGATCGGCGCATATCGGTAGGGGTTTGCCACCGAACCGCCGCCGGTGGCGTTGGGAACGGTCGCGAGCGAGAAGAAGTTATAGTTGGCGGCGGTCTGGTTGGCACCGGTGCTGGTGGGAAGTGGGTCGGCCCCCGACAAACGCAGCCAGCTGCCGGGCGCTCCAAAATATTCGCCACCGCCATACACTGCCGTGACCGAAGAAATACGCTTGTAGCCGAAATCGAGGATGACCCCAAAGTCGCCCAGCGGCGTATTGCGGAATTTCTTCTGGACGAAGACGTTTGCCGACGGGCTCCACCTGTCGCCATAGGGACGATAAACGCCGGAGCCCGAGGCGCTTACAATGAAATCGCGCTTACCTTTCAGCGGGGCACGGGTCTGCAGGTTGATCGTGCCTCCCAGCGACCCTTCAATCTTGTCTGCGGTCGCCGCCTTCAGGATTTCAACGCCGGAAAACAGCTCGGCAGGAATGTCCTGGAAGTTGACACTGCGATCGTTGCCGTTGGACAGATCGACATCGCCCGTGCCGGTCGCGGTGGCGCCATTGATGGTCACATTATTTTCGGACAAGCCGCGAATCTGGACCTGTTTGCCTGTGCCGTCATTACTGCGGTTGACCTCGACGCCGGGAATGCGCTGCAGCGCATCGGCAACGTTGTCGTTCGCCAGCTGGCCGATGTCTTCAGCGGTGATCGAATCCTTGATCTCCGTAGCAAGCCGCTTGTCGTCGATGGCAGTTTCGATCGATTTGCGGATGCCAGTAACGACGATCGTATTCTCCGGATCAGGATTGTCCGGGGCGACCGACGGCTGAATTACTTCGGGCTTCTGCGCAACGCGCGCCTTCTCGGCGGCCGGCGTCGGCGCAGGAGTCCCCGCACCTTGAGACGCGGCTTCCTGCGCCATTGCAGGCGCACAGCCGAAAGCAAGGATGGCGATGGCCAAAGCCGGTCTGGATCCGGACGCAGCGAAACACAGTTTCATTTTTCTCTCCCCCGCCGAAATTTGTTTTAATGTCACGCCGCTCAGAAAGTTGGCGACTGCTGCCCACATGGACCCTCTCCGGAGGTCAAGCCTTTGCCCTCCGCAGATGCGGGTGCCAGGCGCATCGTTATCGGGCCGAACGGCATGCTCCTATCGTCTTGGAGAGGGCGCAGGGTTCTGCGCGGCACGCATATCAACACTGTCGATGACAGACCCATGCTTCCTCTCCCACCTAGTTGCTATCAGCCTGGCCGGTATCTTTCTGACCGATCCTTACCGTAACGGGTTGGCCCATTACCCGAGTCGCTGGACTTAGTAAAGAAATTTGTTTTATTTAATGGGTCGCCATTGCCCTGCCCGTTCCGACGACACTGCAACAGACGATTACACCTATTTTCAATATTTTAGAGAGCATTATTGATGATTCAAGCCTTTGCGATAGGGCTCTGCGACGGGGACCCGGCGTTTTCGGACTTGACCTTAACCTCGCTTTTTTGATTAAAGGCTTTTTATAAAAAAGACAGCTAGAGATGGCCGCTGGGGGTGAGGATGGCGATGTACAGGCTTCGTGGCGGCTTCATCCCATGGTTAGGTGCAGCGGCAGTTACCCTGATAGCAACCGGGCTTGGCGCACACGCCAAAATCGCGCTTGCGACCGTCGGAAGGGCGGCCAATCTTTCTGTATCGGAGGGAGGCGAGGTCAATGAGCGCGACCGGGCTCGGTCAGCGCAAGATCCGAAACCGACCCAGATCGAACCCGGCAGCCCATCCTGGCCCTTCCAGACAAAGCAATATATGGGTCAGGACTTGCCGCAAGATCCGGCAACCATTCCTGTCAGTCATGCTGCACAGCCAGACCCGCCGCCGGCAGTCCGACCGCAGCCCGCCGCGCCACTAACAGCAATCTCGCCGGGAAGATGGAAGGTCGGCTCCTGGCGATTCGTAGCCCAGCCTGAAACCGCCGCGTCGCCGGACCAGATATCCACCCCCGGCTTTGATGACAGCGCCTGGTTGCCGGCGACGGTGCCGGGGACGGTCCTCACCAGCTATCTCGACAACGCGGTCTATCGTGATCCGGCATATGGGCTCAACAACCTGCTGATCCCCGAGCGGCTCAGTCGGCAGGATTACTGGTATCGCACCGAATTTGTCCTTCCCGACAGCGGCGACCGGGCTTTTGCGGCGCTTGCTTTCGAAGGCATCAACTACGCCGCCGAGATATGGGTCAACGGGAAGCAGCTGGGTAGCATCAAGGGTGCGTTCATTCGCGGACGCTTTCCACTCGATTCCGGCTTCAAGACGGGCGCACGCGTGGCGGTGGCGGTCCGTGTTGCTCCCCCGCCGCATCCGGGTCTCGCCCATGAGGAATCACTGACGGCGGGCCCTGGCCAGAATGGCGGGGTGATGGCCATGGACGGCCCGACCTTTGCCGCGAGCGAAGGCTGGGACTGGATTCCCACGGTCCGCGATCGCGAGACGGGCATCTGGCAGGATGTGATGCTAGAGGCGACGGGCTCGGTCCGGCTTGGTGACCCGCATGTGCAAACCGTGCTGCCCAAGCCGGACAACAGCATAGCCGATGTGACAATCGCGGTGCCCGTGGTCAACGACGGGGCGACAGCCGTGCCGGTCAAGGTTGAGGCCCGGCTGGGCGACATCATTCTCTCACAGACCGTACCGCTCTCGCCGCACAGCAGGACGACGGTCATCTTTGCGCCGAAGCAGTTCGATCAGCTCCATATCGCCCATCCCGCGCTGTGGTGGCCCAACGGCTATGGCAAGCCGACTTTGCACCGTCTCGCGCTGATTGCGCGGGTGAATGGTGGGGAGAGTGACGCGCGGGAGGTCCGCTTTGGCATGCGTGAGATCGGCTATGAGCTGTCGGCAGTCGATCCGGCGCAGTCGGTGCAGCGCGTCTCGATTATTCCCGACCGCAGCGCAGGCGAGCAATTGCTTGATGTACGGCACGAGATGATCCGCAAGGTGGATGGCGGATGGGCCGTCTCGCTGGCACGCGCCATCGCCGGTTCGCCCGCGCTTGCATCGGCGCCGTCAACATCGCTGGCGCCGCATCTGTTGATCCGTGTCAACGGCGTACCCATCGCCGTGCGGGGCGGCAACTGGGGCATGGACGACTGGCTCAAGCGGGTTTCGCGCGACCGGATGGAGCCCTATTTCCGACTCCATCAACAGGCTAATGTGAACACCATCCGTAACTGGCTGGGCCAGAATACCGAACAGGTGTTCTACGATCTCGCGGACGAATACGGCCTGCTGGTCCTGAACGATTTCTGGATTTCGACGCAGGACCATAATGGCGAGCCGGGCGACAGTGCGCTGTTCCTCGACAACACTGCCGACACGATCAGCCGCTTCCAATACCATCCATCGATCGCCTTGTGGATCGGGCGCAATGAAGGCGTCCCGCCGCCCGTGCTCAATACCGGGATGGAAGATGCCGTGCGGCGGATCGACGGCACCCGGCTCTACCTGCCCAATTCCCGCATGGTGCAGATGGCCAATAGCGGTCCCTGGAACTATCAGCCGCCCGAGGCTTATTTCACCAAGCTCGCGCAAGGCTTCTCGACCGAGGTGGGAACACCATCCTTTCCCACGCTTGAGACTTTCAAGACGATGATGCCCCAAGCCGACCAGTGGCCGGTCAGCGACAGCTGGGCCTATCATGACTGGCACCAGGGGAAGGCAGGCGACGTCAAGGCATTCATGGCAGAAATAGGCCGCCGCTTCGGTACACCAACCGATCTCGGCGATTTCGAGAAGAAAGCGCAACTGCTCAACTATGAATCGCATCGTGCGATCTTTGAAGGGATGAATGACGGGTTGTTCGTCCGCAACAGCGGGCGACTGTTATGGATGACCCAGCCCGCCTGGCCGAGCACCTTGTGGCAAATCTACAGCCACAACTATGATACCCAGGCCTCGTATTTCGGTTTCAAGAAGGGGGCCGAGCCGGTTCATATCCAGCTCAACTTGCCCGGCATGAATGTCGCCGTGGTCAACAGCCTCGCTAATCCGCTGGTCCGGGTGCGCGTCCGTCTCCGCACCTACAACCTCGCAGGCGATCAGCTTGGCGATCGGTCGGTGCGATTGGATGCTGCTGCCTTTACGACAACGGCAACGGGCACCGCGATCGACGCAAGGCTGTTTGATCGATCTCCGGTCGTGCTGGCGAAGCTTGACCTGTTCGATGCGCGCGACACGCTGCTGAGCGAGAATTTCTATTGGCTGGCGCACGACCCGTCGGCTTATGCGGCAATGGCGCGCCTGGCACCCGCCCGCATCATCGTGCAGGCGGAACAACGGGCCAGCGGACCGGAAACCGAGATCCAGGCGACCATCCGGAATGAGAGCAGCTATCCAGCGCTGATGGTACGGCTGTCGGCACTCGACGGGGCGGGCGCGCCGATCCTGCCCGCCTATTGGAGCGACAATTACGTCTCACTGCTACCCGGTGAAGCGCGGGCAGTGACGCTTCGCCTTTCTGCATCGGCGGCGCACCCCGCCAGCGTTCAGGTCGGTGGCTGGAATGTCGAAAAGACATCGGCCGCGATTCCTGCGGCACCCCAAACGACTGGAGGAAAATAATGTTCGGTCCCGCAATCCCGCAGCGCTGGCGGTTGAAGGCATATTGCGCGACTGCCCTGCTGACCTTTGCCTTTGGGACCGTCACCCAAGCTCAAGCACGGGATGCATGCTGCACCGCAGCGACCCAGGCTGCGGCAAGCTATAACTATATTCTTGGCACCCAGGCATTTGGCGGCAATCATAATTTTGCCAAGGACACCACGCTCCTCGACCAGGCCCGCGAAATCAGGGCGCTCGGATCCAACGTCCTGAAAATCTCGCTGGGCAAGCGCCAGGCGGGGAAATACGGCTTCGGCGACGCAGCGGCCCGGGCTCGCACCGAACTTGATTATGTGAAAGCCGCGCGAGGTTTGCAGCAGACGCTCGATCTCGATTTCAAATATTATCAATTCTGGGTGCAGACCTTCACCGATGCCGACTGGCACCACGGCGTCAGCAAGGCCGATGCAAAGCTATATTATAACGAAGTCTACGATCTGACCGCGTGGCTATTGAAGCGCTACACCGGCACCGGCAAGGTTTTCCTGCTCGGCAATTGGGAAGGCGACTGGATGCTGAACGGCGGCCAGGGCAAGGACGTGCAGCCGACGCCCGAGGCGGTCAAGGGGATGATAGATTGGCTGAACATCCGTCAGAAGGCCATTGATGATGCCAAGGCGGCAACCCCGCACGACGGCGTTGAGGTGTATCACTATGTCGAAGTTAATCTGGTCAAACGAGCGCTGGAGGGCAAGCCTAGCGTCGCGCTGAGCGTTCTGCCGGCAACCAATGTCGATCTCGTATCCTACTCCAGCTACGAGGCGATCAAGCAGTCGCCGACGCCCGATATCGGCTCGATCCGACAGCCTTTGACGCAACTCGTTCGCTATCTCGAAGGGCAACTGAAGCCGAAGCCGGGCCTGCCTTTCAATCACCGCGTGTTCATCGGCGAATATGGGTATCACGCCAACGGGTCCATGCCGCTTACCGTGGAGCAGCAATATCTAAAGAGTCGCTATGTCATGCAGATCGCCATCGAACTCGACCTGCCGTTCGCCCTGATCTGGCAATTTTACAATAATGAATATGCGCCGAACGGCACCTCGCATGAAATGTCATTGGTCGATGAAACTGGCGAGAAGCGCGCGCTATATTATCTCCTCCAACAATATCTGAAGACCATGACGGCGTTTGTCGCCGATGGCATCCGGCAATCCGGAGCGGTGCCTGCACGCGACGCGTTCAGGGCAAAGGCGCTTGAAGTGCTGGCGACGTTCAGCTTCGAAAAAATGCAGCGGATGGCAAATACGGAACGAAAGGCCGCCGCTACCGAATGACCAAGCGGTCAGCCTACGACAGTTGCTGGGAGTAAAGGCCATGTTCGAACAATCGCGACGGTCGCTGATCCTGGGCAGCATGGGGCTCGCCTCGCTGTGCGCCGCGCGCGCGGGCCAGGCCGCTCCGGCTGACACACCAGCCGCCGACACCCCAGATGAGATGCTGCCTCTTTGGCCCGGCACGCCGCCGGGCGGTGCGAATGTGACCTTGACAGAGCTGGCCCGCGACAATCCCGATCCCAATGGCAAACGCAACCGGCGGCTAAGCAGAATCTTTACCCCGTTGCTGGTAGTCAAACGCGCGGCAAATCCCAATGGTGCCGCCGTGATGGCGATTCCCGGCGGTGGTTATTCAGTCCTCAATTACGATGGTGCAGGCACGGATCACGCGCGCTGGCTGAACGCATTGGGGGTGACGACGTTCATCCTTGTCTATCGCCTGCCCGGCGACGGCTGGGCCGGGCGGGCGGACGTCCCGTTGCAGGATGCGCAGCGCGCGATGCGGCTAATACGCGCAAACGCGGACCGGTTGCGCATTGACCCGACGCGCATCGGCATATTGGGGTCCTCTGCGGGCGGGCATGTCGCCGGATCGCTTGCAACGCGCTTTGACGATCGGATCTATGATCCCGTCGATGCTGAGGACAATCGTTCGGCGCGGCCCGACCTCACCGCCTTGCTGTTCCCGGTAGTGACCATGGGGGAAAATGCCCACGTCCCGTCGCGCACTGCGCTCCTCGGCGCGAACTCGACCGCAGCGGAGCGCGACGCCTATTCGCTTGAGCGGCATGTCACGCCGGCCACGCCGCCGATGTTTTTGTGCTGCGCCGGCGATGATCGGGTCGTGTCGCCGGGAAACACTCTGGCGATGTACCGAGCAGCGTTAGATGCCGGCGTGAAGGCAGAGTTGCACGTTTTCCAGACAGGGGGCCACGGCTTCGGCGTCCAGCTGCCGCAAGCGGTGCCGACCGCCCATTGGCCCGAGCAGTTCGCCCGGTTTGCGCGTTATAACGGACTTTTTGCCTGATATGCGCTATTGGCTATCAGGAAATGCCAACCGGTGCCCGCTTTGACTAAAGCCGCCAGCCATGCCCCGCCCGCCGGTATGATCCACATCCCTGCTGGCACCTTCATGATGGGGTCCGACAATTTCTACTCCGAGGAAGCGCCACCACGACGGGTCTCGATCGACGCCTTCTGGATCGACGAGACACCGGTCACCAACCGCGAGTTCGCTCGCTTCGTCGAGGAAACCGAACACGTCACCAATGCCGAAATCGCGCCCGGGATCGAGGATTATCCCGGCATGCTTCCCGGGATGGACCAGGCAGGTTCGCTGGTCTTTCGCAAGACGCTGGGGCCGGTGGACCTGAGCGAACCACATAATTGGTGGCACTTCGAAATTGGCGCCGATTGGCGGCATCCGCTTGGGCCCGACTCCTCGCTCGACGCCCTCAATCTGTGGGATCACCCGGTTGTTCATGTCGCGTGGACGGACGCCCAGGCCTATGCCGACTGGGCGGGCAAGGCATTGCCGACCGAGGCCGAACATGAATATGCCGCGCGCGGCGGACTGGGCGGCAAGGACTATGCGTGGGGAGATGCCCTCGCCCCCAATGGCGTGATGATGGCGAACTATTGGCAGGGGCTGTTCCCTTTCGCCAACCAATGCCTCGACGGTTGGGAGCGCACCTCGCCGGTCAAATACTACGCGGCCAACGGCTATGGCCTTTACGACATGATCGGCAACACCTGGGAATGGACCGCCGATTGGTGGATCGATCGCCTTGCTGATGGCGATCCTAGACGGCCCAAGGGCTCGTGCTGCACCGTCAGCAACCCGCGCGGCGGCAAGCTGAAGGACAGTTATGATCCCGGCCAGCCGCATATCCGCATCGGTCGCAAGGTACTGAAAGGCGGCTCGCATCTTTGCGCCGCGAATTACTGCCAGCGCTATCGCCCGGCGGCGCGCCACCCCGAGATGATCGACACATCCACCACCCATATCGGCTTCCGCTGCGTGGCACGGGTGCCATGATAGTCGTTGGACAAACGTCCATGCCTGGCCGATCTGAGGCTGGGACTTCTCGATAAACTGAGATCGCCAAAGGTCAGCACGCGTGGCCTACATCTTCCTGCACTGGAGGATAGCGCACGCCTTCCGGCATCCGATGAACTTCAAATGACGGTCTTGCCGCGTCTGAACCAGGATCGCGGCCGAGGGCAGCACTTCGATGCAAGTGGCCCTGCCTTCGTGCACGCTAGTCTGCGCCAGAGTACTCCCACCGATCGAAGTGACTTTACGTCATCCTGATAATGCGCGCAGATCGGTCCTGCGAGACATTAGGCGGCTATCCCGGCACAGCGGGAAAAAGACAAAAGTAGCAATTTAGCGAAGCCGAGAACCCCGCCCAAGCTACGCTATTGCCGCCGTTTGTACTCCTCACTCCCACTCCATTGTTGGGCTTTCTCATAAATTATTGAATTATAATGAGATTATGAGCAACGGAGGCTATTTGCCCGGCCGCGATGCCGCAAAAAGATTATGCTTTTGATTTATCAGGGCAAATTGGTCGAAAATTTACTTTCAGGTCCGGGGAGGATCGCCGTCGATCGAACGGAAAACCTCGTTTTCGCCGCGACGCCAGCAACCCGGGCCCCGCTAGAGAAACATCGTTATCTCCATAGTCTTGACGCGAGTCGAACGATATCCCCAATTCGATCGCGCGATGCTCGCCTATGCCGAGCGCGGGCGCATGCGCGACGGCGGAACAGGGGACCGGGAACGGTGATCATCTTTGTATTAGGAATCCCCGCGCTGGTTCGCCAAGGACCGGCGTTTGACACGGCACCCAATGGAGAATCGCAATGGCGGCAGACCGCTTGGACATCGACACCTCGACGATCACCGACAATCCCGAGGAGCGCCTGGTCGAGTTCAACGGCGAAGTCGACAGCGAGGAATATGAGTTCGCGGTGCAATATGCCGTCTTGGAAGCACTGAGTGGTGACGCACCGGAAGACGACGCTGTCGACCAGTTCAACCGGTTCAGTGATGCTATCGCCGAGGCCGGTCTCGTCGCCCTCGCCCGCAACAGCGACGCCTCTCCGATTCTGATCAGTGAGAACGACCTCGAATAACGAGGATGAGCGGATGACGGCTGAGCGGCACGGCACGATGCTGCGGCGGTCTTCGCAGCGCGCGGACCGCCATCACGATCGCCGCTGCGGGGCGCGGAATCTCCGCATCTTCCGCCCCTCTTCAGGATACGGGGCGGTGAGTCGGATGGCCGAATGGCAATTCGAGCTACAGCCTTTCCCCGCCAGCGTGGCGGAGATCGGCGGCGGGGGACGGTCCACCGATCATCGCCACTGACGCAGCAAAAGCCGAGTTAGACGCCGCTGGATTTCGCGAGAGTCGGCGAGCGCCCAACGGCGCTAGGGTTCACGGTGGTTATTCTAGTCAGGTTTGCCAGCGCCATCGCTCGGGAAATCAGATGCCGACGTGCCACAGGCGCAGGCCAGCTTCATCCTCGTATGCAATTCACGACCGGCAGGTGATGAACTTGTGCTCCGTGCACCACGGCGTTTGAACACACCAAAGAAAATTCGAACCTCCCGATGGCCAGCGGCATCGTCAACCTGAGCGGCGAGGTTCTGGAGACCGAAGTCGCAGGCATTGCCTGCGGGACGTTAGTCTGCGGCGCAAAGTTCGAAAAGCTTGACGCCGTCCGGCCCAGCCGATCACTTGATAGAGACATTAAACCGCATGCGTGGCAAGCGAGACGACGGCCGCCCGGATTGTCTCGGTAGGACGCACCCTCGTGTTTTCGGATTAGTTCGCACAACGGGCGAGGTTCAGTCTCATTTGCCTTTCTCTGAGCCGTCGGATTGCTGGATCTGAACAACGGCGCCGATTTGTCCCGGACTTCCCTTGGCGATAACAAGGTACCGGCGCTTCTCGCGTACCGAGTCGCGAACAATCTGCCGGATCGGCCCGGTCGCATTAACGATCGCAGCGCCGGCGGGGTTGGTCTTAAACGCCGTAAGAGGCTCGATGGCGCCGGTCCCGCCCGGCGCGTCTGACAGAGCCACCACATAGGGTTGCATCGGCGCGAGGCCGGTCACCGCCGCCTGGAATATCTGGACGAGCCCCTGATCGAACAGGCTGACACTGGTCGTCAAATTATCGGGCTGACCGATTGGCGTCAGGACCAGATGCGCGGACTGCCCCGCCACGCCCAACGGCTGCAGCCCCATAAGACCATCGCCCGAAGTCACCGCATTCGGCACATAGACCAGCGCCTGAGGCGCCTGCCCGATCGGGACCGTGTCAATCATTCGATTGGTCGCAGTATCGATCACCGCGAGCCGGTCGTCATTCTCGAGACCCACATAGACCCGTGTGCCATCGCCCGATGGCCAGATGCCGTGCGGGAGCTTACCGACCGGTATGGTGGCGACCTTGGAAAAGTCGCTGGTCCGGAACACCTGCACCTCGTTCCTGCCTCCAACGGTGACGTAGGCAAACTGACCGCTCGCGGTGCTGATGAAATTGACGTGGTTGGTGATCGGTCCGGTGTCGATCACCCTTAGAAGCGAGAACGGTGGTTTGGCGGAGAAAGCGACGGCCTCGCCGACGTCTTTCAGCGTGAACCACACCTGCTCGCCATCCGGCGACGCCGCGATGTTCGGGCAGAAAGGGCTTGGCTGCGCGATTTCCGCGACGATTCGGTGGTCGGCGACGGTGACGATGACGGTCACCGGATTGAACGACGAGCAGACAAAGCCATACCGGCCGTCGGGCGAGAAGATCGTCATGCCCGGTCCGCCTGGCGTCCTGATCCGGGTCTTCTCCGCAAACGTCTTCGCGTCGATGACTGCGACATAGTCCTCGCCGCGGATGGTCACCCAGACCTCGCTCCCGTCCGGTGTAAAAAACGCCTCGTGGGGCGAGCGTCCGAGATATGTCGTGTGCTTGACCGCGTTGGTCGCGGTATCGATGAAGGTAAGCGCGTTCGAACCGATCGAGACGACCACCAGCGTTCGATGGTCGGGCGAAAAGCCCAGGCCATGGACCAGCACCTGCCCGTGATAGAGCGGACTGAAATTGGCCGGCTGCGGGTCGCCCAGCCGAATCACGCCGAGCAGCCGGTTGTCGACGGGATCGGTAACCGAAACCGTGTTGGAGAATTGCTCGGCGGCATAGACACGGTCGCGGTGGCTGATCGGGGTCGCGGGCGCGCTGGACGCCCCGGGGACCTGTCCGTTCTGTCCCCATGCGACCGTAGATCCGCATCCGGTGAACAGAAGGACGAGGCGGGCAAAGCGCATCATTTCTCGGCACCTGCGGGCATGTCGTGTTGGAGGGGCAACCGCGTCGGGGCCGCAGCGGAAGCGGGAAGCGGCTGGCCAAGCGCCAGGCGCATGGCGGCAATCTCCTGCTGCTGCTCGATGATAATCTCCTGCGCGATCCGCTTGAGGTGCGCGTCGCGCCCGTAGCGAAGCTCCGCCACCGCCATGTCGATCGCCCCCTGATGGTGCGGGACCATCGTCGCCACGAAATCCCGGTCTATATCGCCGGTCGGCGGCGCCATCATTCCGGCATGCATCGTCACCATCGCAGCGTCGATGTCGCGCTGATAGGGAGACGGACCTGCCGCGGTACGCGCAACGGCGACGCCGGCGCATAGGGCAAGGCCGCCAACAGCCGAGGTATAAATTCTTGCTCTGGATTGCATAATCCACCTCGCCTCGCGGTTGACCAAGTCGGCAACCCAATAGTCGTTTCGGCGCAGCTCCCTGCATTAGGTTGTGCAGTAATTCGTGAGGCGCTCTCCCGTCCAGGCGAGCGGAGGGCGCCAGGCGCTTGCAGAACCGGCCGTCTTGTCCGGCCGCCGGTCCATTATGCGCGATGAAAGGACGGTCCTTCGCGATCCGGCCAGGTCGTGACGCGCATCAACTAACAACAGTTTGCCAAAGCTCATTCGATCAATCTTCGAACACCGACTAGCGTCTCCTCTCCCCGTCCCGATCCCCGCAGAGATGCCGTGCAAGGGTCGTCGCCGCGCGACCTCGACTGTCCGGCGAGACGCTGAACCGGGGCGGGAATGTCTGTCCCAACCGGAGGTCGTCATGAGCAAGATACTGGTACTCTATTATTCCGCCTACGGTCATATCGAGACCATGGCACAGGCCGTTGCCGAGGGCGCTCGGGCTGCCGGCGCGAGCGTCGATGTTCGCCGTGTCCCCGAACGCGTCGCCCCCGAACTGGCCAGGGCCTCGCACTACAAGCTCGATCAATCGGCGCCGATCGCGACGATCGACGAGCTGGCCGACTATGACGCGATCATCGTCGGCGCCGGGACCCGCTTCGGGCGAATGGCGTCGCAGATGGCAAGCTTCCTCGACCAGGCGGGCGGATTATGGGCGAGCGGCGCGCTGAACGGGAAAGTCGGTGCGGCATTCACCTCGAGTGCGACCCAGCATGGCGGCAATGAGACGACGCTGTTCTCGATCATCACGAACCTGCTGCATTTCGGCATGGTCATTGTCGGCCTGCCGTACAGCCATGGCGGACAGATGACGCTCGAGGAAATCGCCGGCGGAGCGCCCTATGGTGCAACGACGATCGCGGGCGGTGACGGCAGTCGGCAACCGACCCAGATCGAGCTCGACGGGGCACGACACCAAGGCGGTCTCGTTGCGCAAACGGCAAACAAGCTGTTCGGCTGACACGGTGCATGCGGTCTCGTCTTGCGCCACCGTCTTTTCGGCACGTGAATAGCGCGCCGTGCTCGCCGCGGCGCCGGTGCCTTGGCGCCGGCGCCGCGGCGCTGATGGCGATGTTCGACAACCGACCTTGCACCGCTCAGGCACAGCACAATGGCACGACAGTGCGCGACGAGATGGTCGCAGCGACCGATCGGCGCGATGCCGCTCTTAGCTGGTCGGTGATCTATACCAGCGATGCCAATGCCGATGTCGGTGGCGGATCGCGCACCGGCGCGGCGTATCTCCAGCGGATTGGCCTGATCGGCGAGCTCGACCTGCAATCCACGCTCGGCTGGCGCGGCGCGCGCGCGCATATCAGCGTCCATGCGATCGCTGGCACAGGGCTGTCCGCCCACCGTGTCGGCAACGTGCTCACGGTCAGCGGGATCGAGGCCGAGCCGGCACTGCGCCTGTTCAACCTGTGGATCGAACAAAAGCTCGGCAACCGGGTGACGCTACGCGCGGGGCAGTTCAATGCCGATCAGCAGTTCGCGATCAGCGCGACCGCGGGGCACCTGGTCAATGCCACCTTCGGCTGGCCGGGCAGCTTCGCGAGCGACCTGCCGAGCGGCGGTCCGGCGTATCCGCTTGCCGCGCCGGGCGCGTCGCTCACCCTGGCGCTGCGGAACCGGGCCACGATGAGACTGGCGCTGTTCGCCGGCGACCCTGCAGGCCCGGGAGGCGGCGATCCGCAACGCCGCGATCTCCATGGCTTCAACGGGCTGCGCTTCAAAGGCGGTCCGTTCGTCATCGGTGAAGTTCAGCACTCGGCGCAAGGGCCTGAACCGGCCTGGTCTTTCACGCTGGGCGCTTGGGCGCATTTCGATCGGTTCGACGATCTCCGTTACGATATGTCCGGCACGACGCTTGCGGCGCCGAACGCGACGGGTCGACCGCGCACCCACCCAGGAAATGCCGCAATCTATGCGATCGGCGATCTTCGGCTCTGGAACGCGGGTCCGCGGTCGCTCGATGGATTTGTGCGTGTGACTGCAAGCCCGGGCGACCGAAACGGGATCGATCTCTACGCCGACGCTGGCGTTGCGCTCACCGGACCGATCCGACCGCGTCCGCACGACATCTTCGCTCTCGGTGTCGCGGTCGCCCGCTTTTCGCCGAGCCTGCGAGCAACGGTCGAGGGACATTGTGCGCTGGCCGGAGCGCCTTGCCACACGCCGGCTTTCGAAGCAGCGTTCGAGGCGGGCTATCACCTGATCCTCAGCCCCCGGCTGTCCGTGCAGCCCAATGTCCAGCTGATCATACACCCTTCCGCTGCACTCATGGCGGATCCGGCGGATCGCTACCAAATACACGCCAGTGCCGTGGTCGTTGGTCTGCGCACATCGTTTCGGCATTGACGAAAGACAGTCGCGTGATGTCGCGTGCGGCGACGGTTCATCTGGCTCGGCTTTTAGCCTGCGAGAGACGCGACCCACGACCGACAAGCCTGAACGCGATGACCGATGTCATCCACGCCAGGGCGAACACAGCGACGATCGCGATCCCGAGATAATCGAGATTGTTGATCAGGGTTGCGGCCCCGCGCGCGATCGTTCCCGTCAGGCCAAACCACCGCACGGCGAGACCGCTCAGCTCGATGATACCGATGAACAAAGCAACCGCGATCGACAACAGGGTGATCGTCATGTTGTAATAGAGTTTGCGCAGCGGGTCGGCGACGGCCCAGTGATAGGCGCCGACCATCATGACCCCGTCCGTCGTGTCGAGCAGCGACATGCCGGCCGCGAACAGGGCCGGATAAACAAGCGCGGAACCGAACGACACACCGTGTGCGACCTGGGTCGCGGAAATGCCGAACAACGCTACCTCCGATGCTGTGTCGAAGCTCAAGCCGAACAGAAAACCAAGCAGGGCCATATGCCAGGGGCGACTGACGCAGCGGAACAGCGGCCGGGCCAGCCGCGACAGGAGGCCGTTACCGGCAAAAAGCGTATCGAGCTCACCCGCTTCAACCGCGTGGCCCGCGCGCACGCGCCGTACCGTCCGGATGATCGCCAGCAGAATGCAGATGTTCATCGCCGCGACGAGGAGCAGGAACAGGCCCGATACTGCGGTGCTGACGATACCGCCGATCGCGCGGAAGGCCTGCAGGTGATTGAGGCTGCCGGCAGCCGCCACGGCGCCGGCGGTGGCGAGCAGGATCACGGTCGAGTGACCCAGAGCGAACCATAGTCCGATCGACGCGGAACGCCGACCGTCCTGAAGCAGTTTTCGCGTGACGTTGTCGATCGCCGCGATGTGATCCGCATCGACGGCATGCCGCAGCCCAAGGCCGTACACGACGACGCCGACACCGATCAGGACGGGCTGGCCGGCAAAGGCAATGAAAGCCCAAAGCCACGCACCGACGTTCATCGCGGCGATCACGCCGGATACGATCACGAGATTTTGTCGAAACGCGCGGTCGGCGGCCAGCACGTTTCGCAGCGACTGGATCACGATGTGGTCTTGCCGGCGGCACGCAGCGCGAGATCGTGCAGCAATGCCGCCATTTTGAACGACGCGGCGGGCGGTTGCGAAAGACCGTGTCGCGCCCGGATCCACGCCGGATCGTTATAACCGACCCACACCTCGTCATGGCCGCTTTCCCAGAGCAGCAGCTTGAGCGGAAGATCGATGCCGGTTGTCGGATTCTCCTGCATCAGGACCGTTCCGACCCGCGGATCGCCAAACAGGAGGAGCAGGAGCGGCCGAAGCGAAAGGCCGACCGCTGCGGCGGCCGCTTGATGGTCGAGGCGCAGCATCGGTGCGATCCCACGGTCATGCAGCGCGGTGTCGAGCCGGTCGACGGTCGCTGCAAAGGTTCCGACGCTGGCGACGGAGATCATGCCTTTGGGCATCACAACGGTGTCTTGCTGGCGGGAAAGATGATTGAAACGATCGCGAGGGCGAACAGCGCACCCACGGCCTCGGCCACGATATATGTGACGGCCGACCCGCTCCCGAGCGCGATCGGCCCTGCCGTGACCGTAGCACCCAGCACCACGGCGGGGTTGGCGTAGGACCCGGTCGGCGTAGCGATCACAGCGGCTACCAGCCACGCGCCGACGGCGAACGGCCCGCTCTCGGGTCGCCCGCTTCGCGCCGACCCGAACACCACCAGCATCAGCCCGGCGCTGGCGACGAACTCGCTTTGAGCGCCATATGGGCCCAATCCGCCCGCGCCGGACGGCGGGGCATGCCAAAGCGCCGCGGCCAGAGCGCCGCCGGCAAGGCCGCCAACCAGCTGAAGCGCGACATAAGCGAGCGCGCAGGTCAGCGATCTCTCACCCGCCAGCAGCTGCAAGAGGGTGATCAGCGGATTATAGTGGCCACCCGACAGCTTGCCGAACGCGACGATCAATGACACCAGCGCGCCGGCCACGGCGAACGCGACGATCACCACGGCCATGCCCGGATGCGCCGGCAGAAGGCGGGTCGCGGCGATGCCGGCCGCGCTGGCGGCAAACACCAGCAGCATCGAGCCAAGCCCCTCGGCCGCGGCACGGCGGGACAGCGCAACGGCGGGATCGGCCTCGTGAAAGCAGGTCGGGCGAGCGGCTGTCACGCGACGGCATCGTTGCTGAAGCGGGCCTCCACCTCGGCCATTTTTTCGGCCAGCTCACTGGGCGCGAAAAAGCCTTTGGTGAAGGAGATATTGGCGAAAGTAACGATCCAGCGTTCGTAATAGGACAGTTTGCCGATCAGGCTCTCGCCGAGCGCCTCGACGCCTTTTCGCTTCTCCTCGGTGTTGATGATCTTGCGAAGATCGAGCACGTCGGCGAGCGCGTGACAGCGCTTTTCCCAGGGCGCCATTTCATGATCGGAACGGCTGAACACCGGACTTTCCTGGCCGCCAATGTCGTTTGGCAGACGGACGACATGTTCGGGATGGATCATGACGCGATCTCCTGCTGTACGGTAACCGGAACGACGCCGATCATGGCGTCTCTGGTCACGATCGCGGCGAGCTGTTGCTCGGACCAGCCGTCGGTCCCCTCAGGCCGACAGGGCAGCACCAGAAAGCGCACCGTGGCCGTGGAATCGCTGACGCGAACCTCGACGTCGTCGGGGATGATCGTACCGAATTCTGCGAGCAGCTTGCGCGGTTCGATCACGGCGCGAGCACGGTACGGCTTCAGCTTGTACCAGTCCGGCGGCAGGCCAAGAACCGGGCGCGGATAGCAGGAGCACAGCGTGCAGACGATGAGGTTGTGCACCGTGGCGGTGTTCTCGAGGACGATCAGGTCGGTATCGTCATAGAAGCTGATGCCGAGCTCCTCGCAGGCGCGGCGACCGTCATCGAGCAGGCGCTCGCGGAAAGCCGGGTCGGTCCAGGCCCGCGCGACGACGGCGGCGCCAAGCGCGGGTGAACGGCTGTCCAGCACCTCGATCTGGCGCCGGATGTCGCCGGCCGAGAAAAGGCCCTTCTGGATGAACAACTCGCGGACGGCCGTCTCCATGATCTCGAAATAACCGGGCGCGGCGTCGGCGATGATCGGCGCGTGATCATGGTCATGACCATCCGCTGCAGGGTCGGCGCTCATGGCAGCCGCTCCAGCCAGGTTTCATAGACCTCGATCTGCAGCTCGTCCCGCGGCGACCCTTCATAGTCCGCCCAGATCTCCGTCATCATCACGGAGATGCGGTAATAGTGCCGCCGGTTGCCGGCGTTGCGACCATATCCCTCCTCTTCATTGTCGATCAGTGAGGGCTCGATGACCTTGATGACCTGACCGGCCTTGCCGCGAAGATAGGTCGGCACACGGTAGTGACCGATCGGTACGCGACTGCCGACGCTGACCCTGTCGCCGGGGGCGAACAAGGGCGTCTCGCCGGTGGCGGTGACGACGCGTGAGAACATGGACTCGATCAAATTCGATCTCCTGCAGTGTCGCACGGGGGTCAATGGCCTCCCCATGCGATACGGGCTGATCGCGTCATTTTGCGGCGTTGCGCGGGACTGGGCCAGTAAGATGGCGTGAGGTGTCGCAAGCAGATGCAAGGAGCCGTGGAATGACCAGCGCGGGATTGCCGCCGGGGTCGATGGGCGACCGCAGCAACATCTCGCAGCGGCTAACAGCGCTTCACTTGGCGGCCGGGGCACGGGTCGCAATAGCCTGTGGGTGCCAGCATTGGCGCCTTGGCCGCGGCCAGCACCCGATTTTGCAGACAGGAGATGCGTCATGCTCGAACGTCCCCCGCTCCCGCCCTTTACCACCGCCGAAGATGCAGCACGAAAGGTGCGCCTCGCGGAGGATGCCTGGAACACGCGAGACCCGGCCTTTGTCGCGACTGCCTATACGAGCGACAGTGCCTGGCGAAACCGGACCGAAATCCTTGCGGGTCGCGCGGCGATTACGGCGTTTCTCGAACGCAAATGGTCGGCCGAACGGCAATACCGGCTGATCAAGGAGCTATGGGGCTACCACGGCAACCGCATGGCGGTCCGCTTCGCCTATGAATGGCATGATGCCGCCGGGGCCTGGTTCCGCTCCTACGGCAATGAACTCTGGGAGTTCGACGAGCATGGCCTGATGCGACGCCGCATCGCCAGCATCAATGACCTGGCGATCACCGAACGAGAGCGCCGCTTCCACTGGCCGCTCGGGCGACGGCCGGACGACCATGCCGGCCTGACCGAACTCGACCTCTGAGCGGCGGACACCGGCAACCGTGACCGACGATGCTGCCCTTCTGGCCCAGGTGCGAAGCGGCGCAGGATTGTTCGCCGCGCTCGACCAGAGCGGCGGATCGACCGCCGGTGCGCTCGAGGCCTATGGGATATCGCGTGACGGCTGGTCGGGCGACGAGGAGATGTTCACCCGCATCCATGAGATGCGGGCACGCATCATGACCGTCCCAAGCTTCGACGGTCGACGGGTACTGGCCGCCATTCTCTTTGAACGGACAATGACGGGACGCGTGGCAGGGCAGCCGGTTCCTGCATATCTGCGGCGCCGCGGCGTCGCCACTTTTCTCAAGATCGACGCGGGGCTCGAGCCGGAGATCGACGGCGTCCAGCTGATGAAGCCGATAGACGGCCTCGTCCAGCGGCTCGACCGCGCGCGAGCGCTCGGCGTGATCGGGACCAAGATGAGATCGGTCATACGAATCGCCGACCGCGCCGGGATCGCTTCCCTCGTCGACCAACAGTTCGAGCTTGCCGACACGATTATCGCAAGGGGGCTTATGCCGATCCTCGAGCCGGAGGTGTCGATCGACGCGAACGATCGCGCCATGGCCGAACGCTACCTGCTGGACCGGATGACGACGCGCCTGAACGCCCTGACGGGCGACCAACAGCTTATCCTGAAGCTGACGATCCCGGCAGAGTCAGACCGCTATGTCTCGCTCATCGGCCATCACCGTGTCGCGCGCGTCCTCGCGCTCTCCGGCGGACTTTCGCGCCGGGAAGCCTGCTCCCGCCTTTCACGAAACCACGGCGTCATCGCCAGTTTCTCCCGCGCGCTGCTGGAAGACCTACGCCACGGGATGGACGATGCGACTTTCGATCGTGCGCTCGGGAGCGCGATCGAGCAGATCTACCTCGCCTCGACCACGAAGCGCTAGCGCCTTAGATCCGCCGGCGCGCATCACCTCGGCAAGCGCCCTCATGACGCCGGACCAGCTCCCTCTCACCAACTAACGGCCTCTGGTGCAAACTTACTACCGTCACAGCCGCCGCCAGCCATAATCCGCCGAGAGGATGGGCAGGACGCCCGTCATGGATGGAGGATCTCATGGTCGCAGCACCGGTTGCCTTTTCGACGACCTCCCGCAGGCGTGTGCTGATCGGCGCCACGGGCCTCGCCGCGGTCGGCGCGTTGGGCCTCCCGTCGCTTGCACTTTCGTCAGCCGCGGTCCCGCTCTCGGGGCGGAACGTCGGCGAAGGCTCGGTCAGGACAAGGGACGGCACCGCAATCTTCTACAAGGATTGGGGAAGGGGCCCAGTCGTATTGCTCTCGCACGGTTGGCCGCTCAACGCCGACGCCTGGGAAGATCAGTTGTTCTTCCTCGCCTCCAACGGCTGCCGCGTCGTCGCGCATGATCGTCGTGGCCATGGACGGTCGAGTCAGCCCTGGAACGGCAACGACATCGACACCTACGCAGACGATCTGGCAGCGGTCATCGAAGCGCTCGATCTCAAGCGCATCACGCTGGTCGGCCACTCGACCGGCGGCGGGGAGATCACGCGCTATATCGGGCGCCACGGAACCTCACGCCTCAGCAAGGCGGTGCTGGTATCGGCGATCCCGCCGCTTCGGCTGCGCACGCCGACAAATCCCGACGGCGCGCCGATGGCGGCCTTTGACGACCTGCGCCGAACCGTCGCAACGGATCGCGCCCAGTTCTATCACGAGCTCAGCCTCCCCTTCTTTGGCGCCAACCGCCCGCACGCGACCGTCTCGCAAGGCATCCGGGACGGCTTCTGGCAGCAATGTATGTCGGCCGGCCTCAAGGCAGTCTATGACGGCATCAAGGCGCAAACCGAAACGGATTTTACGTCCGATCTCAAGCGTTTCGACGTCCCGACCCTCATCATCCACGGCGACGACGATCAGCTCGTGCCGATCGCCAACTCCGCCCTTCTGCAACGCCAGCTGATCCGGTCAGCGACGCTCAAGGTGTACCAGGGCGCGCCGCATGGTCTCGCGGTAACGCACCGCGAGCGCTTCAACGCGGATCTCCTCGCGTTCGTGAAATCGTGACGTTCGTCGTGAAGCAGTCCGCGTTGGTCGCGATCGATGACGAGCCGCCGCCGCGCCTCATCGTCGACCAGCCTCTCGCCGGGCCGCTTGCCCAGGGTCGGGTTTTCATCGGGTACCGCGCGGAGAATCTGCGGCTCCTCCCCGTGTTCGGCGAGGGCGCTCTCACCGTGTCTCCACGGGTCGGTCATGTCCATGTGACCGTCGATGACGCACCGTGGCACTTCATCGATGCGAGCGGCGAGACGATCGTCGTGGTCGGTCTCGAGCCCGGGGACCACCGGGTGCTGGTCGAGCTCGCCGACCCGATCCACCGCGTGATCGATCGATCGCTGATCCGCTTCCGGGTGCCTGAGCAGCCGGCCGAACACCAGCACCAGTAACAAGCCGAGAGAAAGGAAATAATCATGCCGACCATTAAGACGAAGGACGGAGCCGAGATCTTCTACAAGGATTGGGGCACCGGACCGGTCGTGATGTTCTCGCACGGATGGCCGCTGAGCGCGGACGCCTGGGAGGACCAGCTCTTCACGCTCGCCTCGCATGGCTACCGGACGATCGCGCACGATCGGCGCGGTCATGGCCGCTCCAGCCAGACCTGGCAGGGCAACGACATGGACACCTATGCCGACGACCTCGCCGCCGTCGTCCATGCGCTCGACCTGCATGACGTGACCCATATCGGCCACTCCACAGGCGGTGGCGAGGTGACGCGCTATATCGGCCGGCACGGCACCGCACGCGTCAAGGCCGCCGTCCTGGTGTCGGCCATTCCGCCGACCATGCTGAAGACCGAGCGCAATCCCGGCGGCCTGCCGATCAGCGTCTTCGACGAGATCCGTAAAGGCGTCGCGACCGATCGCTCGCAATATTACCGCGACCTCGCCGAATTCTTCTACAGCGCGAACCGCCCGGGGTCGACGGTGACGCAAGGCATCAAGGATGCCTTCTGGCTGCAATCGATGCAGGCGGGGCTGAAGGGCTCCTATGACTGCATCAAGCAGTTTTCGGAGTCCGTGTTCTACGACGACCTCGCAAAGTTCGATGTGCCGACGTTGATCATCCATGGCGACGACGACCAGATCGTTCCGATCGACGATGCCGGCCGGATGACGGTCAAGCTGGTCAAGAACGCGATTCTGAAGGTCTATCCGGGCGCGCCGCATGGCCTGATGGTGACGCATCGCGACCGCTTCAACGCGGACCTGCTGGAGTTCCTCAAGGCCTGATCGCGCGACCGTACCCTCTGACGCGTGACCCTGGAAGGGACGGCCACCACGGCACAGGTCTGCGAGCAGGCCGTCGCCGTGGTGGCACACCGCTGATCGCCGATGGAAGCACCGCCTCGAAAGGGGCGAGAACGACCTGGTTCGAAAGCGTCGGTACATATCCGTCGGCAACGTGGCGACAACCGACCGGGCCGCCCTCTTCTGCATCGACAATTCCCTACATACCCGTTTCGAGATGCTCGGTAAGGCGCGCGTGTACGAAATTGGCGAGGCCCCGACCCGGGCCGAGGCGCTTGCTGTCGGCCCATGCCACGGCGTTGTCGAGCGTTGCGTACGCGTGGCGATCGGCGCCTTTGACGGGAACTGCCCCCAGCACATCATCCCGCAGTTCAGCCTGCCCGAAATCGACCTGATAACCGCGGTCCTTCGTCGCCGGATCGGGCAGCTCGAGCGCGAACGGGCGCGAGCGCGCGATCCTGATCGCGGTCCCTGAGAAAGCGCCGTCGCACGCGGGCGAACCCAGGCGCCTGGATGCCCGGCACCAAAGCCGGCCCACAACCGCGCCCTTTGCTCCGCCCAACGCCGCGCGCGAGCAACCTTCTGCGGATTCATTGGGCAGAACGCTCGTTCGGCGCCGGGCTACCGCCGACCTTGCGAGATTCGAGCCATCGCGGAACGCTGCCCCGTATCTTCACGAGGAGGATCAGCTCATACGCCGCGGTAGACGAGCGCGGTAAAGAGATTGCCGCTGATGACCGACCTGCCCCAAGTCGCGTCAAGGTCCCGGGTAGGCATGGCGGCCTGAACCTGGTCAAGGGTCATGCCCTTGCGCTTCAGCGCCGCTACCCGGTTTCGCACGGTGACCAGCATGTCGCGGAAGGCAATCTGCGACGGCAGATCTCCGGCGGGACCGTGACCCGGCACGAAGATGGTACGCCTCGTCGCCATTGCGATGTTCGCGTCGGCCGCGGCGATCGCGCCGTCGATGCTGCCGCCAGAGACATAGTCGATAAAGGGATATTGCCCGTTCCAGAAGGTGTCGCCTGTCGAAAGCACGTCCGCCTTGACGAAATAGACGGACAGGTCGCCGTCGGTATGTCCGGCCTTGTAGTGGCGGATGCGGATGGTCTCCCCGTTCGCGCGAAGAGTCCGGTCACCCGAAACGATGACGTTGGGCAGTTCCGCTGCAGGCTTTGGCCGAAACGTGTTCTCCCACTCCACGATCCGGATCGTCTGTTTGAGTCGCCGCACGGCGACCCTGTCGGCCAGGATATCGGCGCCCTGTGCGCGGACCCAGCCATTTCCATCGGCATGGTCCCAGTGCCAATGCGTATCGACCGCAGTCCTGATCCGCGCCGGGGCAATCGTGCGAAGCTTTTCCACGATCATCGCGCGCGAGACTGCGATGCCGGTGTCGACCAGAAAAAAGCCGCCCGGGCCCGAAAGCACCGTGATGTTGCCGCCGGAGCCATCGAGCATGCTGATGCCGCCGCGAAGACGGTGCAGGTTGACCGGCCCCGACTGGGCCGCGGCATTGATATCGGAATAGGGGCTGGCGAGCGCGCCGGGTGTCACGGCGGCGAAGCCGAGCAGCCCGGCTGCGACCGAGGTGACGAGTATCATGCGGCGAGCGTAGCGGCGATCTTTCATGACGTGACCTTCTCGGGATGGCTCCGGCGTAGTCCCGCGCCGCCAAATGCGATCCGGTCCGCGCCAGCTGGAATAATATGACGCGACGCAGCGAGGCCGCGTCGACGTGAATTCACTAGGCCGAACTCGCGCATCCGATGAGTCAGATGACGTTAGATGAAGTTTGATCGTGCGGGCTTGGCGAGCCACCGGCTGCATCCATGTCTATCGCCTCCACCTGTGCGGTGGGCGATCGACTGCCCGGGTGGAACGACGGGGATGCAAAGCCCGGTGCCCCGGCATGAACTCACCGCAGCTCTCGGCGTCTAACGTGACCAGCAAAGCCTGCTCGCGCATATTCGCCGACGGAAGTGGTCAGCGAAACGCGAGTGTCAGCTGCCCTCGTCCGGCCTTCGTCTGCGCGAGCGGCTGGAACGAGATCGACGGCCTCGGCGCCCACGTCCCGATGTCGCCGCGCTGATCGAACCGGTGACTGCGTCCACGAGAACGACCAGGATCAAGCGGAGCATGTGATGAGTGATTACATTCAGGTCACCACGCCAGGCGGTACGTTCAACGCGCTGATCGTGCGTCCTGCAGAGCCGGTGGCACCGGTGGTGCTCGTCCTGCAGGAGATTTTCGGCATCAACGACGATATGAAGGCCACCTGCCAGGAGCTGGCCGACAGGGGCTATATCGCGATCTGTCCCGACCTGTTCTGGCGACAGGAGCCCGGCCTTTCACTCTCGCACTGGACGGACGCGGAATGGAAGAAAGGGATGGAGCTCTATGCCGCCTTCGACATCGACAAGGGTATTTCGGACATCGGCGAGACGATCGGCCTGGCGCGCTCGCTGCGCGGTTCGTCCGGCAAGGTTGGCGTGATGGGCTATTGCCTAGGTGGTCTGATGACGTTCCTCACGGCGGCGCGCCTCGGTGCGGATGCGGCCGTGGCCTATTATCCCGGCGGCGCCGACAAATATGTCGATGAAGCCGGCGGGATCGCATCGCCGTTCATGGTCCATCTGGGTGAAGAGGACGAATTCATCTCGAAGGATGCGCAGCGGGCAATCAAACAAGTCCTGGCCGACAACCCCCATGCGATGGCTTTCAGCTATCCGGGCTGCAACCACGCCTTCGCGCGTCACAGTGGCACCCATTACGATCCAGCCGCCGCCGACCTGGCAAATGGCAGGACCGCGAAATTCCTGGACGGCCATCTGCGGTAATCGCCAGACCGAGTGCGAGACGGCCGCGGCGTGATCGGCGCGTCAGGCGCTATGGCGCCAGCTGTTCGCCTAGCCGGTTTGCCCGCACGCGCCGCGCCTCACCTTGACCGTTGCAACGCTGGAGACTGCCATGAGCACGCTCGACAACATCCGGATCGCCAGGACCTTTCTGGAGGGCGTCGGTGGAGGCCGCGACCCGATCGAAATCGCTGCGCCCTTCGCGGACGACCTCATCTACGACTTCCAGGGGGACACAGAGGCGCTGCCATGGATTGGACGCCGGACCGGGCGGACCGCTGTAGAACATTTCATCGCCGATCTACGCTCGTTGACCGAAACCGTCAGCTTCGCGGTGGAGGACATCCTCGCCAGCGACAGCCGGGCAGCGATCGTCGGTGCGCTCGCAACGCGGATCAAGGCCACCAACCGGACTACCTCGACCCAGTTCGCGATCATCCTGACGATCGCGGGAGAGACGATAACCCGCTTTCAGATGATCGAGGACAGCTACGACGTTTCGAGAGCCGCGCGGCTCTGAGACATTCATCGCGCCAGACCGGCCACCGGGTTAGCGCGGGATCGGCGCCATCGAATGGTCGACGCATGCCGATGGCACGCGCCATTTGGCACATTTGAAGGAGGCGAAATATGCGTAGTGCCTGGCTCCGTCCGTCATTTGCGGCGGTCGTTATCATGGCCTTGTCGGGCGCTGCGGCGTCGCGCGGCATTTCTACCGAAGCGTCAAGGGTCATCCCCGTCGAGGACCTGCAATTCTATCAGAACAAGGAGGGACTGACCGTGGCGAATGCCTGGGGTGACCCAGCGAACGGCGCGCACAGCAACTTCATCAGGATGCCGGGGGGCGCGAGAAGCGGCCTCCATACCCACAGCTTCAGCTATTATGGCGTGGTCGTCAGCGGAACGCTGTCGAATGAAGCGAGCGACGACGCCGCGGCGCGTTCCCTCGAGCCCGGATCCTACTGGTTTCAGAAAGGAGGCGAGCCGCACGTCACAAACTGCATCTCGCAAACGGCGTGCCTCATCTTCGTGACCTCGAAAGGCACGTTCGACTTTCATCGCGTCGCATCCCCGACCCGACCGTCGGCCCCACAGGCGAGGCGCTGACTTGGTCACGCGCGACGAACCGATCGGCGCTTTTGCCTGTCTACCCGCCGGCGCCGCTACCGCCGAACGGGCCGAGAGACGCAGGCCGCTCGACTATCTCCCGGTCGGCCTTTTCGCATCGGTTATGGGGCTGGCCGGGCTGAGCGCGGCCTGGGGGCTCGCGTCTCGCGCCTTCGGCGCACCGCTATGGATCTCAACGGTCCTGGCGTTGGCGGCAATGGCGGCATTCGCCATCCTGGCGATCGCCTATCTGACCAAGAGCGTCATGGCATTCGACGCGGTGGTCGCTGAATTCCGACATCCCGTGGCCGGCAACCTGTTCGGTACGATTTTCATAAGCCCGTTACTGCTGGCGGTCGTGTTCGCTCCGATCGCGCCCGTGCCGGCCGAGGTGATGTGGACGATCGGCGCGGTTGCCATGCTCGGCTTTGCATGGCTGATCATCGACCGCTGGATGGGTGCCCGGCAACATCCCGCCCATGCAACGCCAGCATGGATCGTCCCCGTTGTCGGCGTGCTCGACGTGCCGCTTGCCTATCGCTCGCTGGTCGTGGCGCCGCCACCGGGGTTGATGATCGCCTGTCTGGCGATCGGTCTGTTCTTTGCGGTACCGTTGTTCACGATCATCTTCTCGCGGCTGTTGTTCGAGCAACCGCTTCCCGGCGCGCAACAGCCTGCGCTGCTGATCCTGGTTGCGCCCTTCGCCGTCGGGTTCTCCGCCTATGTCGCCGTTACCGGCCGCGTCGACAGCTTCGCGCAGGCGCTCTACGCTCTGGCGATATTCGTGCTGGCGGTTCTGCTCGGACGCCTGCGCCACCTGTTGCGATGCTGCCCGTTCCGCGTCGCGTGGTGGGCGGTCAGCTTTCCGCTGGCCGCATGCGCGAGCGCCGCGGTGCGGTTTGCACTCGACAAACCAGGCGTCGTCACGAACGGGATCGCATTGCTGCTCCTGGCCCTGTCGTCGTGCGTGATCGCCGGGTTGTTCGTCCGGACGGTGCATGGCCTGCTGATGGGCGAACTGCGCGCACTGAGTGGCTGAGCAGCGCAGACCGGCAACCCTTCGCACGGAGCGCGGGCGAAAGACCGCCACGAAATCCCCGGCAAGCGCCTTTTAGCATTTACTGGCCGCAACTCTTTCGAACGCCGCACAGGCAACGCGTAGGACGATCGCGGAGCGCGCCGCTTGCGAGCCTCTCGCCAGCGCGGCCGAAAGCTCCCGGCATCAACGCATCTTCAATCGGAGGAACAGACAATGGCCTTAGAACGTGCAGTGCCGGCATTCCTGATCAGCGCCAGATATGTCGTCGATCCCGCCGACACGGCTGCCTATAAGGCCCTTGCGGGGCGGATGGCCGAAGCGGCGCATCGGCGCGCCGGCTGCTCGTTCCTCAATGCGGCGCAGGACGTGCTCGACCCCAATATATTCCACCTCACCGAGGGATGGATCAGCGAGGAAGCGTTTCACGAGCATCTCGCCAGTGATACCTTTCAGGCCGTGCTCCGCGAGGCGCTCGAGCTCAGGATCATCGAGCGGTCCGGCAAGATGTATTTCGTGGCCGGGGAGCAGACCCTCGACATGCCCTCCTAGCAAACTGGTCGGCCGCCAGCGCCCCTCGTGAGGAGACGATCATGCCCCATAGCATCACGTTCCTGCTGCGCCGCAACCTCCATGATGTCTTCGGCGAAGGCGATCCAACGCGTCGCCGGGCAACGATCGACGCGATATTTGCCGCAGACGCCGCCTTTTACGCGCCCGACGGCAGCTATCATGGTCGCGATGCCATCGACCGGATCGCCCGTGACATCCGCGCGACGCATCCGGACTTCCGTTATGCGGAAATCGGCGAGCCAGAGGAGCTTGCGGGTTGCGCAGGCCGGATCCGGTGGGTGTCCGGGCCTCCCGGACAGCCGCCGGTCTATGCCGGCACCGACTTCATCCTGGTCCGCGATGGCAGGATAACCGGGGTCTATCTGTTTTTCGACGCGCCGGGCGCGTGAATGCCCCCGACGGCCAAAAGCGCTGCGCTAGGCCCAGCCGGTCACGGCCGCGTCGATCGAAGCATGAGCCGAGCCGCTGACAATGGCACATTTCTTCTAACAACAGCTTGCTTCGCGCAGGCGGCTCCCGACGCCTAAAGCAGGGCGTCACGAATATGGCGGCGAGAGGCATCCAGCACGCCGCCGAGACGGACAAAATTTGAAAGGAACTGGGCAATGCATGATCGTCTCAAGGGCAAGGTCGCGGTCATTACAGGCGCGTCGACGGGGATCGGCCTCGCGACGGCGAAGGTCTTCGCGGCCGAAGGCGCCAAAGTGTACATCACCGGGCGGCGGCAAGGCGTGCTCGATCGCGCGGCGGAAGAGATCGGACATGGTGCGACCGGCCTGCAGACCGATTCCGCCAGCCTCGAAGACCTCGACCGGCTCTACGCCCATGTAAAATCAGATGCCGGTCGTATCGACATCCTGTTCGCCAACGCCGGCGGCGGCAGTTTGCTGCCGCTCGGGCAGATCACGGAAGAACAGGTCGACGACACCTTCGACCGCAACGTCAAGGGCGTGATCTTCACCGTCCAGAAAGCGCTTCCCCTGATGGGCAAGGGCGGCTCGATCATCCTGACCGGCTCGACCGCCGGATCCAGCGGCACTGCCGCATTCAGCGTCTACTCGGCGTCCAAGGCCGCGGTCCGCAACCTGGCGCGCAGTTGGGCGATGGACCTCAAGGGCACCGGCATCCGCGTCAACGTCGTCAGCCCGGGGCCGGTTCGCACACCCGGCCTGGTCGGTCTCGCCGGCGACGACGCCGCGCAGCAAGAGCTGTTGCTCGACCACTTCGCGACACTCATCCCCCTGGGACGGGTCGGCGAGGCGGACGAGATCGCCAGGGCGGCGCTGTTCCTCGCTTCAGACGATGCAAGCTTCGTGAACGGCGCCGAGCTGTTCGCGGATGGCGGGACGGCCCAGGTCTGACCCGCGGGCGCCCGGCTGTTCTCGCTCCTCCCCCGGCGGCCGGGCGCCTACCGCATCGCAGCGGAACATAGCGGCGAGTCCTTCGGTAAAAGGAGATCTCGAATGCGGGGCAGATATGGTCGGTTTGCGACGGCGAGCGCCATCGCCTTGTCACTGTGCGCGGTCACCGGTGCAGCCGTACAGCAAGCGCCGAACGCATCGCCGGTCTATGGTGTCCGTCTGCCGGCGGGTTATCGCGACTGGCAGGTCGTCAGCGTCGCCCATGAGGCCGGCGGTCTCAACGACATACGGGTCATCCTCGGCAATGACGTGGCGATGCGCGCGTACCGGACAGGAAAGCGCCTTTTCCCCGACGGAACGATGCTGGCCCGCATTGCCTGGAAGCTGGTCCCGTCCGCGCGCAACGATGCCGTCTTCGGCAAGCCCCAGTCGTTCGTGGCGGGCGACCCGACAAACGTCCAGATCCTGCTCAAGGACGCCACGAAATTTCCGGCGACGGAAGGCTGGGGTTATGGCCAGTTCGAGAATGGCCGGGCCAATCCGGACCAGGGACTGATCAGAACCTGTTACCCCTGCCACGCCAGGCTCCCGGCATCCGAAGACCTGGTCTTCACCGCCTATGCGCGCTGAGCGCCCGTCGCCCCGTTGAACCCGGCCTGGACGTGCCGGCCCCACCGGCAAGCAGCGGTCCAACGACGATAGCAGGTAACCGCGATTGTCGGCGCGCACGCCAACCCGGTGGCAACCCCGACTTGCAACAGCGCGATCGCGGTGTCGATGGCGACACCATGGCCTGATGGCGTCACCCCTCGCCGACAGGCCCCCCTGCGCAACATCGACGCACCTCCGCTGTCTTGTCTGTTCGCACGACCTCATCCTTCGGTCGCTCAAAATCTAACGGCTCCTACCAGCTATTCACGATCCAAAAGGCTCGCGGCACTGTATATTTATCCCGGTTCATGATGGGCAGCGTTCAAAAGCAGTCAGGTTCGCGCCATTTCGAAACTATCATTTCGGTTGTTAAGAACGATGAGCAATATTTCCGGGACAAACGACATGTTTATTGAGGAATTCAGCAGGTATTATGGCCGATATGATGGCTTAAATATTGCCGCATTCGTCGAAATGATTTCCTGCATCGATGTGGATGACGCGTCGGCAGTCGCCGCCCTGCGTCCCTGCCCGCTGGCCGTTGCAGCACATCATGCACGGCGCCCCTGTGGTATCCACGTCGCCCGCACCTATCTGGCCGGCGACGCCTGCCGGACAAGCCTTGCCTGCTCTCCGGGACACTTCCTTGTCACTATCGGATTGGCCGATGCCGATGTGGTGCTTTCGAGCGGCAACCGGATCCTGGTCGATGGACAGCTGGCGGCCGGCACCGCGTGCGTCACCAGTGCGCATCAACCCCTCGTCATCGATGCGGCTGGAAGCTGCGACCTGATCCATCTCGCGGTGCCCGGCAGACTGATTGAACCACTGTCGCGCCCGGCAAATGGTTTCGAGGACCTCGTCGTCCGGGACGAGCTAATCGGCCGGATTGGCCGTTTGCTCGGCGAGGCGCCCGCCTCCTGGTTGCGCGTCCATGCCGAGCTGCTCAGTCAGCTCGCGATCGTCCGGTTGTTGCAACGCGAGCCGAAGCACGCGCCACAAGGTCTCGCCGCGTGGCGGCTGAGGCGGGTGGAGGCCTATATCGATGCCAATGCTGACGCACCGCTGAGGCTCGCCGACCTGGCCCGCGCTGCGGGCTTGTCGCGCATGCATTTTGCCGCCCAGTTTCGCGCCGCAACGGGAATGCGTCCACACGCTTACGTGATGGCACGCCGCGTCCTGCGGGCAAAAGCCCTGATGACATGCTCCGATCGGATCCTGGTGGAGGTAGCACTCGATTCAGGATTTCAGTCCCAGGCCCATTTCTGCTCCGTTTTCAAACAGCTGACCGGCGTGACGCCAAGGACGTGGCGGCGCTACCACATGGACTCCCAACGTGCCCCGGCGCCGACCAGACAGGCGCCCGTCACCGCTTCCACCAGCGCGATCGCGCCGCAGCAGATGGCCGCGTCGCCCGGCGCCTGACCAGCCTTTTCGACAACGCCCTTCCACCTTTGAACGAAAGCGAGATTTGCCATGAAGACATTGCCAAGCGCCACCCTGGCGATCACCCTTGCCGGCCTGCTTACCAGCGTCGCTCTGCCGACGGCGGCCTGGGGCAGGACGGCGACGCCCGCCGCCTTGGCACCGGTCGTGATGACCCAATATCGCACCACGAAAATCGACGGCGTCGATGTCTTCTACCGCGAAGCCGGCCCGGCCGACGGACCGGTCGTGCTGCTCCTCCACGGCTTCCCGACCTCGTCGCACATGTTCCGCAACCTGATCCCGCTGCTGGCCGACAAATATCATGTGATCGCGCCGGATTATCCGGGCTTCGGGCAAAGTGGCGCCCCCGACCACAAGAGCTTCACCTACAGCTTCGCGCATTATGCCGACATCGTCGACACATTGCTCAGCCAGAAGGGCATCCAGCGCTATGCCATGTATGTGATGGATTATGGCGCGCCCGTCGGCTACCGGCTTGCGCTCAAGCATCCGGAGCGCGTCAGCGCGCTGATCGTCCAGAACGGCAATGCCTATGACGAAGGCCTTGGCCTGTTCTGGGATCCGATCAAGGCTTATTGGGGCGGCGATACGCCCGAGCATCGCAAGGCGCTCGAGGGTCTGATGACGCTCAGGACGACCATCTTCCAGTACACCGACGGCATGAGCGATCTCTCGCACATCGACCCCGACAATTGGGTGCATGACCAGGCGCTGCTCGACCGGCCCGGCAATCTCGAGATTCAGCTCGACCTGTTCAAGGATTACGGCTCCAACGTGCCGCTCTATCCCGAATTCCAGGCCTTCTTCCGCAAATACAAGCCGCCGACGATTGTCGTGTGGGGCAAGAACGACAAGATCTTCCCAGCGAGCGGCGCGACGCCCTATTTGCGGGACCTGCCCGATGCCGAGATGCACCTGATCGACACCGGTCATTTCGCGCTCGAGGACAAGCTTGACGTCATGGCGCCGCTGATCCGCGATTTCCTCGATCGCAAGCTCACCGGGCGCTGAGCGACCGGGTCCACGCCCTCCCCCTGCCCTAACCGGCAGCGGCATATCATCACGAGGATTTCGTCATGTCCATGCTCGACTGGAATATGTACCGCGAACAAATCATCGCCCGCGTCGGCGATCTGGCAAGGCTCAGCCCCGATACGGTGCGCGGCTATGGCACGCTCGGCGGCGCGGGGAACAAGACCGGCCATCTCGATGCCAAGACGCGAGAACTGATCGCGCTGGCTGTCGCTGTCAGTCTCAGATGCGACGGCTGCATTACCAGCCATGTGGATGCGGCGATCAAACTCGGCGCAACACGAGAGGAAGTCGCCGAGGCACTGGGCGTGGCGGTTGCCATCAATGCCGGTGCGGCGATCATCTATTCGACACGCACGCTCGACGCCTTTGCGATGCATCCTGCCGGATGAGCCGCGCGACGGGGCGCGCTGTCATCCGAACGAGCTTGTCCAACCGATCAGGCGCAATTGCATGATGGCGCCCCCGACGAGCAGCTGCGCGCCGTGCCGAACGCAACGGTGCAAGGGGGGACAGGCCTTCATGCGTCGGACGATCCTCGGCGCTGGGTTTCTGCATCGACCGCGTCGCGATAGGGCCCAAGGAACAGACACAGGAGGCTCGAGATTGCGAGGGCGAGCGCGCTCAGTGCGAAGCCGAGGCCGTAGTCGCCCTGTCGATCGCGCAGCGCACCGACGAGGACCGGACCGATCGCCGAACCGAAGGCCACCGCGCCGTACATCCAGCCAAATATCGTCGCATGGGCGCGCAGCCCGAAATATCGGCTGCTGTAATAAGCAAGAATCGCAATTTCCGCCCCGATCACGAAACCGAGAAGAGCGATCGCGACGGCCGCGCCCGAGATGTCCAGCCGGCTCAGCAGCCCCACCCCGATGGCGCCGAGCGCGAGCAACGGCGCGCCCGACAATGGCGTCTCGAAACGGTCCAGCACCACACCGGTCAGCAGGCGCCCGATCACGCTTGCGATGCCAATGATCGACGCCAGCCGGGCGGCGTCCCGCGGGCCGATCCCCTCATCGCCCAGCAGCGGAATGAGATGCGCGGCAGGTCCCGACATGCCGAGCCCGCCGAACAGGGCGATGATCGACAGCGTCCAGAAGACGCGCGATCTGCAGATGTCGCGGAACCGCAGCCGGGCGTCGGCGGTCAGCGGCGATACCGCAGTCGGCAGCGGCGGCGGCACGCGCCTGCCCAACAGCATCCATATCAAGGGGGCGGCGATGACCGCCAGGCAACCCAGGGCGGTAAAGCCGTAACGCCAGCCGCCACGATCGACGAATGCCGAGGTCAATTGCGGCAGCACGAATCCCCCGAGGCCGCTGCCGGTCAGGGCGAGCGCGATGGCGAGGCCGCGACGGCGCGAGTACGCCATGATGAGCGGCCGGTTCAGGACGACCGGAGAGGTACCGAGACCGAGGATCGCCAGGCAGAAATAGGCCACCCATAGCGACTGCACATTGCGCACGAACAGCGGCACCGACATCAGCCCGACACCGAATGCGACCAGACTGGCGACCGCAAGCCGCCGGGGATCATAGGCATCGGCCGCCCTGCCGATCAGCGACGAACCCAGGAAAGCGACCACGGTGAAACATGTCATCGCCAGGGCGATGTCGGCACGCGCCCAGCCATAGGAGGCGTGAAAACTGCTGATGAAGATGCCGAAGGTAAAGGTCAGCACGGTGTTCGCGCCCACCATATTTCCCAGCATCGCGCCGGCGACCATCCTTGCCGCATCACGCCGACTCTCCGCGCCCGGCGTGGTAACGTCGGCGCGCGGCCGCATGGTCTTGATGCGGCTCATCCGATCAGATCAGCGCGGTGAGGAACGCGTATCGCGATCTTGCCCGTCATCGCGCGCGGCCCGCGATCCGGCATCGCGAAAAGGCTCGCGCCACGAAATGCCTGTGATCAACGGGTGATCGCCGCCTGAACCGCATCAAGCAGTTCCTGGTGGCGGACGGGCTTGGTCAAGAACTCGACCGCGCCGGCCTTCATGGCGCGAACCGAGGTGTGTACGTCTGCATGACCGCTGATGAAGATGACCGGCGGCTGTCGTCCCTCACGTCCCAGCTCATGGTGAAAATCGATCCCGTTGATCCCCGGGAGCCAGACATCGAGGATAAGGCATGCCGGCGGCGCGGCCCATTGGCGGTCACGAAACTCCTGCGCCGAGCCAAAGCTTTCGGTCGCAAGTCCCGCCGACATCAGCAGTCCCTCCAGCGCCTCGCGCACACCGCGATCGTCGTCGATAATGGCCACGGTTGGATGCGCAGATGCATCCGCCGCGATCATCGTGTCGTCCGCCATATCGGTCGGTACATCGTCCGGACCCGTCATGACGGGGCGGGTGAGCGTTGCATCGATAAAGGCCTCGGCAACCAGGAGATAGCCTCGACCGGGGATCGTCTTGATGACATCGCGGTCTTCACCCAGCGCGGTGCGCAGCGAGGCCATCTGAAAGCGAAGGTTGCTTTCCTCCACCGTCGTGGACGGCCAGACATGCCTGAAGATCTCCGCCTTGCTGACGATCGTGCCGCGCGACTGGAGCAGCACGACCAGCAGATCGAACGCTCGGCTTCCCACATCGATCGGGACTCCGTCGGCAAGCAATTGGCGCGCGTTGGGCAGTACCGTGAACCGCCTAAACCGCAAGACGGCTTCGCCTGACGGGATGTGGGCGGCGGGCGCAAGTCGGGCAAGCGTGACGGATCCCTCGCTTTCTCGCTCCGCAACCTTTGGCAACTGCTGCTCCAACATTGCCCAAGCGCTCCCGTCCCATGGCCCACCTTGGCGGCGTCGACAGCATCGAGCGGCAATGCGAGGCGATGGTTTCTTTGCCGACTCTGAGCTGTTTGGTTGCCAAATCGTAGGGCGCGACGTCACGCCTTAACAATCATGCCGATGGCGGGTTTATCTATCCGCCACGCTAACATTCCTCGACCTTGGTAGGGCGCCGACTCGACTGTCGGCAGAATGCGCCACGCAAGGTGCCGCGAAGCGCTCAAAATTTTACGATAGATGACGGTGGTTTAGCGCATTGGCGCAAGCCGTCGCCGGTGGCGGCCAATGTCGGACCGGGGCGCCGGCTAACAAATTCTAATCAGTTCTGTCAGCGCTTCATTCACGCAAGCGGTCCGCCGCGACTAGGATTCGGATGTGATTGGCGGGGGGGGCGTGAGTGAAAGCGACAAACAAATCGACGCTCCGGCGCATCGCGTCTCGCCCGGCGCCTCGCGCAAGGCGCTGCATGCCGGTCATCATCGCGCTTGGGCTCGCCGGTCATGCCGTGCCTGCCCTGGCGCAGGATCGATCGGCGCCTGATACGGGAAACGACATCGTGGTCACCGCACGGCGCGTCGCGGAAAAAGCCGAGCACATTCCCGTTGCCGTCACCGTGCTCGACAGCGACGCGATCGACCGTCTGGCCATCAACACCCCGCTCGATCTCAACAAGATCGCAGGCCTGGGCGGCGCACCGATCGGGGCGTTGACGTCGGTGAACTTCACCCTTCGCGGCCAGGGGACCGCGTTTGCGGGCCAACCCGGGGTGATCCCCTATTTCGCCGAGGTGCCGAACGTACCTCTCACCTATTTCGATCTGCAGAGCATCCAGGTCATCAAGGGGCCGCAGGGAACCCTTTTTGGTCAGACATCGACCGGCGGCGTCGTCCTGTTCGAACCCACGAGGCCCGCCGCGCGCTTCGGCGGCTATGGTTCGATCGAGGCCGGCAATCGCAATTACCGCCAGTTCGAAGGTGCGATCAATGTGCCGATTGCAGGCGACCGGCTTCTCGCCCGCGTCTCGTTCCAGTTCCGGAATCGAGACGGCTGGATAACCGGCATCCATTCGGGCGGGTCCGTCACCGATCTCAACAACATCGATAATGCGAACTTGCGGATATCGACGATATGGCGCCCGAGTGCCGATATCGAGAATTATACGATCTTTGCGGCCGATCGCCTTCGCAGCAACGGAACCGGTTCGCCGCTTTACTACATCGATCCACGCTTCATGAACCCGGCCGCGCGAAATCTCGTGCCCGCAAACATCCCCTCGATTGCCGCGGCCTATGCGTTCTGGTCAGGTCAGGCGCCCCCGGCGGGACAGAGTTTCTCGCAACTGCTCGGCACCGCCTTTGCGCAGCAGCTGGCCGCCGGACCGCGGACGATGTTCACCGACTATGACCAGACCAACGAAACCAGCAACCGCAGCCTCATCAACCAGACGACCTGGGACATTTCTCCCAAAGTGCGGCTGAAGAACATTTTCGGGCTGCGCTGGCAGACCGTGCAGGGATCGATCTACGATCAGGACGCGACCAACCTTCCACTGCTCGATTTCGGGTGTCGCTATGTGCCGGGAACCACGAGCGCCAAGGGCAGCTGTGCAAAGACGGGCGGTTGGCCGGAACGAACCGTTACCGAAGAACTCCAGCTGCAGGGAAGCGCCTTAGGCGACAAATTGCAGTGGCTCGTCGGCGGCTTCTTTCTCCAGGGCGGATCGCGGACGTTTCGCGAAAGCAGTAGGCCCTTTATCGTGTTCGGGACGCTGACGGGCGATCCGGCAAGTGCCGCCTTTTGCACCTCTGTGAGCGTCGCGGCCCCATGCGCGTCGCTGGCGCGCACCAATACCCATAGCTATGCGGTGTTTGGCCACGCCACGTTCGAGCTGCTGCCCAATCTGCACGTGGCTGGCGGATATCGCGAAACCTGGGATTACACGCGGACCGACACAACGGCCAAGGCCAGCTACAGCGTCCCGTTTCAGGGGCAGCAGATCACCGTTCCAACCTATGGCGGAACGCCGGCGCCGGGATCGTCGATCGTCAGCACGACGGTGGATCTCCCGGCAAACGGCTCCTACGACCTTTCGATCGACTGGCAGGCGCGTGACAATGTGCTGCTCTACGCAGCGCATCGTAGCGGTTACAAGACGGGCGGCATCAACGCGGTTGCCGATCCAGGCAGCCCGCAACGTACTTTCGGACCCGAGCGCGCGGAGGATTTCGAGGTCGGCATCAAGAGCCACTGGGCGATCGGCACCGTGCGCGGACAACTCAACGCAAGCTATTACCACACCTGGTATTCGAACATACAGGAAGGGGAAATCATTCCCGGCACGGCGCAAACGGTGACGACAAACCTTGCCAACGCCCAGATCGACGGTGTCGAGATCGAGGGTTCGTTGTCGCCGACCAAGTGGTTCACGCTGGCGGGCAACCTTGCGTACACCGATGCGCGCTACTCCAACTGGTCGGAGGATTCGACCTGCGGCGCGCAGTTCTGGCGGCCGCAATGCGCCGGACTTGCGTCCACCACGCCTATCTCGATCGACCATGCCGCGGGGCGTCTGAGCATTGCGGGTCAAACGATCACCTTCACACCCGATCGGTTCGCCAACACCTCGCGGTGGCAATGGTCGATCCGTCCGACAGTGCTGCTCAAGGGGCTGATTGGGCACGATGTCACGTTCGGCGCCAATATCTATCACCGCGGACCCTATGTCGATGCGGTTGCCGTTGCGAACACCTCCAAACTTGCCGGCGTCCCGCCGCTCCAACAAATGACCGTATTCGGTTATTCGACCGCCGATCCCTATACGGCGCCCGGCTATACGATCACCGACCTCCGGATGGACTGGCGCCGCGTCGCAGGATCGCGGATCAGTGTCGCTGCCGGGGTGACGAACCTCGCCGACAAGAACTATCGCGTCAGCTCCGCCAGCGCGTTCGAGATCATCGGCGATGCCTATACGCTGACCGGCGAACCCCGCATGTGGTGGGCGCAAATATCCTACACGTTCTGACTGCCGGAGCGCGCCGCGCGATCGATCAGTCGCCCAGCAGGTCCGCGGCGCGGACGAGGTCAATCAGTGAACCAACCTGCATCTTTCGCATGATCTGACCGCGATGCAGTTTCACCGTAGCTTCGGTGATGCCGATGTCCTCGGCGATCTGTCGGTTCAGCCGGCCGATCACCACCTGCGCCATGACGGCGCGCTCGCGCGGTGTCAGCAGGCCATAGCGCGCGCGCGCTTCAGCGATCTTTTTCTGCTCGGCCCGCTGCTGCCGATCATGCCTTATCGCCCGCTGGACGGCGTCCAGCAGCTCCTGTTCGCGCACCGGCTTTGTGAGAAACTCGATAGCGCCTGCCTTCATCGCCCGCACCGACATCGCGATATCCGCATGCCCGCTGATGAAGACGATCGCGCGCCGGTTGCCCGCGCGCGCCTCCTCTTCGATAAAATCGAGGCCGCTCTTCCCCGGCAACCGGACATCTACCACCAGGCATCCTGGCCGCTCGTCCGGCGCAGCTTCGAGATAGGCATCGACCGAATCGAACAGATCGACCGATAACCCGACAGACGCGAAGAGGCCTTCCAACGCTTCGCGCACCGCCCGGTCGTCGTCGATGACGACGACGGTGGGAGCATCTTCCCGATCACGCAACGGCAATGGCGCGCTCCTCTGCGACGGCGGGCAGGATAAAGGCAAAGGTCGTGCCGCGCGGCTTGTTGGCAGTGACCGACAGGCGTCCGCGATGTGCTTCGATGATCGACCGGCAGATGGATAGGCCCATGCCGATCCCGCCATCCTTGGTGGTGAAAAAAGCCTCGAAGATCCGGTCCTTCAATGCCGGGTCGAGGCCCCGTCCGGTGTCGGACACCGAAATGGTCAGCTCGCCGTCGCTTGTTACCCGAGATTCGATCCTGAGCTTGCGCACGCGGCCTGAAGACATGCTCATCGCCTCGATACCGTTCATGACCAGATTGAGGATGACCTGTTGCATCTGCACGCGGTCGGCCAGGGCAGGATTGAGGTTTTCGGCCAGCCTTGTCTCGACCGTGATGGCGTTGCGATCAAGTTCGTTGCGCATCAACTGGACGACTTCCAGGATCGCGTCGTTGAGGTCGAGCGCGACCATCTGCGGAGCCGCCTTTTTGGCAAGCGCCCGGATGCTGGCAATGACGTCGCCGGCGCGGTGCCCCTCGTTGATGATGCGTTCGGCGGCGCGGCGCGCTTCCGGAACGTTCAGATTATTCTCGCCCAGCCAACGCACACAGGTGGCGGCATTTGTGACGATGGCCATCAGCGGCTGGTTCACCTCATGCGCAATCGAGACCGACAGTTCGCCGAGCGCGGTGATGCGCGAAACCCGTGCCAGCGCCTCCTGCGCCTGTTCGGCGCGACGAAAATCCTCGATGTCCATCGCCGTACCGTACCATTTGACGATCGCGCCGGTTTCATCCCGCATTGGCTCCACGCGGAAGAGAAAGCGCCGGAACTCGCCGTCGAAGCGCCTGATCCGGGCCTCGATCTCGCCCGACACGCCGAACGACAGCAAATTCTGCCAGCGATCTTCGACATGACCGACATCGTCGGGATGATAGGTCCCCGGCCAGGCGTCGCGCGCCTCCGGGATCGCTTCCTGCCCGCTGAACTCCTTCCACTTCTTGTTCGCGATCTCGAACGCGCCGTCCGGCAGGGCGCGCCACGCCAGGGTCGGTATCATGTCGAACGATTGCTGGAGCTCGTCATTGGCGCGCCGCGCTTTGTCGCGTGCTTCCTGTGCTTCAAGAAAGAGACGCGCATTCTCGATCGAAATTGCTGCCGGCGAAGAGAGCATTTGCAGGATTGCCAGCCGCGAGGGCGTGAACACATGCGATGAGAGCGCGTTTTCGAGGTAGAGGATCGCGACCAGTTGCCCCTGTTTGACGAGCGGCAGGCAAAGGATCGAGCGCGGCTTCGAGGCAAGCAGATAGACGTCGGCAGAAAATGTATTGGGCTGAAGCGCATCGTCGAGGATCAGCGGCTCCAGCGACCGCACGACATAGTTGAGCACCGATATCGGCAGTTCTCCGGCGAGCCCGCTGTAGGAACGACGGATGACCGCCACCCTGTCCTTGCCGGTCACCGCTTCGGCGGCGATGCGCATTTCGCCGGCGCGCGGGAGCAACAGGACACCGCGAACGGCGCCGGCCTGCTCGACGACGGTAATCATCAGCTGCTCGATCAGGCGATCGAGAACGATCTCGCCCGATACCGTCTGATAAATTTCGACAAGCGCCGAAAGGTCCAGATTCTCCGATATCGCGCTCGCAGAGAGCGCGCTGGCCGCACGGCCGGTATTTTCGCGTCCGAGTTCGGGATAGTGCAGATCAAGCTGCGCCACCTTCCCGTCCGCGCGCCAGCGCGCATAGCATGCGCGCGCATTGCGCATATATGTCTGGCAGATCGTCCGAAATTCCCGCGCGCCGTAATATTTTGCGGCAAGCTCGTAGGCCAACGCCTCGACCGACACCAAGCCTTCTTCCGCAGCGGCGTGGATCGCTTCCTCGTAGAAGCGCTGGGCGTCGAGATCGCGATCCTGAAGTCGCGCAATCTCGGCAGCAACGAGCGACGCACGACAGGAAAAGTTCTCAGGGCACAATGCTGCCCATTGTGCCAATTGCCGGTGCGCAGCGATGATCGTCGCGAGATGGGGGTCCCTGGCATCGCGCGGCAGCTCGGTCAGCCTTGCCGCGCCGGCAAGCGCGGAGAACAGGCAGTATTCGGCACGTTCGAAGACCTTCAATTTCTCGATATCGGATGAAAGGAGCACCTCCAGGTCGGAGCATGCGGCGTAATCTCCGGCATGAAAAAGCAATTGCAGTTTGCGGACGCGGTGACGAACCAGGGCATGCCACAGATGCGGCTTATGCTCGAGAAAGGCCTGGTGCGCCTGCTCGTCAAAGCCGGCTTCGGCAAATGAGCCCAGGCTGGCGGTCATGCCGCGCAGCGCCCGGACCGTCAGGATGATGGTGTTGACGAACTCAATGGCGAGCGAAAATTTCATCTTCTTCATGAGGACGAGGGCAACGTCCGCGAGCCGATGCACTTCGCTCAGTCCCTTGCCACCATCGAGTGCCGCGCTCAGGGCCGTGGACCAGGCATAGCCCGCATAGGTGACGCCCCCCTGCTCGCGCCCCATCTCCAGCGCCCGCATGGAAAGTTCGAAACAGTCCCGGAGCGGCAGGCTCCACGGACCTACGGTCCCCGAGACCACGGCGTAGATGCGGGAAGCGTAGCGGTCGAACCCGCGCTCGTCGGCGAGGCGCAGGGCGAGTCTGCCGAACTGGTGTGCGCTCGCAAAATCGCCAAAGCGCCAGCCAATGACCAAACCGCCGAGGTTCGAAAAGATATGAGCACTCTCATGGGCCAGCCCATGATCGAGGCTGATATTGGCCATGCGCAAGATCGTCAGGACCTGAAGATCTTCCCGGTGGATGCCTGCCGACGTGATCAGCGACTCAAGCACATCCATAACCTGGAGCCAGTGTGGATCAGTCATGCCCGGCAGATCGAACAACGCTTCTATCGGACGCCCGCCCAGCCGCGTCACGAACGCCTCATATTCCTCCTCCAGCGCAGCGGGATCGGGCTTTTCGGGAAGTGACTGTCCCAGGCGCGCGGCACAATCGACAGCCAGAACAACAGCCTTGTCCAGTTGGCCGAGATAGGAATAAACGACAATCTGCCGGCTCACGACACGGAAGTAATCCGCCATGCTCGTGCTGCGGGTGGCGAGATCGGCGAGTTGTTCCTCAGCGAGGTTCACCTCGCCCGCCATGAACAGACAATCGGTGCGGTGGAATTCGAGTTCGAAGTTGATGCGGTAGTTCGCGCCCCAGCCTTCCGGACTGAGCAGCGCGCAGCCCGCCTCGAGATAACCAAGCGCAGTCTCATAGGCGGCCGCCGCAATGGCGCGTCTTCCGGCTTCCAGATTGAGATTGGCGACCTGGAGGCGTTCCGCGGGCGATCCGATCATCGCGACGCCGCGGTTGAACTGTCCCACGATCGCGAAGATGTCCTCGTCGGCTTCGCCTGTCGCAAGGCGCGCCGCTAGCCGGCGTCCGATCCGCAAATGCGCGAGCGCGCGCTGATCCTGCGACATGAGGGCGTAGGCCGCCTCCCGGACACTGTCATGGGCAAAGGTAAAACCATCATCGCTGCGAAGCAGAAGGCTGTCATCGACAAATCCCTGGAGCGCTTCCTCGACGGCATTGTCGGTAATTTCCAGGACCGAGGCCAACAGCTCGGTGCGCGCGGCGGTGCCGATGCAGGCAAGCAGCATGGCAACGCTAACCGAAAAGACCTCATATCGCCCGAGCTTCGCCACCATCAGCTCGGCCACGTTGCCGGTAATATCGGCAGCCCGGATACGACCCAGATCGAACCGGGCCCGCTCGGTTCCGCCATCGGTATCGATCAATCCATCGGCGTGGATCGTCTTGAGGAACTGGATCACGAAGAACGGATTGCCCTGCGTCTTGGCGAACATCAGTTCGGCAAGCGGTGCGACGGCCGCGGGTGTCGAACGCAGCGCGTCTGCCGCCAGACTGGCGACCTCCGACAACGAAAGGGGCGACAGGTCGATGCGCTTCAGCGCGACATGAGCGTTCGAAATTCTCGCAAGCGCATTCTCGAGCGCAGCGGATGGCTGGCGCGGCTGCCTGCGATAGGCGCCGATCAGCAAAAGGTTGGGAATGGGCTCCTCGCTGCCCAACTGCTCGAGCAACTCGAGCGTCGCGGCATCGAGCCATTGCAGGTCGTCGAGAAACAGTACCAGCGGATGGTCGGGCTGGGCAAAAACGCTGACAAAGCGGCGGAACACGAGCCTGAACCTGTTCCTGGCTTCCTGCGGCGACACCTCCGCGAGTGGCGGCATTTCGCCAATCACCAGCTGAATACTGGGGAACAGATCGGCCATCAACAAACCATTGGGCCCGAGCGCCGCCCGCAGCTCGGACCGCCAGCGCGCCAGTTCGCGATCGTTCCTTGTCAGGATCTGCTTGAGTAATCCTTCAAAGGCTTCCGAAAGCGTCGCCAGCGGAACGTCCTGCTTGTATTGATCGAACTTCCCGTTCGCGAACAACGCGTTTCTCGCGAACAGGGTGCGTCGGAATTCGTTGACCAGCGCCGATTTGCCGATCCCGGACTGGCCGGCGACCAGGACGAGCTCGAATTGCCGGTGCTTCGCGACATGGTCGAACGCCTCGACCAGCATCCTGATGTCCTGATCGCGGCCATAGAGCTTTTCGGTGATCACCAGCCGTTCCGGACGGTCGCGGGATCCTATCGCAAAATCTTTCGAACCGACGCTCCCACGCAGTCCATCCAGACAACGTTGAAGGTCGTACCGAATGCCGGCGGCGGTCTGGTAACGGTCGTCCGTGTCCTTCGCCAGCAGCTTCAGGATGATTGCTTCGACAAGGGGCGGAACGCCGTCGATGCGCATGCTGGGGGGAGATGGCTCACGCGCGATGTGGCAGTGGAACCAGTCGGCCTGGTCGACCGCGTTGAACGGCAAAGCCCCGACCAGCAGTTCGTAGAGCGTAACCCCCAATGCATAGAGATCGCTACGGCTGTCGACGGTGCGGTTTGTGCGTCCCGTCTGTTCCGGCGCCATATATTCGAGCGAGCCGACCATCTCTTCAAAGCCGCCGAGCGGCTGACGGTCCTGTGGACGCCTGGTGGCGAAGCCGAACCCGGTGAGCCGTACCCGACCCGCGCCATCAAGCCAGAGATTGGCGGGCTTGATGTCCCTGTGGATCAATCCGCGAGCATGCATCTTTTCCAGCGCGCTCGTGATCCCCAGAGCGTGCCGAAGAAAGTGGCTGACAGGACAAGGTTTGCCGACGAGCACTTCGAACGGCGATCCGCCCGGATCGCGTAACGTCAGCGCTGGTCGGTCGCCGTATCGGACGAGGCGTCCGGGCAGAAGCGCCCAATCATGATCGAGGCTGGCCCTGATCGCCAACTCGCGCTCCAGCAGCGACAGGACCGTGCCGTCCGATGCCTGCGATATCGGTGCGCGAACGAGGATGGCGTCCGAGGCGTCCGGTGCACGCGCGCGGTAGAGAATGAACCCGGAAGTCTCCTGGATCTTCTCTAACCGATAGCCTGACAGATCCATGCAATTCCGCCCCTCGCGCACGATCGAGACTTCTACCTCACTTCGTCCAAAGGCTTGTGCGCTTTCCCGCGATCCTAACGCATCCTAACATGTTCTGCCATTTCCTAACGCCGACGCACGCAGCGCGATCACGACGCCGGATCCGAACGCCGTCCGATCGGAAAATCGCATTTCGCGGAATCGTGCGTTCTCGAAATATCGAGCCTTCCAAAATAGTTATTCCCGCAGCCGGAACGGAGTTTGCCGGTGGTGCCGGGTGGAGAACGTGAACGACAGCTCCTTTCAAACCATGCTGACCGGCATCGACGCAAGCGCGCGATCCGGCTGCGACCAACCCGGAAACAAGGAGTGGACGATGAGAGTGACCGTCAGCGATGGTACGTTCGCCAACTTTGTGTCGCGGCCGCGGCCGATGGAATTCTCGGGCGCGGCGGTCGTGCTGCTGCATGAAATCTACGGCGTGAATGCCGACGTCCGATCGATCTGCGAGGAACTGGCGGCGCAAGGTTTCCTGGCAATTGCGCCGGATCTGTTCTGGCGTGAACAGCCCGGCGTCGATGTAAGTTTGAGCGACGAGCATGACTGGCAGAGGCGCATGGACATTTATGCGCGCTATGATTTCGACCGCGGCATTCGTGACGTGGCGGCCACGATAAGGTCGGCGAGAACAGTTGGTGGCGCAACGGGCAGGATCGGCGTCATGGGCTTCGGTCCGGGCGGCCTCCTGAGCTATCTCGCCGCCGCTCGCCTCCCGATCGATGCGGCGGTCGCCTATTATGGACAAAAGATCGAGCAGCATCTGGACGAGGCACATAACGTAGCGGTGCCACTGATGATCCATCTGGGTGAGGAGGATCCGCTTATCCCGCAAGCCGCGCAATCCGAGATCAGGGCGGCGCTGGGCGCAAAGGACAATGTGGTAATCTGGGGCTATTCCGGGTGCGGTCACGCGTTCGCTACCCATACAGGCTCACAGTATCATGCCGAGGCAGCCGCCGTCGCCAACGAGCGCACATTTGCCTTTTTCGAGCGCCATCTGACACCATGACACCACGTCCACGGCGTTCCGCTCGCGTTCGTCGATAGGGCGGCAAGGACAGCCAGCCGCGGCGATTGCGTCTTTGCAGTCGCAGTCCCGCGACATTGTCGATGGAGCATACAATGCCGGCAGCGGCGCCCTCACACGACCTATCACCATCTCGCTGGCACCTGGTTCGATCCTCAACGATCCTCGAAAACATCGCGACTCAAGCGGTGCAATGCAAGGCAGGCTCGGACGATGGAACAGACCGGCACAACGCGAACATGCTGCCTCGCGCAACATCAACTGCAGGCAATGAGTCTGATGCTTCGCGAAGCCGATCATCGCATCGCCAATTCGTTGCAGGCGGTGATAGCGCTGTCCCACAGCGCTGCTCCCGGCGACGATGAGATATCACGGCGCATCCGTGATCACCTGTCGACGAGCGTCTCTGCCATCGCAACCGTTCACCGCATGCTGAGCGTCGCGCAGCAGACCGGTATGATTCCGTTCGACCTTTACCTCGAAGAACTGGTGACAGGCCTCGGCATATTATGGTCGGACGGGACGGGTCGGCGAGCGATCTCATCATTGTGTCAGCAACGAAGTGTGCGCGCCGAAATCGCCGTGCGCCTGGGAATGATCGTCAACGAACTCGTCACAAATAGTTGCAAATACGCCTATGAGGGGTGCGACCATGGCGAGGTCCGCGTTTCTTTCTCCGTCAACGATGGCACGTTCGTTCTTCTCGTTGCCGATGACGGGCGGGGGTTCGATGTTTCCGCCGCGACCGTCGGCAAAGGGCGGAGGATCGTGGCAGGTATTTCGTCGCAGCTGGGATCACGATTTCGCTACCAGCCGGCCTGTCACGGCACGATTGCGATATTGACCGGACCCGCAGACGTGCTGCTCGCGAGGAATGCGGTCAAAGGCGTATTGCACGCGTGACGTCGGGATCGAGAAGCACGCTCTGTCGGATGGACCAGTCGATACCGGCGAAAGACGCGCTCGTGCCGATCGCCGGCCCTGCCAGGCGACATCAACGCCTTTTCGCAGGGCCCGACCTGCGACGAACGGCAAAACCAGATCCTGTGATGGTGGCGCGCGGCACCCCGAACGCCACTGTGTGGAGCATATGACATGGCGCGAATCACGACATCGTTCGGCTTTTCATCGACCGCCGCCGAGGTCAGCAAGGGTATCGATCTCACCGGCCGGCGAGCAATCGTGACGGGCGGGGGATCGGGCATCGGGATCGAGACGGCGCGGGCGCTGGCGGTGCTCGGCGCGGAGATCACCCTTGCCGTCAGGAACGAAGTCGCCGCGAAACCGGTGGTCGCCGAACTGATCGCGTCCACGGGCAACAGCAATATCCGTTCGGTTCGCCTCGATCTCGCAGACCGGGCGACGATCGCGGCCCTCATCGACGACTGGCAAGGTCCCCTGCACCTGCTCGTCAACAATGCCGGCGTAATGGCGCTGCCAACGCTGGAACGGACCGCCCACGGGGTCGAGATGCAGTTTGCAACCAACCATCTCGGCCACTTCGCGCTGGCGCTCGGGCTCCAGCCTGCTCTTGCCGCTGCCGGCAATGCGCGGATCGTCGCGTTGAGCTCAAGCGGCCATCTCTTTTCTCCCGTCATCTTCGATGATCCGCATTTCAACTTCGTGCCGTACGACCCGTTCGTTGCCTATGGTCAGTCGAAAAGCGCGACGTCGTTGTTTGCCGTGGAGGCAACGCGCCGCTGGGCGCGGCATGGGATTACCGCGAACGCCGTCATGCCCGGCGCGATTGCGACCAACCTCCAGCGGCACACAGGGGGCCTGCGGACTCCGGTCGAGCGGCGCAAGACGCCCGAGCAAGGGGCGGCAACGACGTTGCTGGTAGCCACCTCTCCCCGGCTCAACGGGATAGGCGGTCGCTATTTCGAGGATTGCAACGAAGCGATCGTCGTTGATCATCGGACGGCCGATTATACTGGTGTAGCGCCCTATGCCCTCGACCCGGCAAATGCAGAGCGTCTGTGGGAGCTCTCGCTCACCTTGCTCGGCCACGCGCAGGGAAGCGGCGAATGACCCATCGGCGAGGAACTGGCAGCCAGCGGCTCGGCGCGCTGTAGCGAAAACCTTACGTCGCCCATCCGAACGCCTCCTCGGCACGAGCGACGTCCTGCCGGCTCGCCTTGTCCCGGCGTGAGGACGACAGCGCGTCACGGTCGCGAAGATCACATCGATCCACTTTGGTTACGATCCCGCCGCCGATAGGTTCATTCCGAATGTCATTCCTGTGAATAACTCCAGCCAGCCGTTTGACATCACATGTAATTCGGCGTGACCTGCGACCATAACAAAGGTCGCCTGTGATCGCGTTCGTGAGGAGACGCCTGGTCGCGGGCAAAATGAGGACGTGTTGGTTGTGTCCCGAGTGGTGGTGTAGCTCGCCGGTATCTGCGCGACGCGGGCGGATGGCTCCTGGCGCCAGCCCATGATCTCAATCCGATGCCGATCGACGCGAAGCCGCGCCACCACGCGCTGATCCTCGACCAGGGGGATGATGCCAGCTCGATCGACACCGCGATGGCGGTGGCCGGTCAGTTCGGTCTCAAGCCCGACGCGGCGCGGAACATCGCCGCCGAGGTCGGGGTCGCCGTGCTCGCCTGGCGGATGGTCGCCGCGGACAACGGCCTGACCGGCTCGCAGATCGAGCGCATGGCCAGCGCCTTCGAGCATGAGGATCTGGCCAAGGCCGTAGCCTTGCCGGCAGGGGTAGCGTGACCGGGCAAGGCCGGATGCTGGCGAATGGCGCCACGACGCCTCATGGTCTGGCCGATGGCGGCCGATCGATCTGCCGCCTGCACGACGCGAGAAAGCATGCCATCCGAGCCACTTTTCCCTGGCTGTTCAACGCCGATCTTCATGCAGGCCGCGAGGCGGGATGGTAAAGTGTCGCCGCGCAGCTGACACGGCGTCGCACGCCTGCGGGTCGATTACACCATGCACCTCGAGCCGGACAAGAAACTACCGGTCCGGATCAAACGCATCGATGGCGAGCGTTGCATCGCAGAAGCTTCCGTCATCCTCGACCCAGGAATAGCTGCCCGTGCCCTTGATGTGCGTGCTGTCCGGAATGGACAGCGCCAGCGTCTCGGTAATGGCGTAGGTGCCGCCGCGACCATGGGTCTTGATTGTTCCCTTGAGGCCAAGGGGATCGTCCTTGCTTGCCATGCTCAGGAAATAGGCATCGCGATAGTCATCGACCGTATAGCTGGTGTCGGTAATCCGGTTTACGTTCAGCGTGTCGAAGGAATCGGTGACCTGCTTGCAGAGCCCGGCACGCGATTCCCGCACAGCGGTCACGGTCTGCGCAAACCGCCAGAAGCCGTCGAGCTTGCGGACCACGGAGATCATCACCGTCGCGCTCGCCGAGGTCGCGCTGCTGTTACGTGCACGGTAGGTGAACTGGTCGGCGCCGAAATATTGCCCGCTCGGAATGTAGGTCAGCAAACCATCGCTCGTCAGCGTGACGGTACCATGTGCGGGTTGCGTCAGGATATCGATCGAGGTCGCACCGCGGATCGGAATGGTGGTTTGCGTCGACTTTCCCTGGATCACCTCGAAGGCGGCGTCGCTCGCGGTCGGCGCGTTCAGGATCAGGGTGCCCGAAAGCGGGATCGGCGTGCCGTTCGAGCGATTGAGCGTGAAGGTAAAGTCGATATTCTGATCGGACGGCGCGGCGCTGAACGTCAGGGTCACGACATCTCCCGATCCGCTTTTCTTTCCGGTAATCTGCGGGGACGAAATATTGGCCAGGGTCACCTCATTGGCGGGAACAAACGCCGTCTTTTCCGGTACGATCAAATCAAGAACTTTCTTGACCGTGTCCGGGGTGAAGGGAAGACGGCCTAGAATTTCGGTCAACTGCTTGATATTGGCACTGACTTTCCCGGCGATGGCAGCGTCGAGTGTCAGGCTTTGTTGCAGGCGCAGATTGGTCGGCTGATTGTTTCTGAAACCGGTCGGCGTCGTTGCAGCGACCGCCCGGACAAATTGCATTTGACTGCTCTGCCCCTGGACATTGCTGTCGTAGAGAACGGTATAGGCACTTTCACTGTAGCAACTTGCCGCGACTTTCGTAATCTCGGATAGGACGCCGCCGGGAAGCGCGAGATTGCCGATCGCCACGCCCAGCGCGGCAGCCGCGAACAGCTTGGTGATCGGTTCAGGCGCCGTGAACAGCGCCGCGGCAAGCCCGATCAGCGCAATGCCACGAACGTTTTTGCTGACGAACAGGTTCGCAGACGTATTGCAGAGTTCGATCGAATAGGTACCCGTCGCTGCCTGGGTCGTCGTCGGAGCCAGCGCATTGGCCTTGAACTGGATTGCCAGGGCGGCAAGATCGGACTGGCTCAACGTATCGATCGTGGCGAGCGCGTCGGTCACCACCTTGCGATAGGCTGCATATTGCGCGGCCTGTTCGCTTGTCATCGCAGCGCCATTTTGCGCTAGGAAATCGTCGATCGACGTGCGTGCGCCGGTCAGGGTGTCGGCAACCACCGCCTTGGCATCCGGGATGGTGGGCGCTGCCACGACGGTCAGCGAATAGCTGTACATCCGGGTCCCGACAGTCACCGTCAGCGGGTAGGTGCCGGGAGCCAGATCGGCAGGCACGAGGAAGGAAAGCCCGGTCGTCGTCGCCCGGTACAGCTTGATTGCCTTGCCGTTGAGCGCCCCGGTATATGTCGCATCGGATAAGGCGAGGTTCGACGCAACCAGGAGCCCCGCTTGTCCTTGCTGGACGCTGCTTTGCCCCTCGCCGAGCGACAGCGCGACCGTGCTCGCCTTGACCTGGATCGTCACCATGCCCGAACCGCGATTGCCGGCGGCATCGGTCGCCGTCGCCGTGCACGTGATCGACGTGTCGGCAGCGACCGCCGTTGTCGCGAGGATCGTCCCGGTGAGCGTGCCGCCCGTGCAGGTGATGACGGCGGTGAGATTGCGATCGACATTGTCGGTCACCGTCGTCGTCAGCGCGATCGTCTCGCCACCATCGACCGATCCCGGCGCGGCGATCGACACATGTGGCGCCTCGGTGTCGCTGGTACCCCCGCCCGGGTTCTGATTGCTGCTGCAGCCCCCGAGGGCGCCAAGGACGATGAGACTGCTGACGATGCGGCGCATGGCGTATTCCTGGACTCGGGGTTCGCGGCGTGGAACAGGATGAGGTGCCGGGCAAAGCCGCTCCGCGCGAGCTGGTTTTGCCGACCCTGTTCACCAGAGCGCTGATAAATCGGGCGCCAGTTCGCCGGTATCAGGCGGATGGCTGAGCCAAACGGCCGAGGGGGGGAACCACCGCTGGACGCGAGGGGTCATCATCCGGGCGACCCGGTCGGCTTTTCCGTCATCGATCGATCAACCCGGCGCCTGCGGGTCTCGAAACACGCAGCAGCGGGCCTGGCAACGTGCACCGACTTCGCCGTGCGCATTACCCGACCCGGGCGCCGCGACCGCGCGAAATCGTGCCCCGCGCGAGAGCCCGACCCTGCGGGGGGCGGCTTTGGCAAACCATGTCAAAATGAGGGGCAAGTGGCAGTAGCACCAGCGAAGTTCAAACGCGGACGCGTTGATTTGGCTGTTGTATCGCCGGACAGCCGGTTATGTTCGACGGGCTAGGCTGATACCGATAGGGTGAAGCAGATCCGCAGTTCAGCGCGACCGGGGGCGGCAAAAGCGAATGGTAATAGGCACCTTGCCCAAGCCGGGCGAGCAACTCCGCGACGGGCAAGTAACCGAAATATGGGTAAGGGCCGGCCCGGCGATGATCGGGTGCGCGGTCATGATCGCGGTCCTCGCCTTCATTCATCGCGCCTTTTCCGGCCTCGTCGCGCCGATTTTGCTCAACGGCTGGGTGGGCGCGATGGCTGGGGTGGTCGGGGTGACGCTGGGGTTAATCCTCGCGTTCAGCGCACCGCGGTTGCGCGCCCGTTTGCCGGGCCGTTTCTGGGTCGGCGCCACCAGGATGATCGGCATAGCCTTCAATGCCGGCGCCGCGGTCGGCGTCTGGATTTTGATGCCGCCCGCCGACGACGCGCTGCGCATGCTGATCGTGTTCCTGCTCGTGTGGTTCGTGGCGATGGTCATGATGGCAAATGGCGACCAGTTTGCGACGGTCGGCTCACTGGGCGTGATTGCATCGCTCATGCTGTTCGTCGCGACGCACAAGACGCCTTATTCCTTCGCGCTGATCGGGTTTCTGGCCATGGCAGGCGCGGCAATCGCGATCATTCGCGTGCAGATATGGCGTGCGGCAGACCAGGCTGCCGACGCGCGGGCGCTGAGCGAACTGGCCGCCGAACAGCTCCGCCTGGCACTCGCGCTTGTCAGTGCGGAGCGCGATGCCAAGACGCGCTTCATCGCCGCTGCAACGCATGATCTTCAGCAGCCCTTGCAGGCGGCGGCGCTCTATTTTGACCAGTTACTCGACGGTCCCGACGCGGCTACCCATGACCGCGCGGTGAGCGGGGTACAGCGCGCACTCGGCTCGACCCAGGCGCTGCTCTCGACAATGCTGGACTTCCTTCGGCTGGAGGCGGGCGCGATGCCGGTGCGGCGCGAAATGGTGGCACTCGGTGCGGTGATCGCCGAACTGGCAATGGAGCACGACGCTGCCGCGCGCATGGCGGGCATGCAGATTATTGCCGCGCGGAGCCAGTTTACGACGAGCGCAGACGCTCATTTGCTGCGGCGCGCACTGGGCAATCTTGTCGCCAACGCGGTGCGACATTCGGGCGGAAGGCGCGTGACGATCGGGGCACGGCGGCGCGGCGACGGCGTTCGACTGTGGGTGATCGACGATGGCCGCGGTATCCAGGCGGCCGACCTGCCGACGCTGTTCGAGGACTTTACCCAAGGGACGGTCGATCGCGACGCGGCGTGCGGTGGCTTCGGCATCGGCCTGGCCTCGGCACGACGGATGGTCTCCCTGATGGGCGGAACGATCGGCGTTGAACAGCGCCGGCGCGGTGGATGCGCGTTCCACATCGATCTTCCGGTGAGCGCCGCGGAAGTAACGGTCGAGGCGGCAAAATGCTGAGCTGCCTGATATGTGACGATCATGCCCTGGTGCGCGACGCGCTGGCCGGGGCCGTGGCGCGTCGCTGGCCGGCGGCAGAGATCAGCGAGGCCGCCGATTTCGCCGCGGCATGGCGGCTCGCGGCGCTGGCGCCGGCGCTGATCATCGCCGATCTTGTCATGCCCGGCGCTGCGCCGCGCGACGGGGTTGCGGGGCTACAGGCCGCTGCGCCCGGATCGCCGATCATCGTCGTCACGGGTTCGCACGATGACGCGATCCTGCTCGACCTGCTGGAAAGCGGCGTGGCGGGGTTTGTGTCCAAGACAAGCAGCACCGAGATCATCATCGCCGCGATCGAACTGGTGTTATGCGGCGGGCAATATCTCCCGGCACGGCTCACAGAGCTTGCGCTGGCCAAGCGCGCGGCTCCGGCCGTGGCGCCGCGTCAGATCGTCACGCCGCGCCAACGCGAGGTTCTGATGCTCATCGCCGATGGCCGTTCGAACAAGGAGATTGCACGGACGCTGGGCCTGTCACCGGCAACGATCAAGACGCACGTTGCCCAGGCGATGACGGCGGTCGGCGCGCAAAACCGGACCGAGGCGGCGATGCGCGCCGTCGCCCTGGGGTTGCTTTGACCTGGACCGACGGGACGCGGTCGCTTCGAACGGCGTTGCTGTCGACCGCGTGCCGTTGCGTCACGCCCTGACGGCTTTGGAGGAGTAAACTTTCCAGGTCCGCACCGTCGATGACCAGCGGTCGCACCGCTGAACGAGGGGCATGCTTTCCGGCGCCGGTCCCGTGGCACGGCCTGCAACGAGAGCAGCGATGACGAATCGCCGGCTAAACGCCTGTGCGATCGCTGCGACCTATGCCTGCGGGCCGCTGGCGGTATCGCTGCTCGTCATATCCACTGCGTTATATTTCCTGCCGCCGATCAGATTGGCGGTGTGCTCGACGCGGCGTCTGTATCGCCCTCATCCGATTGCTGCGCGGGAAGTGTTCCACCTCCGCCCGCCCGAGCAACGCCATCAGAGGCGGGATCTACATGACGAATCGTCCGCGCAGCCCCTTTTTGAGCCCGTACCATCCGCCGAGCGGATTTTCCGGGGACCGACCCCAGGCTTTGACGGTGCCGGGCCGTGCTTCCTTCTGTTCGTCGGTCGAGCCAAGCTCGACCCAGTCGCCGCGCTGGCGCAACATCGCGTGGAGATCGTCGAGGCTCCTGGCGTCGTATAGCAAAACCGTCTTGCCGACGACGCATAGCAGAACCTCGCGACCGTCCCGCTGATCCCGGTGCATCGTAATTGCCGAGGTGAGCGGCGGCGTCTTCAAGCGCCACGGGTCGGCGGCGGTCCCGGCGCCCAGCGCGCCATTCGCAATCCTTCGCTGCTCCCGTGCGGCGGTTTGCCGTGTCTTACGGATCAGATCTTGCGCGTGACGATACGCTCTTCAGAGCAAAGCGAACAGACGTCGCGCCGTCGCTCGAAGCCGCCGGTCCCGACGACCTCGCGCACCTTGATGTTCGCCGCCTCGACACTGTCCAGGGCCAGGCGTTCCGCCACGCAATGGTCGCAGATGGGCGCCGGCGATAGCCGGTCGATCAGGGCATGTACGCGGTCTGTCATCGTCGACACAGAGCAGATTGGCGACCTGGGCGCAATTTAGCGAGATCACGCTCGCTCGAGACGTCGAAGACGCCGCGAGGAGAATCTTCTGGCCTACGATTCGCGATTGCGGCCGCGCCTCGGCCTGCGACGGCCGGAAGTTCGGTAGGAGGACCGGAACCACCCTGTGCGGCGGGATGAAGACCGGCGCCCCATATCGACCGGGAACGCCATAGCCGAACACCCCTCGGCACCCGCGCAGCGGCAGTAATGACGTCGAAGGGCCGCTGTGCTCATCGATCGTATCGCGGGCCTGCTGCCCGATCATCTGTCGCCGGTGCCCCTGCCCCGGCGCCGAAAGAACCGCCGGAATACAAGTGGGTCTTCGATCGTTGGGCAGATACAGGAAAGGAGCCTGAGAATGGCAGAACTCGACAAAGCTGATCGCGAGAAGCTCGACAAGGGATCCTTTGCCTTCCCCGGGGAGCGAAAGGAGCCGCTGGAGAATGCAAGTCATGTCCGAAACGCGATCGCGCGCTTCAACCAGGTCAAGGGCGTCAGCGACGACGAACGCGACGCGGCATGGCAGCGGATCGAGGCGGCCGCCAGGAAGCACGGCGTCGAGATCAAGGAACAGAGCTGGCGTGAGATCGGGAAGGGCTAGCCCTAGCTCGCCCGGTACGCGCCACCCTATTGCCGGGGCGTGCAGGTGAGCGCGGCGATCGACGGATCGGCGGACCTGTTCGGGACAAACCCGTTCGCCGGGCTTTGTTCGGCCCCGGAGATCGTCTCACCTGCCGAAGCGAAAGAATTGGCGGACCGGATCGACGGTACCGATCTCTCGCCGTTCAGGTTCCAGGGTTGGCTCGGCAAGCGGCTGACCGTTTCCTATGGCTCTGGCTATGATTTCGATGCCGGCCGGCTGGCCATCGCCGAGCCGATTCCACAGTGGCTCGCTCCCCTTCGTCAGCGCGCGGCGCGGTTCGCCGGACTCGATCCCGACGCGCTCTGCCAAGCCCTTCTGCTCCGCTACGATCCTGGTGCGGGGATAGGCTGGCATCGCGACCGGCCATTTTACGAGCATGTCGTCGGGATTTCGCTCGGCGCGCCGGCGACGATGCGCTTCCGCCGCAGGAGCGTGAAGGGTTTCGACCGGGTCAACGTCGCGCTCGCGCCGCGCTCGATCTACCATCTTTCGGGCGAGGCACGGCACTGCTGGGAACACAGCATTGCCGCGATGACCCAAAGACGCTGGTCGATCACCTTTCGGAGCCTGTCGGAAGCGGGGCGCGAGGCGGTTCGTCGTGCACCGACGGGCTCATTCGCCTGATCGTACCGCGCCGACGCGACGACCACGCGCGACAGGGTCGCTGCCGGCGTCCGGGATTCGAAGCACCTGCGAATACCATGGCGCGGGCGCTCGCACCGTAAAGCGCGCAGCGCCGCGGACCGGTCGCGCGCCGTCGGCCGGTCGAACCGAGCGATCGACGTCCGTGGTCGGCTCATCGCCTGCCCGCCACCGCTGGATGGACAGGCGCGGTGACCCGTTTCGACGGTCGGATGCCAAGGAGCCTCATGCCCTCAGGCATCAACGCGGGCCGGTCGCGCCATGAGCAGACCGCCACGGGTAACGGCGAAGCACCCCTACCTCGCGGCTCTTCTGATCGACATGATAAACGCGCTCGCTGGCGCGGCGACCTCTGGCCTGAAGCACGCTGGCATGCAAAGACGAAGGCCATGACGGCAGCGCTGAAGGCGATCCACACCCATGCATGGGACTTCTGGCTCGCGCGGCTGTCGGTCGTCGTGATTGCCTGCCTGCAATTGCTGATGGTCAATGACCTGACCTTCGGCCCGCGCTGGCTGGCGCCGGGGCTGGAGGTAGCGCTGCTCTTGCCGCTGTCGGTCGCCACTGCCTGGACGCAGATCACCGCGCGCGAGGCCAGGACGGACGCGCATTGGCGGATGGTCGCCCGCGCGCGCTACGCCATCCGCCTGCTCGCGCTGACGATGACCGCGCTCATTACGCTGATCAACTTCGAGGCGCTGATCGAACTGGTGCATGCGTTGCTCAACGGCAATGCCTCGAAGGTCGGCCAGACACTGTTGCTCGACGCGCTCAACATCTGGGCAACCAACGTCATCATCTTCGCGCTGTGGTTCTGGACGCTCGACCGCGGCGGGCCGGCGTCGCATGGCGTGATCGAGAGTTGCAAATGCGACTTCCTGTTTCCGCACATGACGATGAGCGGCGAGGAAGCAGCGACCTGGAAACCGGGCTTTATCGACTATCTCTATCTCGCGTTCACCAACGCCACCGCCTTCTCCCCGACCGACACCCTGCCCTTGTCGCGTCGCGCCAAGCTGATGATGATGTTCGAATCCGCCGTATCGCTGCTGACCATCGCACTGGTCGCCGCACGGGCAGTCAATATTCTCGCCTAGCCGGACGCTCGGCGAGCGCGAACCTCAGACCGCCGCAGTGCTTGCGCGGGGAATGACCTCGGGAACGACGCGGCGGATTTCGGTATCCTCTCCGCCGGCGAGGATCGCGGCAATGCGCGAAACCGCCTCGGCACCGATTTCAGCAATGCCGACGCGCAGCGTCGTCAGCGACGGTGTGACGAAGCGGGCCAGCGGTATGTCGTCGAAACCCGCTACGGCGATATCGCCGGGCACGGCGAGCCCGGCTCGCTGGAACGCGACGAGCGCGCCGATCGCCATCATGTCGTTCGCCGCAAACAAGGCGTCGGCTCGCTCGGCTTCACCGATCAGTTCAGCAGCCGCCGCGGTCCCCGATTCCTCGTCGAAATTCCCCGCGATGATGCGCGGATCGAGACCATTCCGCGTCATTGCGTCGCGGTAGCCCGCCACGCGCTCCTCCGCGTCACGGTTGCCGCGCGGTCCGGCGAGGTGGACGATGCGCCGCCGTCCCGAAGCGATGAGATGCTCGACCATCGCGTCCGCCGCCGCGGCATTGTCGATGCGGAACTGCGGGTGGTCCGCCGCCAGGTCGGGACAACTGATCAGGACCGTGGGCAGGCTTGCCGGCAGGTGGGCGAGCAGTTTCTCGGGATCGATGTCCGGCGCCATGATGATCAGCGCATCGACCCGCCCGCGCATGAAACGCAACGTCTCGGCACCGCGCTGGTCGCCATGCATGTTCGAGAGCAGCAATTGCAGCCCCCGCGCCGAGGCCTCGCCATCGATCCCGCGCAGTGCCTCGGAATAGAATTCGCCGTGCAGATCGGGCAGCATCACGCCGATTGCATTGGTTCGTGCAAGGCTGAGGCTGCGCGCTCCGGTATGCGGCACATAACCGAGCGCGTCGGCAACCGACTGGACGTGCTGACGCACGGCATCGCGGACCGTGCTGTGGCCGTTCAGCGCACGCGAGACGGTCGCGATCGAAACATTCGCCGCGCGCGCGACGTCTCGGATGGTGGCGTGCGCCATGAGGGCGAGGGGTCTCCGGCTGTTTGTGGGTCTTGCTTGCACCACGAACGGAGGAATTCATCAAGGCCCTTGCTGTAACCGGTTACATCGCTGTACGTGGAAGCAAAGCCGGGGAGATTGCAGTGAACGTGACGCAGGTTTCGCGCCGTAGCCTCATGCTGGGTGGCGCAGCGGTGCTGGCGTGGCGCGCCAGTCCGGCTAGAGGTCTGATCGCGGCGCTTGGTACGGCCAGGCTGCCGGCAGCCGTCGAAGCGCTGATCGGGAAGATGACGCTCGAGGAAAAGGCCGGGCAGCTCACCCTGATGGCCGCCGCCTGGGCCGGCGGCGCGGCCAACAGCCTCAACCCGATCGCACCGACCGGGGGCTATGCGGCGCAATGCGCCGATGCGCAGGCAGGCCGGCTGACCGGCGTGTTCAACGGCAATGGCGCGACGATGGCGCGCGAAATGCAGCAGGCGGCAATGGCCAGCCGGCTGAAGATTCCGCTGATCTTTGCCGCCGATGTGATTCACGGCTTCCGTACGGTTTTTCCGGTGCCCCTGGGTGAGGCGGCGAGCTTCGATCCGGCACTGGCCGAACGCACCGCGCGGGTCGCCGCCACCGAGGCGGCCGCCGCCGGGATCGACTGGACCTTCGCGCCGATGGTCGACATCGCGCGCGACGCGCGCTGGGGGCGCGGCGTGGAAGGAGCGGGCGAGGACGTGCTGCTCGGCTGCGACATGGCACGCGCACGGGTGCGCGGGTTCCAGGGCAATGCACTGACCGCCGATGACGCGGTCATGGCCTGCGCCAAGCATTTTGCGGCCTATGGCGCGGGCGAAGCCGGCCTCGATTACAACAGCGTCGACATCTCCGAGCGCACTCTGCGCGACGTCTATTTCCCGCCCTTCCAGGCCGCACTGGCGGCCGGGTCGCTGTCGGTGATGGCCGCGTTCAACGAGATTTCGGGCGTCCCGGCAACCGCCAGTCGCTGGCTGATGACCGATGTGCTGCGCGACCAATGGGGCTTTGGCGGGCTGACCGTCTCCGACTATACCGGCGACGAGGAATTGATCGCGCATGGCCTGGCCGCCGACGAGCGCGATGCAGCGCGCCTGGCGTTCATGGCAGGCGTCGACATGAGCATGCAAAGCGCGCTCTACATCAAATATCTGCCGGAGCTGGTGACCAGCGGCGCTGTCCCGCTGGCGCGGCTCGACCAGGCGGTGCGCCGTGTGTTGCGCGTGAAGGCGACGCTCGGACTGTTCGACGATCCCTTTCGCCGCATCGATCCACGCCGCGAGGCGACGCGCATCGGCACCGCCGCCAACCGGGCGGTCGCGCGCGTGGCGGCCCAGCGCTCGATCGTCATGCTCAAGAATGACGGCGGGCTGTTACCGCTGCCGCAGGACCGCAAGATCGCGCTGATCGGGCCGTTTGCGACGGGCCAGCACGATCTCATCGGGCCATGGAATGTCTATGGGGCCGACAGCGAGGCGGTGGACCTCGCGGCCGGCCTGCGCGCCGCGGCCGGCGCCAACGCGCAGATCACCATAACCCTCGGTTCGGGTGTCGAGGCACCGCTCGATGGTGGCATAGCGGCGGCGATCGCCGCCGCGCGAGCGGCCGATATCGTGGTGCTGGCGATCGGCGAAGGTCAGGACATGTCCGGCGAAGCACAGGCGCGCACCGATATCGTCGTGCCTGCCGCGCAACAGGCGCTGGCCGACGCCGTCGCAGCCACCGGCAAGCCGATGGTGGTGGTGCTCAAGAACGGTCGCGCGCTGGCGCTGGGTGGCGCGGTCCTTGCGGCGCCGGCGATCCTCGTCACCTGGTTCCTCGGATCGGAAGGCGGCCCCGCGATCGGCGATATATTGTTCGGGCGCGTCAGTCCTTCCGGCCGTTTGCCGGTCAGCTTCCCGCACGCGACCGGACAGGAACCCTATCATTACGCGCACAAATCGACCGGCCGCCCCAATCCAGTAGGGCCGCTCCTCCCCTATAAGGCGCATTTTCGCGGGGTCCCCAATACCGCCCTGTTTCCGTTTGGCCATGGCCTGACCTATGGTCGTTTCGCCTATACCGGCCTGGAGACCGATAGCAGCGGGAAGCTGGCATGGGACGGCGCGCTGATCGTCTCGGCGACGATCACCAACACCGGCAAGGCCGCGGCGGATGAGGTCGTGCAGCTCTATGTCCACGATGTCGCGGCGAGCATCACGCGACCGGTCCGCCAGCTCAAGGCCTATCGCCGCGTGTCGCTCGCGCCGGGCAGCTCGGAGAAGGTCAGCTTCACGCTGCGCCGATCAGACCTGACCTTTATCGGCGCGGACATGACTCCGACGGTCGAACCGGGTGATTTCCTCGTCTGGATTGCGCCATCGGCGGAGGCGGACGGTGTTTCCGGCAGCTTCAGGCTTACCGCACGGCGTTAGGACCGCCACGGCGGAGCGAAGCGACGATGCGCGCGTGCGTCTCGCGGCGCAGCGGATTGGCGATCATGGCGAGCGCGGAGAGCAGGCAGCCAAGGATCGGCGCGGCAACCATGATCCAGCGGATGCCGCTGATCACGCCCGGGGATTGCGCGGCTTGCGGCGCATAGCCGATCGCCGCATAGGCAAAGCCGGTCATCGCCGTCGCAGCGCCGATCGCGACCTTCTGCAACAGCGCGGCTACCCCAAAGCTCAACGCCTCGACCCGCACACCGCCATGATATTCGCCATATTCCACCGTGTCGGGCAGCATCGCCCAGAAGACGAAGCTGAACGCCGCCAGCGCGCCCTGCATCGTGAACAGGAACAGGTCCGCGCGCCAGATCGCGCCGCTGTCGGTAAAGGCGAAGGCCGTGCTTCCGGCAACGCCCAGCACGACAGCGCAAAGCCACACGGCGCGACTGCCGATGCGATGTCGGGCCAGCATCCAGAGCGGCACGAACAGGCTGCCGGCGACACCCATCAGCGCAAGCGCAGTGGTCCCGGCAACCTCGTCCCTGATAACATAGGTGAAATAATAGAGCACCGAGCGCGAGAGCATCGTCGAGGCAATCGCGACGCACATCATCGCGGTGCACAGCGTGACGAATGCGCGATTGGCGGCGAGCGCCGCAAAACCATGCCGCAGCGGTGTCGCCGGTGTGAACGACGATCGCCCCCCCTCGCCTTGCGGCGAGCGCCGCGCGACATGGATCAGCAGGGCGGTCGCGACCAGGGAAAACAAGGCGGCAGCGCACATGAAACCCGTAACGCTGGTGTCGGCGCCGGAAACGGCGCGCGAGATGCGCTCGGTCGCCAGCGAGACCACCACCGCGGCGGTCGTGCCGAACAGCATGCGCAGTCCGGCGATTGCCGCGCGGTCGCGACTGTCGGTGCTGATCCGGGCGCTCCACGCGGCATAGGGAATATTGACGAGCGCGTAGAGCGAGCGAAAGGCGAATTGCGCGATCAGCAGCACCGCGACGAATGCCACACCGTGAAACGGGGGCACGAAATAGAGCAGCGGGAAAGCCAGCCCGAGTGGTACCGCAGCATAGGCAATTATCCGCCCATAGTCGCGTCGCTGCTGCTCCGCCCAGATCCCGGTCAGCAGGTCGGCGACGCCATCCCACACCGAACCGGCCATGTAGATCACTCCGGCAACCTGCGGCGCGAGGTGGAGCACCTCGGTATAATAAAAGAACAGGAACAGGCCGGAGCTCTGCCAATAGAGGTTGCAGGCGAAATCGCCCGAGGCGAAGCGCAGCCGCGCGGGCCAGGAGAGATGCGGTGCTGGCATGTCCGGATCGGCCATCCGGGCGACGTTAGCACGGCTCGCCGGATCATTCCGCATATCCCTTGACCGGCTCCTGTAACCGGTTACGAAAAACCGCATCCGGTGCAGCAATCGGCGCCGGTCGGAGTGACCATGTGATCGATCGCCGTTCCTTCAGCGCCGCCGCTCTCCTGACCCTCGGCGGGATCGGGTCCCAGCTTGCTGGCGCCGCGGTGCCGCCGACGCGCCGCCGGCGCTCGGCGTCGGACCCGGCGCTGCCGCCCTTGTTCGACGATATCGAGGAACGTACCTTCCGCTGGTTCTGGGACACGGGCAACCCCGCCAACGGCCTGGTGCCGGACAGCTGGCCCGATCCCACATTCTGCAGCATCGCCGCGGTCGGCTTCGCGCTGACGGCCTATCCCATCGGGGTTGCGCGCGGCTGGATCAGCCGTGCGGCGGCGCGCGAGCGAACACTCGCCACCTTGCGGTTCTTCGCGCGCGCCCCGCAGGGCGAAGCGGCCGACGATGTCTCGGGGTATCAGGGCTTCTTCTACCATTTCCTGCACATGGACAGCGGACTGCGCTTCGGCGGTGCCGAGCTTTCTTCGGTCGACACCAGCTTGCTGTTTCTCGGCATGCTGTTCGCCGCTGCGTATTTCGACGAAGCGCTCCCCGACGAACAGGAGATCCGCCAACTTGCCGACGCGATCTACGCCCGCGCCGACTGGAACTGGTTTCGTCGCGGCGAGGCGGCGATCTCGATGGGCTGGCATCCCGGCCGCGGTTTCCTCGAGCGAAACTGGGACGGCTACAATGAAGGCATGATGGTCAACCTGCTGGCGCTCGGGTCGCCGACGCACGCCGTGCCGCCGGAGACCTGGGATGCATGGTGCGCGCCCTATCCGCGCTTCTGGCGTGGCAGCGGCGACACGCGCCGGCTCGCCTTCGGCCCGATGTTCGGCCATCAATACAGCCATTTGTGGATCGATTTCCGCGGCATCCGCGATCGCGCGATGCGCGCGGCGGGTTTCGACTATTTCGAGAATAGTCGCCGTGCGACCTGGGCGCAGCGCGCTTATGCGATGCGCAATCCGATGGGCTGGGATGGCTATTCGCGCGATACCTGGGGCCTGACGGCGTGCGCCGGCCCGGCCGATATGCGTCACGTCTTCAACGGCAACGAGCGCGAGTTTCGTTCCTATTCGGCGCGCGGCCCGATCGACGAACCCGACGGTTATGACGACGGCACGATCGCGCCGACTGCTGCGATCGGTTCGCTCGCCTTCGCGCCGGAAATCGTCGCGGCCGCAACCCTGGCGATGCACGCGCGCCATGGCGACCGGCTGTACGGCAAGTACGGCTTTTACGATGCGTTCAATCCGAGTTTTCGCTGGAACGACCGGCTGATCCAGCGCGGCACGGTCGACCCGGTACGCGGCTGGGTATCGCAAAATTACCTCGGCATCGATCAGGGGCCGATCATCGGGGCGATTGCCAATGCGAAGGACGCATTCATCTGGCGTATCATGCGGCGATCGGCACCCATCCGCCTCGGGCTGGAGCGCGCGGGCTTCACCGGCGGCTGGCTTGCATAGCATGGCATTGCACGCCGGTCCGGAACGGCACATGAAGACCGGCACGGGGGAATGACATGAACGCCGATCATCACCCCGACGCACCGCTGCGCACCGTCACGATCGTCGGGGGCGGTACTGCGGGATGGATGACGGCTGCGATGTTGTCGCATCTGTTCGGCAGCTACGAGATCAGGCTGATCGAATCGGAGGAGATCGGGATCATCGGCGTCGGCGAGGCGACGATCCCGTCGATCCGCACCTATAACGACATGGCCGGGATCGACCAGGTCGAGATGATCCGCGCCTGTCAGGCCACCTTCAAGCTCGGTATCGATTTCGTCGACTGGCGCTGCGGCAATGATCGCTATTTCCATGGCTTTGGCCGCATCGGACATGATTTCATGTGGCTCCACCCGCATCAGCTCTGGCTCGGCGCATGGCAGCAGGGCGCGGCGCGGCATTTCGATCACTATGCGCTGAATTGCGTGGCCGGCATGCAGAACAGATTCTGCTATCCCGATCCGCGAAATCCGGCATCGCCGCTGGGCGGCCTCGACTATGCCTATCAGTTCGACGCCTCGCTGTTCGCGCGATATCTGCGCGGGCGGTCCGAAAGCAACGGCGTGACCCGGATCGAAGGCAAGATCGTCGACGTCAGGCTCGACGGTGAGAGCGGCCATGTCGATCATGTCGTGATGGAGGACGGTCGGAGGGTCGACGGCGACCTGTTCGTCGATTGTTCGGGGATGCGCGCGCTGCTGATCGGCCAGGCGCTCGGCGTCGGCTATGAGGACTGGAACCACTGGTTGCTCAACGACCGCGCGCTGGCGGTGCCGTGCGCGCGCGTCGCGCCGCTGACGCCCTATACCAGGGTCACGGCGCGCGAGCATGGCTGGCAGTGGCGGATCCCGCTGCAGCATCGCACCGGCAACGGCCATGTCTATTCGAGCGATCATATGTCGGACGACGAAGCCGCGTCGGTGCTGCTCGCCGGCCTCGACGGCGCGCCGCTCGCCGATCCGCGTCCGGTGCGCTTTCGCCCGGGTAAACGCCGCCGGGCATGGGACAGGAATGTCGTGGCGATCGGCCTCTCCTCGGGGTTTCTCGAGCCGCTCGAATCAACCAGCATCCACCTCATCCAGACGGGCATCGTCAAGCTGCTCGGCCTGTTCCCGCACCGCGGATTCGCCGCCGCCGATATCGCCGAATATAACCGCCAGCACGATTTCGAGTTCAGCGACGTGCGCGATTTCATCATCGCGCACTACAAGGTCACCGAGCGCCAAGACACGCCCTATTGGCGATATCTCCGGCACATGGCGGTCCCCGACAGTCTCAGGGAGCGACTCGACCTGTTCGCCTCGTCGGGGCGCTTCTACAAGCGCGCAGCCGCGGAGCTGTTCCGGGTCGAAAGCTGGGTGCAGATATTGCTCGGCCAGGGCTTTGCGATGGGACAGGATCCCAATGCGGCGATCGTGCCGGATGATGTGCGCGGGTCATACCTTGCCGATATCGAGGAGGTGATCGCCGCGGTCGCTGCGGACATGCCCGATCACGCCGCCTTTATCGATCGCCATTGCAAGGCGCCCGCGCTGGCGGGATGACCGGGCGGCGCCCGGGGTGGACGGATGAGCCGGCACAATACCGGCTCATCCCCCTGCGCGCCTAGAAGCGGTACCGCGCGCCGACCTTGAAGTTGCGCCCCTGGCTCGCCACCGAGCCGCTATCGGGCGCAAGGGTCGGGCCGGGCCCACCGACGCTCTGGAAGCCGCCACCCCATTGCGAATAATTGCGGTTCACGAAGTCGAAGGCGTTCAGCGCCTGGAAATAGACCGTCAGCTCATGGCCATGGGCCCAGGGCATCTTGAACGTCTTGGTGATGTTGAAGTCGACATTCTTGTAGCCGATCCCCTTGGGCCGATAGATGCCGAAATTGGTCAGATAGCAGCCGGCATTGCCCGGGGTGGTGGCGGGAGCCCCGCACACGACGCCGCCATAGGACGGACCCGAGGACAGGGTGACGAAAGTGGTCGCCTTGATGTCGAACGGCAGCTTGACGGTGCCCGTGCCGACGAACCGCCAGCGCTCGAGGCCGCTCGAATTGCCATAGCCCTGCTGCCCGATGGTCGGCGCGTCGAAATTGAACGGGTCGCCGATCGACGCACCGTTGCGCGAGTCATTGGACCGCGAACTGGAAAGGGTCAGCGTCGTGCTGAACCCCCAGCCGGACTGTTCCGTAAAGGGCTTGTCAGCCTGCAGATACAAAGCGGCATAATTGGCCTTGCCGTCGCTGTTGCCGATGAAGATGCTGCCAAAGCCGGGTAGCGGGGCATTGAAGATCGCCGACCCGCCATAGAAGATGCCGGCTGCGTAAGGCACGCCCTGATAGACGAAAATCGGATTGCCGCCCGGGCTGTAGGTGCCGTCGGGCAGCCGGTTTCCGACGACCTCCTGATAGATGTTGTGCGACCTGATATAGGAAAAGGTGATCGACGTATTGATCTTGCCGAGCCGCTTCCTGATCCCGAAATTGAGCTCGTCCGAATAGGGAATGCGGGTCCGGTTGTTGAGCAGATGTACTTCACCGCCCTGCATCGCCCCGAGCGCGCGCAGCTGGTCGACGTTCGTCGGCAGTGTCGCGACGCAACCCTGATTGCCGACGGTACAGCCCGAGCCGATCGGTGTGTTGATGGTGGAGACCGATTCATATTGGTCCTTGATCGTCTCGATCGCGGAATCGATGAACAGGGACCGGTCGTAATAGCGCCCGGCGCCGAGGCTGAGGACGAGATCGCGGTCGCCGCGCACGTCATAGGAAATGCCAAGGCGCGGCTGGAACGCCCCGAGGAACGCCTTACGATTGTGCCCGGTCGAGATATAGTCGTCCGGGTTGATGCCTGCCGCCTTCCAGCCGGGATAGGCCCGTAGCGCCGTCGCAATCGCCGCCGGCGTCACGAAGTCGTTGTTGGTTGCGTTGGATTCGTAATCCCAGCGCAGGCCGGCGCTGATCAGCCAGTGATCGTCGGGCCTCCAGTCGTCCTGCACGAACAGGCCGATTTCCGTGTTCTTGGCGGTGACGGGCTGCACCGCCGCGGTGTTGACGGTCGCGGCATAGGGGGTCGACGTGCTGACGCCGGTAAACTTGATGGCATCGAAGAAATAGGTACCCTGGCTGTTATTGTCCTCGAGCCGCTGCAACCTGGTAAAGTTTACCTTGATGCCCGCCTTGACGGTATGGGCACCGCCAAAGAATGTGACATTGTCCTTGAACAGCGTCTGATACTGATGATCGTCCTGCGCGAAGTTGGTTCCGCCAAGCGCCAATACCCTGGCATTGCCGATGTTCGGACAGTCATAGGTCTGATTGGCGACGAGCGTGTAGCAACCGGCCGGCGGCGTGGGCTGCGCAGCCGTAAATGCCGCCGGCGCGGCATAGGTGACGACGTAGGACGAGCCGGGCGTGTTGGGGATCGTGCCGTTCGCCGCCGCGTCGCGCGCGAAGGTGAATTCGTTGAGCCAGTTTTCGCCGCGGTGATTCCAGGTGAGCTGATAGCGATGCTCGTCGTTGCGGTTGTTCGACGACGCTTCCGTCGTTGCGACGCCGCCGTTGATCTGGAGATTCGCCTCCTTGCGAACGAAGGCGCTGACATTGATCGTATCCTGCGGGGTGGCAAAAAAGGTCAGCTTGCCGAAATACAGCTTTTCGTCGAAATTCGACGGATAACTGCCATTATATTGCGACCGCGCGGTTTGCGCATAGGCTGCGGCGGCGGGCGTGAGGCCGGCAAAATTGCCTGAATAGACATTGATGTCGTTCGACCCGAAGGTCTTCTTGGTGCCTTCGAAATCGACGAAGAAGGTCAGCCTGTCCTTGATGATCGGGCCACCGAGGTCGGCACCATAATATTTCGTGTCGAAGTGCGGCTTGGGCCGGAAGGGCGCGGTGGCATTGTTGAGGTGGCCGGGGCGATCATCATAATTCTGGCTGATGAAGGATCCCGGCTGCCACTCGCCGAAGATCTCGCCGTGAAAGCTGTCGCCGCCGGTCTTGGTGACCGAGGAAATGACGGCTGAGCCGGCCTGTTCGAACTCGGCCTTGAAATTCTGGGTCTGGACGTCGAACTGGTCGACGGCCGATGCCGGGAACGGGTTCCCCGAGGACAGATTCTGTCCGACGGTTCCGCCGTGATTGACCAGATTCTTGATGCTGATGCCATCGATGAAGGTATTCGTGTTGTCCGAATTGATACCACCGGCCTGCACCTGGCGCGCCCTGCCGCCGAGTTGCGGCGCAGACACGGTGACGCCGGGGGCCAATGCGGCAAAGTTCAGGAAGTTGCGATCGCCATTGGGCAGATTATCGATCTGGAACCGCGAGACGTTGGTGGTGACGACCGGTGTCGTGACGTCACGGGCGCGCGACGCGGTGACGACGACATCGCCGCCGGTGCCGGCCGTGGCGGCGACCAAGTCGGCGGTGACCGCCTGACCCAGCGGCACGACCACCTCGACGTTGAGGCTGCCCGACGAGACGCGATACGTGCTCGGCGGCAACCCGACGAGGATATAGTCGCCATTGGCGTCGACCTTCGCGGTATCCTGGTGGCCGGTGTTCACATCGGTCAGCGTCACGGTCGCCCCGGCGGTGGCGCCGTCGACATGCCCCCGAACGGTCGATGTCGTCTGCGCCGCAGCGGGTGCTGCGAAAACCAGCGCGCCGGCGCCCAGGATCGTGGTTGCCAGCGCCGCGCGCAGACTCGCCTTTGTCAGCTTTTTCATGTCATCTCCCCTGTTCGGCGCCGATCGCCGCGCCGTTATTTTTTCTCGTACCTGCTTGAAACGGCCGCGCCCCGGGTGTCGTTCCGCATCGCTACGGGAGCGGGTCCGAACGCGAGAATGCCTGCCTCAGCCATTGCCTGATCTCAGCCCTTCTCCGCTTCGGCGCCGTGCCGACCCGAACGATCCATAAGCTTCTCACGAGCCGCGTAACCGGTTTCAAGACTTGCTTAGTAACCGGTTTCATGCACATTCGCCAAGCGGAAAATTGCGCCGTTTCCGACGCGTGGCGACGCCGCGCCTGTGCGCAGGGGCAGGAGAGATATTGCCGTGGCTGGGATCGTTTCGCGGCGCGAACTGCTCAAGGGTGCGTCGGCTATCGCGTTCGTTTCCACAGCGTTGCCGGTCCTGGCCAGGCCCGCCCCCCTGCCCGATCCGTTCATCGAGCGGTTGATCGCGAAGATGAGCGTGGCGGACAAGGCCGGCCAATTGTCGATCTATAGCGATCCGGCACGCACCGATGGCCCGGCGATCAATCCCGGCGCCGCCCGGCAGAGCATGGAAACTTTGAAGGCAGCGATCGCCGCGGGCAGGATGACGGGCCTGTTCAACGGCGTCGGCGTCGCCGCCGGACGCGCGCTGCAACGGACAGCGGTCGAGCAGAGCCCGCACGGGATCCCGCTGATCTTTGCCGGGGATGTGATCCACGGCATGAAGACGACGTTTCCGGTGCCGCTGGGCGAGGCGTCGAGCTTCGATCCCGCGCTGGCGCGGCGGACTGCGCGCGCGGCGGCCGTCGAGGCGAGCGCCAGGGGCATCCACTGGGTATTTGCGCCGATGGTCGATGTCGCGCGCGACCAGCGCTGGGGTCGTGTCGTCGAGGGCGCGGGCGAGGATACATGGCTCGGGCGTCAATTCGCCGCAGCGCGCGTGCGCGGCTTCCAGGGCGACGACCTGAAGGCCGAGGACTCGGTGCTCGCCTGCCCGAAGCATTTCGCCGGCTATGGCGCGGTGACGGGCGGGATGGAATATAACAGCGCCGACATCCCCGAGACGACCCTGCGCGAGGTACACCTGCCCCCGTTCAGGGCCGCGTTCGACGCGGGCGCGCTCTCGACCATGGCCAGCTTCAACGACATCGCCGGCGTACCATCGACCGGAAACCGCTACCTTCTCACCGACATCCTGCGCGGGGAGTGGGGATATAAGGGCCTGGTCGTCTCCGACTATACCTCGGAGGAAGAGATGATCCTGCACGGCTTCGCCGCGGACGGGCCCGATGCCGTGGTCAAGGCGCTCGGCGCGGGCTGCGACATCTCGATGCAGAGCGGCCTCTATGACAAGCACCTGCCCGCGCTGGTCAGGGCAGGGAAGATCTCGATGGCAACGCTCGATACGGCGGTCCGCCGTGTGCTCCACGTCAAGCAGGCGCTCGGGCTGTTCGACAACCCCTACCGCTCGCTCGATCCGGCGCGCGAGCAGCGTGACATCCGCCTGCCGCAGGCGGTCGCGCTCGCGCGCGAGGCGGCGTGCAAGTCGATCGTCCTGCTGAAGAACGAAGGCGCCCTGCTGCCGCTGGCGAAGTCGGCGAGGATCGCGCTGATCGGCCCGTGCGTGAGCGACAAGGCCGACATGCCGGGGCCATGGGCGAGTTTTCCCGATATCGCGACCTGCGTGACGCCGGAGGAGGGCTTTCGCGCCGCGATGGGGCCTGGAGCGAGGCTCGAAGTGGTGCGCGGATCCGACTATGAAGCAGCGCTCGATGGCGGCATCGACCGGGCCGTCGCGGCGGCGCGCGCCGCCGAAATGGTCGTGCTGGTGATCGGCGAAAGCGCCGGCATGTCGGGCGAGGCGCAGGCGCGCGCCGAGATCACGATACCCGAGCCGCAACGCGCGCTGGCCGAGGCGGTCGCCGCGACCGGCAAGCCCGTCATCGTGCTGCTACGCCACGGCCGGGCGCTTGCGCTGGGCGGCGCGGTGCGCGCGGCGCCGGCAATCCTTGCGACCTGGTTCCTCGGCTCGGAGACGGGCAATGCCATGGCGGATATCGTGTTCGGCGACCGTGCGCCGCAAGGCCGGTTGCCGGTCAGCTTTCCGCAGGTCTCGGGACAGGAGCCGTTCTTCTACAATCACCGCGCTACCGGCCGCCCGCAGTTGAGCGAGGAACAGGCGTGGAAGGCGCGATATCGCGAGGTGACGAACGCGGCGCTCTATCCGTTCGGTCATGGCCTGGGCTATTCGGCCGTCGCCTATTCCGACACCGAGGTGAGCGCACCGATCCTTGCTGGCACCGGTCCGATCGCGGTATCCGCCACGGTGACCAATTCCGGCACGCGACAGACGCATGAGGTGGCGCAATTGTATATCCACGACAAGGTCGCAAGCCTGACCCAGCCGGTGCGCGCGCTGAAAGGCGTCCGTCACCTCGACCTCGCGCCCGGGCAGAGCACGCGCGTTACCTTTGCGCTGTCCCGCGCCGACCTCGCCTTTGTCCATCCCGACCGCCGCACGTTCGCCGAGCCCGGCGCGTTCGACGTCTGGGTGGCGCCCTCCTCGGTCGGCGGCGTGCCGGCCACCTTCCTGCTCGCATGATCGCGCTGCGCAGCGCCCTTGCGCGGGTGATCGGCGTCGCGCTGATGATCGCGCCGCCGGCAGTATCGGCAAGCACGGTCGATCATTATACTGCGGCGCATGATGGCGTGACGATCGAGATCAGCGCGCCGCGCGCCGACATCGTCCGCATCCGCGCCGGCAGCGGCGCGCTGCCCGAAGACGCTTCCTGGGCGGTTGTGCCGGACCAGCGCCGGCAGCGCGTGCCGCTCGAACGCGCGTCGTCCGGCGATGATGTCGTGCTGCGTACCTCCGCACTGGCCGTGACGCTCGATCCCGCCACACTGGCGGTCACCGTCCGTGACCGCCAGGGGCGCGTGCTGCTGGCCGATGCGCCGGGCAAGGCGATCGCGTTCGCGCGTGGCGGCTTCCGCCTGCGCAAGGCGATGCCGGCCGACGCGCACTTTTTCGGGCTCGGCGACAAGGCCGGCCCGCTCGACCGCCGCGGCGGCGCGTACACCTTGTGGAACACGGACCAGTTCGGCTTCAGCCCGTCGACCGATCCGCTTTACAAGGCGATTCCGTTCGTGCTCGGGCTCGACGGCACGGGCCACGCCTTCGGGCTGTTCATGGACAATAGCTGGCGCAGTTTTTTCGATTTCGGCAAGAGCGAGCGGGCGGCCTTTTCGTTCGGTGCCGAGGGCGGGCCGGTCGACTATTATGTGATGGCCGGGCCGGGGCCGAAGGACGTCGTCCAGCAATATGCCTGGCTGACCGGCAAGCCGCCGCTGACGCCGCGCTGGGCGCTCGGTTTCCAGCAGTCGCGCTGGAGCTATATGAGCCAGGCCGAGGCGCAGGGCATCGCCGACCGGCTGCGCGCCGACCGGATCCCGGCCGACGTGCTGTGGCTCGACATCGACTATCAGGATCGCAACCGTCCCTTCACGGTCAATACCGGCACCTTTCCCGATCTGCCGGGTCTCGTGCGCAGGCTGAAGGCGCAGGATATGCATCTGGTCGTCATCACCGATCTGCATATCGCGAACGCGCCGCACCAGAACTACACACCCTATGACAGCGGCATCGCCGCCGATGTCTTCATGAAGCGACCCGACGGCACAGCCTTTGTCGGCCCGGTCTGGCCCGGCCCGGCGCTGTTCCCCGACTTTACCCAGCAACGTGTACGCGCCTGGTGGGGCACGCAATATCGCGACTTCGTCGCGATGGGCGTCGCCGGTTTCTGGAACGACATGAACGAACCGGCGGTGTTCGAGCCCGTTACCAAGACGATGCCGCTCGATGTGGTCAACCGGATCGAAGAGCCCGGTTTCGCGCCGCGCATGACGACGCAGGCCGAGGTCCACAATCTGACCGGCATGCTCAATGCGCGCGCCACCTATGAAGGCGTGCTGAAGCTCGCACCGGACAGACGCCCGTTCGTCATGACGCGTGCGTCCTTTGCCGGCGGCCAGCGCTACGCCGCGACCTGGACCGGCGACAATTCGTCGAGCTGGGCGCATCTCAATCTCTCGGTGTCGCAGCTCGTCAGCCTCGGTCTCAGCGGCTTTGCCTATGCCGGAGACGATATCGGCGGCTTTGCCGGCGATCCGCCGTCGCCCGAGCTGCTGACGCGCTGGATCGAGATCGGCGCCTTCAACCCGATCTTTCGCGACCATTATCAGAAGGGCAAGGCGGCGCAGGAAGTGTGGGTCCACGGCACCGCGCAGGAGGATATCAGACGGCGCTACATCGAGGAGCGTTATCGGCTGATGCCGTATATCTACGGGCTGGCCGACGAGAACAGTCGCACCGGGCTGCCGCTGATGCGCCCGGTGTTCCTCGAACATCCCCTGGTGGTCGCCCATGGCGATCGTCTCGGCGGCACCGAGGGCCAGTTCATGCTCGGCGCCGACCTGCTCATCGCGCCGCCCACGACCTGGGAATCGCCGGCGCCCTACAGGATCGCACTGCCCGGCACGGGCTGGTACGATTACCGGACCGGATTGCCGCTGGCGGCGGCCGAGACCAGCGAGATGCCGACGCTCGATCGTCTGCCGGTGTTCGTCCGCCCCGGCGCGATCCTGCCGCGCCAGCCCCTGGTCCAGAGTACGGCCGAGACCCCCAGCGGACGCCTGCAACTCGCTGTCTATCCCGGTGCCGACTGCCGCGGCGCCCTCTACCTCGATGACGGCGAGAGCTTTGCCTACCGGACCGGCGGCTATCTGCGGCAACAGATCAGCTGCGACGCCCAATCGCTGTCCTTCGGCAAGCGCGAGGGCCGCTTCATGCCGTGGTGGACCGGGTTCGATGTGGTGATCCATGGCTGGACCGGCGGCAAGGCCAGGGTTCGACTGGCCGGCAGGGAGATCGCCGCGACGGTCGATGCTGAGGCGCAAACGCTCCGCTTCGCCTTGCCCGATATCGCGCATCCGGCGCGCATCGCGATCGAGCGGTGATCCGGCGATGACACCGGCGTTGCTGCACGTCGGAGCTTGCCGGAGCCCGGTGGTGGTGATCGATGGTTTCAGCGGCCGGCTGCCGTCGATCGTCGACCTCGCCGCTGCCATGGCCCCCTTCCCGCGCATCGCCGGCAACCACTATCCGGGCGTCCGCCGGCTCATCCTCGAGCGCGACGAGGCGGCGTTCGCCTATGTCACCGAGACGCTGCGCAGCGCGGCGCCCTTCATCGGCGGCGCCTTCGACATGACGGCGTTCGACCTGCTCGAAGCCAGCTTCTCGATGGTGACCGTGCCGCCCGCGGCGCTCAGCCATGCGCAGCGCGCTCCGCATTTCGATTCGGTCGACCCGGATCATATCGCGGTGCTGCATTATCTCAGCGACACGCCGGGGACGGGCACGGCCTTTTACCGGCAGCGTGCGACCGGGATCGAGCTGGTCGACGCGGCAAATGTCGCGGCTTTCGTCGCGACGGCGCGACACGCCGCCACCGCGCGGCCAGCCGCCTATATCGGCGCGACGGACGCGCATTACGAACAGATCGCTGTGGTGGAAGGCGTTGCCGACCGGCTCGTCATCTATCGCGGCAGCCTGCTTCATTCGGGCATCATCCCTGCAGGCATGTCGATGAACGACGATCCGCGCGCTGGCCGGCTGACCGCCAATCTGTTCGTGACGGGAAGTCCCGATTCACCAGGCTGAACGCACGCGCCTGATAAGCCGAGCGCCTGGCCACCTGCGACACGGCGAACGCCAGACAACCGGCCGATGCGCGGCGCATCCCAACCAGCAACGGTCGACCGGCGGGCCGTCGCCACGGCGGCAGGCGGCCATGTTTCGCGGGTCGCAGCTCGACCCTCTGCGCTTGCCGATATCTTCAAGGCGGCGCTGACCGGCACTGTCGCCGTCAATAACAAGACCTATGACGGCACGCGGACCGGCTCGGGCAACATCGCGCTGAACGGCGTCGTTGCCGGCGACGCGGTCGGCACCTCTGGCACCAGCTACACCTTTGCTGACAAGAATGCCGGCAGCGCCAAGACCGTCACGATCAGCGGCACGACGCTGACCGGCGCCGACGCCGGCAACTATATGCTGACCGTTCCGGCGACGGCGCTGGCGGACATCCTCAAGGCGGCGCTGACCGGCACCGTCACCGTCAAAAACCGTAGCTATGACGGCACCGCAGCGGCGACCGGTTCGGTCGTACTGAGTGGCGTCGTCGCCGGCGACGTTGTCGGCACCACCGGCACCCGTCTCGCCTTTGCCGACAAGAATGCCGGCAGCGCCAAGACCGTAACGATCAGCGGTACGACGCTGACCGGCGCCGATGCGGGCAATTACACGCTGTCCATCCCGGCGACCGCGCTGGCGGATATCCTCAAGGCGGTGCTGACGGGCAATATCAGCGTCAACAACAAGACCTATGACGGCACGACCGCCCCCTCCGGCAGCGTCGCATTGAGCGGCGTCGTCGGCGGCGACGCGGTCGGCACCACCGGTACCAGCTTCACCTTCGCCAACAAGAATGCCGGCAGCGCCAAGACCGTAACGATCAGCGGTACGACGCTGACCGGCGCCGACGCGGGCAATTACACGCTGTCCATCCCGGCGGCCGCGCTGGCCGACATCCTCAAGGCGGTGCTGACGGGCAACATTACCGTCAACAACAAGACCTATGACGGCACGACCGCCGCCTCCGGTGCCGTCGCATTGAGCGGCGTCGTCGGCGGCGACGCGGTCGGCACCACCGGTACCAGCTTCACCTTCGCCAACAAGAATGCCGGCACCGGCAAAACCGTCAATGTCACCGGCACGACGCTGACCGGCGCCGATGCGGGCAATTATACGCTGTCGATCCCGGCGACCGCGCTGGCCGACATTCTGAAGGCGGCGCTCACGGGCACGATCACGGTCAAAAACAAGACCTATGACGGGACGACCGCCGCCGCCGGTGCGGTGGCACTGAACGGCGTTCTCGCAGGCGACAGCGTCGGCACTAGCGGTACCAGCTTCACCTTCGCCGATAAGAATGCCGGCGCCGGCAAGGTCGTCGCGGTCAGCGGCACGACGCTCACGGGGGCGGATGCAGGCAATTATACCCTGACCCTTCCGGCCAGCGCGCTGGCCGACATCCTCAAAAAGGCACTGACCGGTACGATCACGGTCAATGGCAAGACCTATGACGGCTCCACTGCCGGTTCCGGCTCGGTCGCGCTTTCGGGTGTCGTCGCCGGCGATGCCGTCGGAACCACCGGCTCGGTCTTCACCTTTGCCGACAGGAACGCCGGCACCGGCAAGACCGTCAACGTCACCGGCACCACGCTGAACGGCGTGGACGCGGGCAACTATACGCTCAGCCTTTCGGCCACCGCGCTCGGCGACATTGCCCGACGCGTGATAGCGCTGACGGCGGACAAACTGTTCAAGACGCAAGGCGCGAGCGACCCGGCATTCACCTACACCCTCAACAGCGGCTCGCTGGTCGCCGGCGACGCGTTCAGCGGCGCGCTGACACGGGCATCGGGCGAACTTCCCGGACCTTATGCGATCACCCAGGGGACATTGTCGGCCGGCAACAACTATACGCTGACCTTCACCCCCGGCACGCTGACGATCAATCTCGATCCGGTGACCCAGCAACCGCAGACGCTGCGGGCACTGACGCTGCCGTCGCAGATCCAGGTGCAGACGCCGAGCAGCAGCAACGTCACGCTCGACCAGCAGGATCTGTGCGGCGCGGACAAGAACTGCGTGGTGAAATAGCGGCACGGCCGCGCCGACCGGCGCGAAGGTCGACCCGCGACGGAACGGTAGCGACCGAAATGCATGGCGCCGCGTTGGAGCACCCGGACGCGGTCACCGACGTTACTGCGGACGGCGGCGGCGGCCGCCGTTCGCGATCGCGCCGATGGCAATCCTGCCGATCATCATGGCAAGGCCGATGCCGTCGGCGGGGTGCTTCTCGCCGTTCGGTCCCTCAGGCTTTTTTCTTACCCCTGGATGCAGTCGCGCTGCGCCAACCTTGTTGCCATGCAACCATCACCAAGCCCGCCCTGTAAGGGCAAGCGGTGTAAGGCTCGCCACGCGATGCGGCGCGAGTTCCTTCTGATTCGGCGCGTAACGATCGAACCGGCATAATTCCCCCTGGCTTTGCGCCAAGCCTATCGGAGGCGGGCGGCAGATGCGACAGCCGATCCGTCAAAATTCAAACTGAGACACTATCCGTGCGCGCTTCGAATCGACAACCGCGCCATCACAACGGCTTGCGGATGATCCACTTGACGCCGTCGACCTCCATGGGACGCTGGACCGATGCCGAAAACTCGCCGGCGGCGCGGACAACGCCCGGCCAGGACTCATGATAGTCGTCACCCACCAGATAACCGCCCGGCGACAACAGGTCATAATAATCGCCGAAATCCCGCAGCGCTTCCTCATATTCGTGCGCGGCATCGACATGGATGAGATTGGGCGACAGCCCTTTTACCTTCAGCACCATCGCCGCGGTGACCGAGGTCTGCGCGACCGGGATGACATAATCGCTGACACCGGCATGCACGACGTTCGACATGAACAGCTGAAACAGGTTGGGCAGCGCGTTGACGCGCTCGAACAGATCGGTGTCCCAATGCTCGGGCGAGCCTAGGAACGTATCGATCGCGATCACGCAGCCGTCGATGCCGGCATCGCGCAGCGCCGTTGCCATGTTGATGGTCGATTGTCCCTTCCAGACGCCGACATCCGCCACGAGCTTGTCTCCCGGCAAGGAAGCAAGCCGCGCCAGGGAGGGATGATCGCCGTTCCACCCCGACAGGGTCGATTCGGGAAGTGGTACAAAACCGTCCCAGACATCATGCCCGTACAATGTCGACATGACCTTCTTCTGTAACTCGGGCACGCGCGAATCCCTTTATGGTTGAATTTTGGTGTGACGGCTTTTGCGGTGAAGCCAGGTTAGGGGCTCGCGCCCCCGTTGATCTGCCGCGAATGAATGAGGCTTTCCGGCGCACGACCCGGAGCTTCGGCTTTCCGGCTGCAGACAGCTTTCGCGCTCGCCGCTGACGCCACGGCCCGCACGACGATGGCAATGCGCGACTGCGACGCGCCGTCGGACACCCATAACCGACACAGCGCACCCGTTACGGGCAGATCGGCATCATGAAGGAAACGTCTGGTCGGCACGTCAGCAATCGCGGCGACCCATGCCCTTCGGCGATCGACACGGCGACCAGATTTGCGCTGAAAACACCTCCCAGCCAAGCGAACCCGGCAGAAACCGACACTGGCCGAAGGGTCGATGTCGCGACTCCGGCAATGCCAGGTATAGGGTGAGCCTAGGGAACCGAAATCGCGACACGCTTATAGTGCTGCCAGGCTGTCCGGATCGCAACCGGCTATTTTTGCGAAAACATTGAATTGGCGACGATTGACGTGGCGTCGGGGCGGGATCGTCGGCGGCCAGGGCAGGCCCGGCCGGACCGGCGCGTCATCCGTTGCGGCAACCAGTGATATTCCACTGTCGCGCGGCGTTGATCGACAGGCGTGAACCAGGTGTATGAGCGAGAGTTCCGCGCCTTTTCGCGGTTCAGCGCAGGCCGGACCGTCAGAAAAACGTCGGAATCTTACCGGCCGCCCTCGCCGCTCGGGTTCGGACAGTCTCCTCGGGCGGATCGCCGATCCTGATCTTTGTTCCCGGGTCCACGGCCAGTTGCCGCGGCAACGGTTTGCGCAGCATCATCCGCCCCCTGGCGGTCGCCGTCTCGGCAAGCATCGAAGGCTCGCTGCGCACGAGAATATATGGGAGGATAGCCTCACAACCGACGCCATGCCTCGTGATGGCCGACCGGTCGGTGCCGCGATTCCGGAGATCTTCGGTACGGGTGAACCTGGAGGACCGAAATCGCGACCAGCTGATCTTGCCGCGCGCCTGTGCGGATCGCAACCGGCTATTTCCGCAAAATTGATGAATTAGCAGCGATTGGCGCGGCGGCTGGTCAACAATGTCGCCAGGCCCGGAGAAACCCTGCCCGACCGGCGCGTCAGCGATCGCGGCAAACCAGCGACATTCCTCGACCGTCCCGCTTCGCCTTTCGATCGCCGCCCCCCCCGAGCAGGCCGGCAGACCGCCCGTTCGTTCACCTATGTCGTGCGTGCGCGTAAGCGGTTACTCCCGCCGGACCCGGAATCATCCGATGCCGTGTCAAAAGCCGGTTGCATCCCGCTTCCTCACGCTTCAAGTTTCGTCGCGATTGACGGGACAGGGGGGCGCTTGCGTGCAGAATTCCGTACTGGTTCGTCGCGCTGTCCGACGGATGCTTGTGGCCGTGCCCCTGCTGGCTTCAGCCGGACTGGCATGGGCGGTTGCTTCGGATGGATGGGTCGGCACCTATGGCGGCAGGGCCAGGGGCGATTCCGAACAGCTGAAAATCCTCCCTGGCGACGCGGGCATGTACAAGGTCTTCGCTTCCGTCGACACGACATCGCCCCCCTGTTCGGCGCTGCTCGGAACCGTTGTCGGCCGTCTGCAGGGTGGCAGGATCGTCACGCTGCCGCCGCGCGGCGAATCATGTTCGCTGACCATCGCCAGGACGCCCGGTGGCGTATCGGTGCGCGAGAGTGCCGGCTGTTCCGACATGCATGGCCAGGCCTGTTCCTTTGACGGGGAATATCCACGGCTGGCGGCTGCCGGCGGGTCCACGCCCGCGCCATCGCCGGGTGCAATCCCGACCCGTCCCGCCCCTGGCGGCGCGGGATCGGCGACGGGCTGGTTGCTGGGTGGATGGGTCGCCGAGGGCCATTATTGCGCGAGCGATGCTTCGATCAAGTTCAACGGCGACGGCAGCTATTTCAGCGGCCAGATCAATGGCCGCTGGCGTGTGGCAGGTGGGACCATTTCCATGGTCTACCGCGATAGCGAGGAGGATGCGCCGCGCGGACCCGAGCGGCGCGAGACACATGCGATCCGGCAGACCGCGCCCAACGACATGGTGCTGGACCAGAAACGCTTTCGGCGGTGCTCGCCCACCGGCGACTCGGAGCCCTGGCATCCCAACGCGAACGACAACAGGCGGTCCGGGCCGGCAGCCACGGTCCGCGGACCGGGCACCAACCCCGTCCGGCCGCAGGCATCGGGGGCGTTCCCACAGTCGCGCGCCGTGCGCTCGAACCAGAGCAGGCCGCTTGCCGACTATACCGAGATCTACAACCCGGCGCAGTTCAACTTCCTCTACGTGGCGCTTTCGCCGCGTCCAGACTTCGACAAACTGGCGAAGGAATATCACAATCTCGCCGCCGGCGGATTCATGTCGAGCGATAATGACAGCGCGTGCGAACGCACGCGCGGCTGCGAAATGCGGCTGTGGCAAAACTCGCGGGCCTATGACCGGGCGACCGACAGTTTCCGCCGGCACGATGCGTTCGAGACGCTGCAGCCATTGCTCGAACAGCGCGTCGCGCCATTCCGCGCCGCACCGCTTGCCTGGTTCACCACCGGCGGCGGTATCGACCATTATGATTTCGCGCGCGGCGGATTCCCGGTCACGGCGTTCAAGAGCGCCCTCAGGTTCGGTCAGGACAGCATGGACAACGACAAGCTGTTCCTCTGGACCAACGGCGAGCGATTCGCCTTTGTGCCGGTCGCCGACCGGAACCTGGCACGCGAGATAGAGAATCTCGTCGCGACCAATCAGATCGCGCTCAGGGTCTATTTCGTCGCGCGATCCGCCGATGCAAAGCAGCACCACACGCTCGCCGGCCTGCAAACCGACCGCGGCAGGCTCTCGATCAGCGCGCCCGGCACGTTCGAGGCAATCAATGCCGTCGTCAACCGTGCCCAGTTTGTCGATCCGCATGGTCGTGTCCTGATCGACTACGGATCCTGAGCGTCGCGGCAAACGGTCGCTGCGGTCGGCCGAGGATCGCGTCATTCCTGACCGGAAGCAGGCTCAGGCGCGGTGCCGGGACATCCTCAGTCGAGATCGACTCGACGCCAGCGATCGCCGCGCTGCCGGCATCGGTTCGTCGATCCGACGCAGGCAACCTTAGCGGCCGGCGGGTCCATCCGTACGGTCGAGCCATGATCCCAGGAGACGGCAGGGCAGCGGCTTCTGCAGTGAGATCCCGACCTTGCCGGCGGCAGCCCAGCGGGTCTCGCCGACGAGCATCGGCAGGCCGTCGAGCTCGACCTTGACCGGTGACAGCGACGCGACCCTGCCAGCGATCGGCACAAGGCACAGGCCCTTGCAGGAGATGTCGATGAGCCTCGCCTCAAGCGCCGCGTTGTCGGTCACGATCCGCGCGCGCGCATCGCGCGCAAAGCGGACCGCGCGGTCGCGCTTCCGCAGTACGCGCCGTCGCTGTTCGCCAAGTGCCGCAAGCAGATCGAACTGCCGCTCGAACGCGACGCCGAAGCGATTGCCGCGCGACCAGCGAACCACGGCATCGACGCGGATCGCACTCGACAATTCGAGCGTGACCGGATCGCCGGGCTGCGGCGGCGCGGGAACCTCTGCCATCAGGCCGAAGGGCGACACGTCGCGGACCAGGCACAGCGAATCGCCCCAGGCACCGGCAACGCGGGCAACCAGCATGACGGACACCGCCCGAGCGTGTCGGCGGTGCTCTACAACGCTATCTTCGGTGCCAGCGACGACGTCCTGCATTGCCCCGCTAAACCGCAAAATGGATAATAAGTCGTGTGGTCGATCGGTAAACGACACCGTGCACTTCCAAATCGATCGCAAATTCTTGCGATCAATTTTACAAAAATCGAACCGTATCGAGTATTAAAGGCCGCGATGACTATCCGGCGCCCGGCCGGTCAATATGCCCAGCATTGCCGCCGCGTCACCTCACCGACCGCCCAGGCCAAGGAATTCAGGACGTCGGGTCGGGCAGATCCGCCACGGCGCCGGCGGCCTTGTCGTCATAATATTCGGCCTGTTCGTGATGAATTGCCCGGGCGGTCGCGGTGGTCGCTTCTGCGTACTGGGCGCGCGCTCTCGCCGCCCAGGCCCGATATTGCGACACGTCAGGTTTGTTTGCCATAGTTTTTCATGCCGCATGGGTGGGTACGTAACAAGTCAAAAGCGCACTATTATAGCGGTTTAGTTGTCCTGAATAAGCGCGGCGGATCGAGGCGGCCGATGTACCATTGCGGCGCGGACCGGCGTGCAAACTCACAAGCGCTGCGGACGGAGATTGGGTGGCGCGGCTGGTCACGCCCGGCCCGTGAGCGCCGATCACGGCATGCCGCCCGACGGCAAAGCGCGACGACGATGGCATCGAGCTACCGCGGCTTTTGCGCCGGTCCGCGCGAACGCGGGCGATCGAGCAACCGATAGTTGAACCAGGCAAATTGCTCACCGCCGGCTGTATCGACCATGAGCATCATGGTGTCGCCACCGGCGAGCCCGCCCGGCACAGAGCGCGAGAACACGCCGTGCGGGGCGATCCGGTTCCTGCCGACGACCTGATATGTCGCGGATACGGTCTCGCCGCGGGGGACAATGTAGATGCCGCCGAGCGTTCGCTGGTCTTCGCCGCCATTGACGTAGGTAAGGCCGGCCGTGGCGGTCGCGCCGACGCTCACCTCGCCGGATCCGGGCGACCCGGGCGCGATCGAACGATCGGCCGGCATCGTGAAGAGAATATTCCGCCCTGCCCGCCAGGTGCGAAGATCGGCGCGCGCCAATGGCGAAGCGGCGTCGAACTCGATTACCACCGCCCAGAAGGTCTCGCCGCCGACCGAGGCAGTCACCGCAAGGCGCTCGCCCGGATTGAGCAGGATCGGGGCGAAGCGTGCGCCGCCCGAACCATAATTGCGGCCGACAATGCCGGGCTCGGCATATTGGTCGACGCCGATCCGAAACAGATGGCCGCCAATCTCCACCGAGGGGGTGTTGACGATCATGACCGAGGTCGGATTGGTCGTGTAGACATCGACAATCAGCGCCTTGCGGCCGGCGGGGACGGCATAGAGAAAATTGGCACCCGCGCGGGCCTGGAACATGCGCGCGACCGGCAGCGACCTGCCCGGAAAATCGGCAACGCCGTCGGTCGGCAGCCGTTGCCCGTCGACTGGCGCCGCCAAACCGAGCAACACCATACAAAGTGCCGCGACGAATATTCGCATCGATCCCCTACCCCGCTTCATTCTCGCGATGAGCCCGTGCCGCGCTTGCAGCGCCCCCCCGGCGCCGCCCACGCCGTTACCCGGTATCGCAGCAGTCATATAACGACATGCCGAATGCCATATCTTCTCGCGAACTCATAGGGTAAACGGTCGGACGAGCGATTTACCTCGAGATCGCCCGTGCCATTTATCGCGCGCTTTTTTCCCTTGCGGCGCGACGACGACGGCATGACGCCACGCAGATCGAGCGCGACGTTCACTGCCGCTTTTTGTTGAAGATTCGCTCTGGCGCTGGCCTAATCACAAGCTATGCGGGGTTTGGAGGGCAGAAGAGTATGGGGGAGCTGAGCGAGGAACAGGGCGCGCTCGCCGACCGGGTCCAGGCGGCGATCATCGCCGCTTTCGATGCAGCCGAAATCGATTTTGTCGGCACCGACTTTGCGAGCTACGCCGCGATCGTCGCGGGCATGTCGCGGGCGCTGGCAGCGACGAGTCTGGGCTATGGCAATTACGAAGAACCGGCGGCGCGGCTTCGCTCGGCCGATTTCGTGCGCGATGCCTATCTCGCCAACCTGACCGAGATGCAGGCACAGATCGGCCCGCCCTTCGGCATCACGCGGGATCCGTGATGTGACCGCGCGTGACCTGGTCTTCGGCTGGAGACATGGCGGCTGGCGCCGCCTTGGCAGGCTGCCATGCAGCCCGCGCTGAGCGACCGCAGCGACCCGCCGCCGGGTGGACTGGACCATGCGCGCAGGGACGCCTCTCTTGCCCTTGCGCCGATCAGGCTCGCGACGCGCTTTCTGGCCGAGATGCAGACCAGCATCCTGTGCGCGGGGATCGCGGTGTTTGGCGGCAATCTCGACCGCTTCGCCATCTTCACACTGATCATGCGGCAAAGCGTCGCGCCGCCCGGCGATCCCAGGGCAGTCGGCATCTCGATCAACGGGCTCGCCCAGTCGCTGTCCTACCCCTTCGAGTCGATGCGCCGGCATGTCAACGCTCTGCTCGCCGCAGGGCTGTGCGTGCGTGGCCCGGGCGGCATCGCTGCCGCGCCCGACGCATTGCAGCAGCCTGCGCTGGCGGATGTGATCTTGTTGTCGCACGATTGTTTCGTGCGGCTGGTCGAGGACCTCAAGCGCTTCGATGTGCCAATGCCCGAGCACCGCGATGTGCCGTACGATTTCATGACCGGCATCAACGCGGCGATCGACCTGATGCTGGCGGTTGCCGACAGCAACGCGCAGGCGCATGCCGATTGGGCCGAACTCGTCCTGTTCTCGGCCATCCTGTGCGCGAACACGAAGCTTTACATCCACGACCCGGTGCTGGGACGTCGCTATGCCGATCAGACCGCGATACCGCCGCGCGAACTGTTGCTACCGATCAGTATGCGGCGGGTGGCACTTGCGCTGAGCATGCCGGTGTCAACGGCCCAGCGCTGGGCATCCCATCTGCAGCGCGACGGTCGTGTCGTCCGGACGCGGGGCGGGCTGCTGGTCAGCGAAGAATGGTTGAACCGTCCCCAAAACGTCGCGATCAGCACGCAGAGCTATCACAATATCGGCCGGATCCTGCACAGGGTGGCGTCGCAGGGGTTCCCGTTCGAAGAACCGGTGCGTGCATATGCCCGAGGCCGCCCACCCTCGGTTGCCTTCGCTTAAGAGCCTGGCGACCCGCCAGCTGCCCGGGGCTGGACGGGCCGCAGCTCGTGGCACGTGGTGGACACACAGCGACCCCGGCATTGCAGTCACGGGCGCCTGCCGCACCGCCGACCGAGGCTATTCGCCGATTCTTTAACCGGTAACCGGGCATTGCCTGTCGAAAGGGGGACGCGATGCGCACATGGATGATTCGCATCAGCATCATATTGCTGGCCATACATTTATGGACGCTGCTGCCAGGACATGGCAAAGGGTGGACGTTCCTTACGGTGCCGCATCGCGGCGCGGCCGCAGCGCCACCACCATCAAATACGACCGCGCCGCTCGCTCGCCGGCAAGCAGGGCCGCCACAAGACTGCTACAGTCATTACCGGGCTACCTACGCGAACTGCGCGCGCGGCGATCGCACCTGCCACCTTCATGCCGCAGACATGTGGGATCGGTGCGAGGCCACCGGGGCGTGGTCGGACTGACGGCAACCTGGCTTCCGCACGCTGGCTCGGCCGCCGCGTCAAGCCGGTGCACGAGGCGCTGGCCCCGCGTCCGCTCGATCAATAGCCGCGGGGCGCGGAGGCCTGATCCGCTAGCCGTGCGGCAGTCGCGCCAGCGATTCCGCGACCATCCGGTCGACGACGTCGGGCATCAGCGTCTCGGCACGCCAGCCGAGTTGCGCCGATGCCTTGGAAGCGTCGCCGCAATTATAGCTGATGTCGAGCGGGCGAAAGGTTGCCTTGTCGATGTCGACATGGTCGCGCCAGTCGAGGTCGAGCACGGCAAAGGCACGGGCGACAAATTCCGCCAGGCTACAGGCCTTGCCGGTCGCAACGACATAGTCGTCGGCTGTCTCGCCCTGCAGCATCGACCACATCGCCACGACATATTCGGGCGCCCAGCCCCAGTCCCGCGTGATGTCGAGATTGCCCAGCGTCAGCCGGTCGAGCCTGCCCTGCTTGATCGCGCAGGCGCCGTCGACGATCTTGCGCGTGACGAACTGGCGTGGCCGCAGCGGCGATTCATGATTGAACAGGATGCCGGTGCAGCCGAACACGCCATAGGCCTCGCGGTAATTGCGCACGATCCAGTGCGCGGCGGACTTGGCGACGCCATAGGGGCTGCGCGGCTGGAACGGGGTCTCCTCGGTGGCCGCCGTGCGCACGGTGTCGCCAAAGCATTCGCTCGAGCCCGCATTGTATAAACGGATCGTCGGATCGAGAAAGCGGATCGCCTCGATCAGGTTGATCGTCGAGACCGTGATGCTCTCGATCGTTTCGACAGGCTGGCCGAACGACAGACCGACCGAGCTCTGCCCCGACAGATTATATACCTCGCTCGGCCTGATCTCGGCCAGCGTCGTCAGGATGCTGCGAAAGTCGGACAGCGTCGCCGAGCACAAGGTCACCTGGTCGCCAACACCGACCGCGGCGAGGCGCGACAGATCCGCCGACGCGATGTTGCGCGACGTGCCAAATACCTGATAACCCTTATCGACCAGCAGGCGCGCGAGGTAAGCGCCGTCCTGGCCGGAAATGCCACAAATCAGTGCACGCTTGGTCAAAGCCGCGATTCCCCCAAAAATATCCCCCAATCCCCATATAGGCGGAGTCGCGCGCGCGGCGACGTAAAAAGCGTGCGCCGGCTGAAAACGGGACAGTTTGCCGTCATGACGTCGCTGCCATTGCCGCCGGGCCCAACCGCACGTAGGTCGAGAGGATGTCGATTCGGTCGCTCGCGGGCACGATCCTTGCCTGGAAGTATAATGCCGTCCTGGCGCACGTCCCGTCCCGATCGATCCGTCATGCCTATCTGCGCTTCTGGCTGGGCCGCTTCGGCGCGGGGTCCGGCGTGCAGCTCGGCTGTCGCTTCCTGCGCAGCCTCGACGCTTGCCGTTGCCGCGCGCTGGTATCGAACCTCGCTGGTTGCGACTTTGGTTACAAAGCGGATCGGTATCGGCCGAGCTGTCGAACCGTGAGGTCGGCGATCCCGCGGATCATATGCCCGCGTCGGGCATGCTGGACGCAACCGTGGTGCCATCTCGCGGTCGCCGCGCGCCTGGCGTTACTCAGCGCCAAAGCGAGGTGACCCGGCCGGATTCCTTCCCAAGCCAGCGCCCGTCGGTCGACACTTTCCCAGCGTTCGGGAAACGCCAAGCGAGGTTGGGACAAACGTGGCGGGCAGTTCTGGAAGATCGCCGCGATCGCAAATCAGTCAGCGGACGCCTTCAATGAGCGCGAGGAGCAGTGACTCGAGGCAGGGTGGCAACCGTCTCAGGCAATCGGGTGCCGCCTGACAAGGTCACCGTGGCCAGCAGCGATCATCTTGCGACGGCGGACCGGCGCCTCGTGTCGGCACGCATGATCACGAAACGACATCCGCCGCTGCCCGTCCGGTAAACTCCCCGATGCGCGCAATCTGTCGCGCGGCGTCGGCGACGGCCTGCAGCGCGATACCGACATCGAGGTCGAGTGGGCCGTCAGGAGGTTCATAGCGTTCGAGATGGACGCGCAGCGTCACGCCCTCGCTTGCGGTGTCCGAAAGGCAGAAGACGATCCGCGCATCGTCCTCGAACGACACCCGAAAACCCTGGCCAGAAGTTAACCAATGGTCGATCGGGTCGCGATAGATGAATTCGTCGGCAGCGAAGATCGTCCGACCATGCGCCGTCGTTCCCGGCATGCCGGAGCGCGCGACGCGAAGCGCCGCCATGAGCGCAGCGGCGTCGTGGTGGGCGATGTTCTCATAGTCATGCCGCACATAATAATGCCGGCCATAGGTCCGCCAGTGGCACCGAACCAGCTCGCCAACACCGGTTCGGCGGCGCGCCAGGATGTTGAGCCACAGCAGAACCGTCCACAGACCGTCCTTGTCGCGGATATGAGCGGACCCGATGCCGGCGCCTTCCTCACCGCAGATCGTTACCAGCTCGGCATCGAGCAGGTTGCCGAAGAATTTCCAGCCCGGTGGCGTCTCGAAATAGTCGATCCCGAGCGCTTGTGCGACCCGGTCGACAGCCCGGCTGGTCGGCATAGAGCGCGCAACCCCCTGAAGGCCGATCGAAAATGCCGGTGCGCAGTCGGCGTTGGCGACGAGTACCGCCAGCGCATCCGACGGCGCGACGTAAATGCCAGGCCCCATGATCATGGCGCGACCCCCTTCGCCGTCCGACGCGGCGCCGAAATCGGGTGCGTCCGGCGCCATCATGCGGTCGTAGAACATGCGCGCGTGGACCGGGTTGGGGTCGGGATGCCTCCCGCCAAAGTCGGGCAGTGGCACCGCATTGACCACGCTGCCTGCCGGCGCGCCGAGTCGTCGCTCGAGAAGTTCGACCGCATAGGGTCCGGTCGCTGCGTTCATCGCATCGAAAATGACGCGGAACCCGTCGGCGATCATGGCGCGGATCAACGGAAAGTCGAACAAGGTCTCCATCAGCCCGGCATAGGCGGCGACCGGATCGACGATCTCGACGATCATATCCCCCAGCCTGCGCTCGCCCGGCGTATCCAGATCGATCGGGCCGCCGCCCCATGTCAGATAGCGATCGATCACCAGACTGCGCGCATAAATGGCGTCGGTGACACCTTGCCCTGCCGGCGCGCCATCGGCACCGTTGAACCTCATACTGAGATCGCCCTCGGGGTCGGCCGAGTGATGGCCAGCCGACAAGATAAGCCCGCCGAGCGCATGACGGGCGCGGATCAGCTGCGATGCCGCCGGGCTGGACAGGATCCCGCCCTGCCCCACCACGACCCGGGCAAAGCCGTTTGCCGCCGCCATGCCGATTACAAGCTGAATGACCTCGGTACTGTAGAACCGGCCGTCGCCCCCCAGAACCAGCACCCGCGCCTTGCACGGCGCGATAACGTCGAACACCGACTGAATGAAGTTGGCGGCGTAATGCTCCTGGCGGAACACACCGACCTTGCGTCGCAGCCCGGAGGTGCCCGATCGCTGGTCCGCGAAAGGGCGCGTCGTCGTCGCGATCAACACGAAGGCCGCTCACAGCGGTTCACGCCGCGCGGCATGCCGTCGCCTCGTTTCACGGCGGTGTTTACGACCTGATCTCTATTGCGGGCCAAAGGCGCGCTATGGCGATCGGCGCTCACGCTCGCAAAGCCGCATTGCGCGCGGCGATAAAGGCAGCCGGTCGACCGGGCGCGGAAGCGGCGTTCAATTGACGGTCGCCGCCGCCGGAACCGGGCCATCTGGGGCGGTGCGGTCGGTGCCAACCATCATGCGCTCGATATTGTCGAGCGTATAGGCGGTCATCAAGGTGCCGCAGGCAACCGCGATATCCGGCGACAGTTCCTCGCCCTCTTCGGCCTCGAACACGATCACACCGGGATCATCGCGCCACACGAATCTTGCCATTCGCTCTCGTCTCCGATGTCGAGGGGTCGCGCACGATGATAACGCCGCCGCGCGGAGCGCAACTGCCTCACACTCGCCAATCACGCGGCTTGCCCCCGGAAGATATCTCTTGGTTCATAACGCCAGCGTGACATGAAATACGCAAGGACAAAAAGGATCAACCTTCCAGGGGCGGGTCAGAAAATGCTCAAGACGAGCGCGCGATTCCCCGGGCACATGGGTACGGCCTGCGGATTTCGACGGCATGCCGCAGACGGCGCGCCTGCTCGACTGCGGTCGTGTCGCAACACCGACGGGCACAAAATCCCGGGCCGCCGCCAGTCGCCAAGGCGGCCGAGGCAAGGTACAATCGGCACACAGTATCTTCTGCGCATCGGCCGGCGCGGGGGCGCTGCGCTGCGCTTTGGCAACGGTTCCGCCAGCCAAACTGCGATCGGCGCGGGGCGCTGCGACGCGTGAGTCGGACCGTTCGACCTCTAATGGCGCGTCGCTTGCCCGGGCATGCGACCGACAAATTCGGTTTGTGGCGTTCGACAGGCTCGCTGATTTGCCGTGGCGTCGGCACCTTTGCACCTTGCGGGAGACCAGATGACACGCGCGAAGTAAATCTCCCCGGGATAACATCGTGAATGAACACGCCAGCACCGCTTTCGTCCGGCCGCAACCATGTCTTTTGCCCGCGATTTCCTGGTTGGCACTGTGTTTTGCCATGGTAATGGCATTGCTGCGGAAGCCCCCCTGCCGATCAGCGCGCCAGGCGACAAGGTCGAACATATGCTGGCGTTCAGTGTGCTGGCCTTGCTCGTCGGGCTGGCTCTTCCCGTTATGCCGCTGCCGCCTGTCGCCGGACGCGGTCATTTCTCGCCGCGCTGATCGAAGTTGCGCAGTCGATCCCCGCATTGCAGCGCGACTGCGACATCCGGGATTAGCTGGCCGACACGGTCGCGTTTGTCGCCATCCTCGCGGCCGGCCATCTGACACGCGCTTTCGGACGGAGGCACCGCTAATCGTTGCGAGCCGGGCGTCATGTAATCGAATGTCCGTGTGTGGACGCCCCGCCGGATACAAGGGGTATGTGAGAGATTTTGTTCGCGCAGGTTCAGGTGCTTCCGTGTGTCCGGCCTACTGATGCAGCCATCATCACGGCTGCTGGCCTGTATGGAGATCGCGGATCGGGTCCATCCCGCAATTGCGCGCTCAAGGCGCATGGACATTTCACTGGTTTTCCCGACCCCGTCTTCTGACCGTTGCGCCATACCTCTCTACTGACCTTCCTTGCGTCCCTGACGCCTCAAGCCTTGGCGGGTTACGCCGCCACGGCCGGAGCTCTGTAGGATCCACCATGCGCCATCAGCGCCCAGACGATCCTTGCCATCTTGTTTGCCAATGCGACGGTGACCAGCATCCTTGGCTTGCGCGCGAGCATGCCGGCCAGCCAAGCGCCAGCCTTGTCGGGATCGCGTGCTGCGACCTTGGTCGCTGAGCTTGCCCCGAGGATCAGCAGCCGCCGCAGGCTTCGTTCGCCCATCTTCGTGGTACGGCCGAGACGTTCCTTGCCACCGCTGGAATGCTGTCTCGGGACAAGTCCAAGCCACGCGGCAAAATCACGCCCGCGTTTGAAGGTGGTCGCGGCCGGCGCAAGCGCTACCAATGCAGTTGCAACAACAGGGCCGATGCCTGGGATGGTCATCAGGCGCTGCGCGACGGGGTCAGCCTTTGCCCGCGTCGCGATCTCTCGATCGAGAAGAGCGATCTGAGATTGGAGCGCTTGCAAGCTCTCTGCGACGATCGCCAGCACCGGTCGGGCCTCGGCCGGAATGTCAGACGCGGGGTCGCCGATGATCTCGACCAATTTGCCGACGTGGCCCACGCCCTGCCGAACGATGTAGCCAAACTCGGTAAGATGCCCGCGAAGGGCGTTGATCAGCTGAGTCCGCTGACGCACGAGCAGATCACGCGTACGAAAGACAACAGCCGATGCCTGAGCTTGCGCGCTCTTGCCTTGTACAAAGCGCATCGTCGGACGCGGCGCGGCTTCGCAGATCGCCTCGGCATCAGCCATGTCGTTCTTCTGCCGCTTCACAAAAGGCTTCACATAGGCAGGAGGAATGAGCCGCGTGTCGTGACCCACAGCGGCGATCTCGCGCGCCCAGTAATGCGCGCTCGCACATGCCTCCATCGCCACAATGCATCGCGGCAATTTTGCAAAATATGGCAGAACCTGATCACGACGCAGCTTCTTGCGAACGATCACGCTGCCACTCGCATCCGAGCCGTGAATCTGAAAAACCGACTTGGCCAAATCGATGCCGACTGTGCTAATCTCACCCATGGACGCCTCCTGCAGTGGTGTTTTAACACCTCCACTTTGGCACATCGATGCCGTCAGGGGGCGTCCACCCCAACGCTCCCGACGTCCCGCGCCGTGCGAATCGGATTACTTGGCCTTCGCCGCCGACATCGGTCGTTCTCGCAAGGTCCGATCGGTTTCGACCATCATCCGCTCGATATTGTCGAGCGAATAAGCCGTCATGAGCGTGCCGCAAGCAATCGCCATCTCGGGCGAAAGCTCCTCGCCATCGCTCGCTTCGAAAACGATGACGCCAGGGTCATCACGCCAAACGAATCTCGCCACACGATCCCCCAGCTGGATGCAGCGTCGACGCAATGCGCGCCGGATTTGCCGTCCGACGGCCCCTTCCCCCGGAGACTTACACAACATCGATTAACCAACTCATGCCACGAGCTGGATGTCGGATAAAGTGAATTTGTAGCATTCACTTGCGTTTATTGTGATTTCAACAAAAGCGCCGCCGCGCGATCACTCTACGGCATAATGCAAATTTCTTGCTGCTCGGAGGTGCGGCGGTCGTCCGCGAGGCCGCATCGCGACACAGTGAGGGCAGGCCGACGGCACGGCGACCGCCGCACGAATGGCGGGTCGCGATCTGACGCGGACCGATGGCGTCGGACAGCATGCTTGCCCCTAATCCAGCTGCGTCGATCAACCTCTGCGATTCGCAACCGCGCCTAGCACTATTCTGGCAATTTCATGATTTTTGAGATTCGCTCGGTCACATGCTCCCCGTTTCCTGGACCGCTTTGAGTTGGAAGATTCCAGTTTAGGATGGGGGGCCAGGTGACGGAGTGAGCAATGAAGAGATCGAGATTCAGCGAGGCGCTGATTGCGTTCGTGTTGAAGCAGGCCGAGGACGGCACGACGATCGGTGAGGTATGTCGCAAGGCCGAGATCAGCAACGCGACATTATATGTGTGGCGCGAGCAGTCCGCCAGGCTAATGCCGTCGGAGATGCGTCGGCTGCACAACTCGAGGATGAGAACGCGAAGCTGAAGCGGCTGGTGGCGGACCCGTCGCTCGACAAGGCGATGCTGCAGGATGTCGTCTCGCGAGAGCTCTGAGAGCCTGAGCAGAAAGTGGTTGAGCGATATCAGTAGGTTGTGATTCACCGTCGTTGTCGAGACGATAGGAGAAGAAGATGGCCTGGACTGATACCGCCCGCCGGCAACATAGGCGGGATGGACCTGGTTATCCAAGCGATATGCGCGATGGCGAGTAGGGGCTGATCGAGCCGATGTTTCCAGCAGCGCGTCGCGGTGGTCGTCCGCGCACGACGTGCCTGCGCAAGGTGATGGACGCGATCTTGTATATTGCGTCGAGCGGGGGAGCGTGGCGGATGCTGCCCAAATGCTTCCCGCCGGTATCGACGGTGCGGGGCTATTTCTACGCCTGGCGGGACAGCGGTCTGCTGGCGACGATCAACCATCTTTTGGTGATGACCGCGCGCGAGCAGGCCGGCCGGGAAGCCAGTCCGAGCGCCGGCGTGATCGACAGCCAGTCGGTCAAGACCTCGGAAAGTGGCGGGATTTGTGGCTATGATGCAGGCAAGAAGGTCAAGGGACGCAAGCGCCATATCATCACCGACACTTGTGGTTTTCTCGTTTTCATTCTCGTCCACGCCGCTGATATTCGTACGCCTCCGATAGCGGCCGCCTTGCCCGTGGCGTGATGGACCGGTCTTAAGCGTGCTCTTGAGAGCGAGCTTAGGAGCGATTTGGTGGGCCAGATGACGGTTTTTGGCGGGCCTGAGCGTCGGCGGCGCTGGAGCGAGGAGGAGCGGCTTCAGATTCTGGCGGAGGCATTTGCGCCCGGCGCGTTCGTGGCCCAGGTCGCGCGGCGGCATGACGTCTCGACGGCGCGGATCTACACTTGGCGCCGCAAGCTATGCCAGCCGGTCGTAGCATCCGGCACGTCACTTTCCGGTGAAGCCGGGTTCGCCGAGGCAGTAGTGGTTGATGACCAGGGCGCCGATCAGCCGCCCTCACAGCCCGACATCGTCGTTGATCTGGCGCGCGTGGGACGGGTGAACATCTTCGCCTCGGCGCCGCCCGCCCTGGCCGCCGCTGTGCTCAAGGCTGTCATGCGATGATCCCCGTCCCGAGCGGCGCCAGGATCTGGCTTGCCCTGGGCCACACGGACATGCGCCGAGGAATGCGTTCGCTCGCGTTGCAGGTCCAGCAGGCTTTGAGGAAGGACGTCCATGCCGGCGACCTGGATGTGTTCCGGGGCCGGAGCGGATCGCTTTGCAAAATCCTCTGGCATGATGGGCTGGGCATGTCGCTTTACGCCAAGCGCCTGGAGAAGGGCCGCTTCGTGTGGCCGGCGGCGAAGGATGGAACGATTACGATCTCTGCCTCGGCGATGGCGTGCATGCTCGAGGGGGTCGACTGGCGCAATCCGCAGGAAACGTGGCGCCCGACCCAGATCGGTTGAGATCCAGCGACAATCAGGATGAGAAATGCGCGATCGGCAGTCGCTCTTTGAGGTCGGAAAATCGGCGGAAATCTGCCAAAAAATGTAGGCCTGCCGGGGCTGATCTGCTATAAGCGAGCATGCCCTCGAGCGCTGCATCCGACGAGCTTTTGCAGCTTCGCGCTGACCTCGCCGCTGGCCGCCAGACACTTGTTCCTGCTGATCGAGGCTCACGTCCTGGCGGCCGAGCGCCTCCACGGCGACGACACCACGGTCCCGCGCCTGGCAAAGTACAAGACCGACGTCGCCAGGATATGGGACTATGTGCGCGACGATCGTCCGTTCGGCGGTCCGGCACCGCCGGCGGTGCTGTGCTATTACTCGCGCACCCGAAAAGGCGAGCATCCTCGCGGTCACCTCGCGGGTTACAGCGGCATCCTTCAGGTCGACCGCTATGCCGGGTTCAACGAAATGTTCCGCGACGGCTGGGCGAACAAGCCGATGACGCGCGCGAACTGCTGGGCGCATGGCCGGCGGCACTTCTTCGAGTTGGTCGACGTGGCGCGCCAGCTCAAGCGCAAGAAGGATAGCGCGCCGCTCGTCTCGCCGCTGGCGAGGGAAGCGCTGGAATGGATCGACCAGATCTTCGCCATCGAACGCGAGATCAACGGGCAGACAGCCGCCGAGCGCCTGAGGGTGCGCCAGGAGCGCGTCGTCCCGGTGATCCGCGGGTTGGAAGCCTGGATGCGAGACAAGCGTCGCAGCCTGTCTCGACACGACCCCGTCGCCAAGGCGATCGCCTATCTCCTCAACGACTGGGAAGGCTTCACGACCTTCCTCGAAGATGGGCGGATCTGCCTGACGAACAATGCCGCGGGGCGAGAGCTGCGCAGCGTTGCACGGGGCAGGAGAGCATGGCTGTTCGTCGGCTCCGACCGGGGCGGTGACTGCGCAACGATGATGTACAGCCTGATCGGCACCGCCAGGCTGAACGGCATCGATCCGCTCGCCTGGCTCACCGACTTGCTCGCCCGCATCGCCGATCTGCCACAGGCCCGGCTTCACGAACTGCTCCCCTGGAACTGGAAAGCGTTGCAGCAGGCCGAACTGACGAAAATGGCTGCCTGATGCAGCGGAACAAGGTCTACGCGGTCACGACCCTGGCAAAGGTCGCTCAGGATCTGGGCGAAACCTTCGAACTGCTCGACGACCTTGCCGACCAGATGGACACCGAGGATGGCCTGATGTGGGTTTACGGTACCGAGGAGGAGCCGGTCCGCGCGCTGTCGGAAGACGGTATCGAATGCCTCCAAGCCCTCATCGCTGACCATCGTCGCGAACAACAATAGCCTACGCTGCGGCCCTCAACGGAGGCGTACTGATATTCAAGACCGCGACGGTGCTGTCGATGTCCTCAAGGCGATCCGATATCGCTTTCCGTGGTTGCGCCATGTCTTCGCCGACGGGGGCTACGCCGGCGAGAAACTCAGGAACGCGCTCATCGGCAGCGGTGAGTGGACTCTGGAAATCTTCAAGCGCTCGGACACCGCCAAGGGCTTTGAAGTTTTGCCGCGCAGATGGGTCGTCGAACGCACTTTCGCCTGGCTCGGGCGATGCCGACGCCTTGCCAAAGACTGGGAACGATCCATCGAAAGCTCGACCGCATGGGACTGTCAGGATTTCCGTGTGCGGGCGGGCGGTTGAACATTACGCCGCCATTGCCCTGATAAAGCGCTCACCGAAGATGACCGCGAACTGTGCCTTGGCCATGGACCACTCACGTGGCGGCATTTTCCACTCTTTCTCCGACCGGTTCAAGATCAGATAGAGCAGCTTGGTGGCGGCCTCGTCGCTCGGGAAGTGGCCCCTGGCGCGTACGGCCCGCCTGAGTTTCGAGTTCAGCGCCTCTATCGCGTTCGTGGTGTAGACGATCCGGCGCACCTCGTCGGGGAAGGCGAAGAACGGGATGACCTCGCTCCAGGCGCGCCGCCAGCTCTGGCCGATGGCGGGATAGCGCATGCCCCAAGGACCGGTCTCGAACGCCGTCAGCGCCTTTTCGGCCGCATCGGCATCGGTGGCGCGGTAGATCTCCTTGAGCGCGGTCGCCAGGCCCTTGCGGTCCTTCCACGAGACAAAGTCCATCGAGTTGCGCAGCAGATGGACGATGCATGTTTGCACGATCGTATCGGGGAACACCGCGGTGATCGCCTCGGGGAAGCCTTTCAACCCATCGACCACGGCGAGCAGGATATCCTCGACACCGCGGTTCTGCGAGCTCGTTCATGACCCTGAGCCAGAACTTGGCGCCTTCGTTCTGCTCGAGCCACAGGCCGAGCACCTCCTTGGCGCCATCGGCGCGAACCCCCAGCGCGATGTGGATCGCCTTGTTGCGCACCATCCCCTCGTCGCGGATCTTGACCCGGATCGCGTCGAAGAAGACCAGCGGGTAAGTCGGATCGAGCGGCCGCTGCTGCCAGGTGGCGACCTCATCGAGCACCGCGTCCGTCACCGTACTGATCAGGTCGGGCGACACGTCGATGCCGTACAGATCGTGCAGGTGGCCGGTGATCTCGCGGGTGCTCATGCCGCGTGCGTACATCGACACGATCTTGTCATCGAACCCGGGGAAGCGCCGCTGATACTTGGCGATCAGCTGCGGGTCGAAGCTCGACTGGCGGTCGCGCGGCACGTCGATCGCCAGCTTGCCCGTCTCGGTCATCACGGTCTTCCGACCGTAGCCGTTGCGCGTGTTGCCGGCACCGTCATCGCCGGCTAGGTGGTGATCCATCTCCGCGTTCAAGGCGCGCTCGGTTAGCGCCTTCTTCAGAGAATCGAGCAAGCCACCCTGCTCAAACGCGGCACTCGCGGCACCTCCCGCCAGCAACTGGTCGAGAAGCTCGTTCGGTATCGCAGGTTCTTTGCGTCGCGACATATGGGGTCTCCTTTTTACCCATTATGCCCGCCCACACACGGAAATCCTGACAGTCCCGACCGCATGGGCAACCATCGCCAGCATCCGCATGATCACCCGCAGAATCTCAAGACTCTCAATCAGTTGAGAAACTTTTGAATCAGGCTCTTAGCAGCTCAGGAGCACGTCAGGGCCTTCCTTCGCGCTGACTCTAATCAATCCATCCGCAATGGCGCGCGATATTCGCCGCCCATTCATCTTCGCTGGGGAATGACGGAAAGCAATCAGCGGTCAGCGTACCGGATTCGACCCTGTCGGCAAGGCGCCTGATGCCTGACGCAAAAGCCGCTGCATCGCCTTCAACGATCTCTACCCAAGGGCTATCGCACAGCACCTCTGATACGCCGGAGTCGCCATGCATTACGACTGGCACACCGCACCTGAGCGCCTCTAGTGCAGGCAGCCCATAGCCTTGACTGGCAGGCATCGCGAACAGCGAAGCTTCGGCAGACAAATTTGCCAGAGCTTCGTCGGAAACGCGACCGTGGAAACGGACGTGATCTTCCAAGCCCCGCTCGGTAACGAGCGCTTCAAGCGAATGTCTGTAGTTGCCGCTTCCGACAACGTCGAGATGCCATGCCGGGTCGATTGCGACCAACTCTTCCATTGCGATGATCGACCATTCGATCCGTTTATTGCGCTCGAGCCTGCTGATCGACAGGATAGAGCGACGCCGCGCCGAACCGTGCGGCACGACCCTGTCCACATGATGCGCCCCGGGCCTTATCACCACGGCACTTCGACCATACCGCTGTTGAAGTTCCGCGGCGATTCGGTTGGTCATTACGATTACCGAGCGTGCATTGCCAACCCCGCGGCGCGTTTCGCGGTGAGCGATTTCGGCGCGCGCCCTTGTCAACAATGATGGAAAGGACCCTTCGTGCAATCGCCCGACACTGAAGGCAAATTTCGTAAGATCGCTCGGTAGTAAAGAGGGCGGATCAGTAAAATGCAGATGATAGCCGCTTACTCCAGCCATACCTGCTGCGAAACCTCCCTTCAGATCGAATATCAAGGGCGCGGAACCGCCGGGCGCGTCGCCGAGATAGCGCCGAAGTGCTCGCGCTTCGGCCCAGACATTTCGTCGTGGATTGAGCAAAACCGTAGTCACCGGAACAGCAGAATACTTCGCTAGACCGATAGAATCGTGGAAGCACCCGATCTCACAACCGATCCCGACCTGGGATAGGTATCCCGCCAAGCCTACGACAAGCCTTTCAACTCCGCCAAAGGCACGAACTTCAGGCACAAAAACCTTTACTCGGTTGCCAAATAAGCGCGGTACGTTCATTTTTCTTGCAAAACCCCGCTAGCAAATTCGTTCGTCAGGTAGGCTCGGCCGGCTCGTACATTGAGGTTCGTGCGGTAGCAATCATCGTCCACTCTGCCATGTGAGGCTTCCAGTGACGAAACGGCGCCGTGGGTAGAAACCCGCATGGTCGAGAGAGCATTAAATCATGAAATTTCCTTCTTCGGAAAAATGCCGGTTGCCAATTGCCCGCCAGCCAAAACGGCCTTACCTCACTCAGCTGGCGAGAATCCTTAGGTGGGGGAACCCTGCTGCGCACGACCTTGAATCATTTCAATGGGCAAATTATTGGAGGCTGACCGACCTGACTTTCGGAGCGAAATGTGACATTATTGGTTGTCGATCCGGGCGTAAAATTATGGGGGTCAGAACGCTCCCTTCTTGCGACCCTTGACGCCCTAGCACATACTCACGGCAAACTCGTTTTACTCGTGCCGACCGATGCCGAAATGATTGCTCGCGTCACGAATCCAGCCATCGCTATAATTCACTTTGATTTCGGCTTTCTCAATCGATCCACCCGACTAAAGCGGGCATGGTTCATGCTCACGCTCGGTCGTATATGTATAAAAAACTCAATTGATAAACTTTATCTCAATCAAGCTGGCCTATCTCGACTGGTGGCACCTGTCACACGGCTTTTAAATATAGAACTTTTCAATCACGTAAGGTTGAGCGAAGATGTTCCCCGCGCCGGGGCGCTGCGAGGAAGGAAAAAATCGCCAGTTACATTAATCTTCAATAGCTACGCGATGCGAAATCTTTGCCCAGGCTCGGACCAATTCGCACGATACACCAGAAGGATTGCGGTATATAATCATTACAAGTTGGACCCAATCTTCGCAAATACTGCTTTAACCCCTAAGGTGAGCGATACCTTTTTGTGTGCTGGTCGCTTGGAGAAGCGCAAGGGCCAGGAAAACCTGATACGGGCGGTATCAATTCTTCGCTCACGGAAAAAGGATTTCCCAGTCGTGCTAGTAGGGGTTGACACGTGCGGAGGGCGCTACGAAGCCGAACTGCGTGAGCTGACCGTCGATTACGGCGTGGCCGACCTAGTGGACTTTCGTGGCTATTCTCACGCCATAAAGACCGAGTTTGCCAAAGCCCGATTCGCACCAATTCCTTCGCACTACGAACCACTGGGCCGGGTCGTGCTCGAGGCCTGGGACTGCGGTGCCGTTCCCATCGTTAGTGCGTCAAGCGGGGGCGCTGCAGAAATCGTCGCAGCGGCGGGAGGCGGGCTGCTCTATGAACCAGACACCGTTGAATCGTTGGCGAATGCAATGGAACGCGCGGTAGCGATGAATGAGAGCGACCGTCTCGCGATGGTCGCCCGCGGTCGATACTGGATTTCGGAAATGCTCTCGATTGAGTCCTACACCGCTCGACTCTCGGACTCACTCTTCAATCCCATTTCACATCTTGGACGTCGCTGATAGATACCGACCATGCAAACTCGCACTGATCCGTATTTGATGCGAATTGATAACCTTGTCGCGAATTCTGCTCAAATTCGAACCTTTTGAGTTTTATCATCAGGATTTCATATTTCATATATATGCGACACAGATCGCCTCTTAAAGTGGAACCCGATGCAAGCCCCAACTGGAATTCCCGCACCGTTCGTCCACGAAAGCAGCTATATTGATGAGGACGTCGCGATCGGCGCCGGTACGTGCATCTGGCATTTCTCCCATGTGCTCGGAGGTTGCCGCATCGGCGAGCGCTGCACCATCGGACAAAACGTGATGATTGGCCCTGACGTCCTCGTCGGCAACGATTGTCGTATCCAGAACAACGTCAGCCTCTACAAGGGTGTCGAACTGGAGGATGGTGTGTTCTGCGGGCCTTCTTCGGTCTTCACTAACGTCCTTAATCCGCGAGCCGAGGTTAGCCGAAGGGATGAGTTTCGTCCGACGCAAGTGCGGCGAGGCGTGACCATAGGCGCGAACGCCACGATCGTTTGCGGTGCCGAGCTTGGTCCTTATTGCTTCATCGGCGCCGGGGCGGTCGTGATTGGCGATGTGCCCGCCCATGCGTTGATGGTCGGCGTTCCGGCGCGACGGATTGGCTGGATGAGCCGCGCGGGCGAGAAGCTCGGCGAAGACCTTATTTGCCCGCGGAGCGGCGAGCGCTACCGGCTGGCCGCCTTTGGTGGCTTGGAACTCCTTTGAAATGGGCGAGATGATCAGCTTCGCGACACTTGAACGCCAGCGCGACCTTCTGCGCGACCGGATCGACGCGGCGATAGCGCGTGTGCTAGACCACGGTCAGTACATAATGGGCCCCGAAGTGGCTGCGTTCGAGATCGCTCTAGCCGCCTTCACTCAAGCGTCGCACGTCGTCGGCTGCGCTAACGGCACCGACGCTTTAACCATGGTCATGATGGCTGAGGGGATTGGCCCCGGCGACGTCGTATTCGTTCCCGCCTTTTCATTCGTCGCCACCGCAGAGGCGGCCGCGCAGCTCGGCGCGACTCCTTATTTCGTCGATGTCGAGGAAGGTTCCTTCAATCTCGATCCTGCTTCGCTTGGAAGGGCGGTCGAGGATGCTGCGAATGGTCGCTTTGGGCGTTCGCGCTTGGTGATACCGGTCGATCTCTTCGGCCAGCCCGCAGACTATACAACGATTGGTTCGATCGCCCAGGCTGCGGGTCTCACCATCCTCTCTGATGCGGCGCAGTCAGTCGGTGGGGTGGCGGACGACCGCGCCGTCGGCACGCTAGCGCCTTGGACAACGACGAGCTTCTTTCCCTCCAAGCCACTCGGCTGCTACGGCGACGGTGGAGCAGTCTTCTGCGACACCGAGGAAAAAGCGGAGTTGCTTCGCTCGCTACGCTTTCACGGGAAGGGTTCCAGCAAGTATGATACGGTTCGCGTCGGTCTGAACAGCCGGCTCGATACGTTGCAGGCCGCAATTCTCATCGAGAAGTTGACCACGCTTGCGCCTGAACTTGAGCGGCGCCAGGCCATCGCTGATCGATACTCCTCCGCGCTAGCCGATATCGCGGAAGTTCCCCGCGTTCGCGCTGGGGCGCGTTCTGCCTGGGCACAGTACACCCTGCGCATCGCTGATCGAAATGCCGTGGCGGAGCGGTGCAAAGCGGCGGGCGTCCCAACTGCGGTCTACTATCCGCGGCCGCTTCATCTCCTCGGCGGCTATGAAGGCTACCCGGTTGTGCCGGGCGGGTGTCCAATTTCCGAACGATTGTGCGGCGAGGTATTGAGCCTGCCGATGGGCGGTTATCTCAGGGATGATGAGATCGATCGCGTCATTTCCGTTGTGCGGGGCTGAGCGATGCGCATTGTTCACGTTACGCCATATTACCTTCCGGCGATCCGCTACGGCGGACCGGTCCGCTCGGTGCATGCGCTCGCTGCCGGAGCTGCCGCTCTTGGCCATGAGGTGCACGTATTCACGACCGACGCGAACGGCCCTAACCGACTCAACGTGACGGAGGGGCAGCCAGTGGTGCTCGATGGCGTTTACGTGCATTACTTCAAACTCAATTGGATGAGCCGTTTCTTCTACGCTCCTAAAATGGCCGCGGCGTTGGCAAAGGCGATGGGCGGGACCGACATGGTCCATTTGCACACCGTTTTTTTGTGGCCAACCTTGGCCGCTGCGCGGATCGCGGCGGCGCACGGCGTACCATATGTTCTCTCGCCGCGCGGGATGCTGGTTAAGGAACTGGTCCGCAAGCGCTCGCGCCTGGCTAAATCAGCATGGATCACCTTCTTCGAGCGCCGCACTATCGAACGTGCAGCGGCGATCAACGTCTCGTCTTCGACTGAACGCGCGCAACTCAGCGCTTTCGACTTCCACCTGCCCCCAGTATTCCAGCTATCCAACGGCGTCGGCGATCCCGAACCATATGCCGAAACAGCGGTGTCGGCCGACGTCCGCGCGGCTGTCGATTCGGGTAACTATGTGATGTTCCTCGGACGGTTGGGCTGGGAAAAGAATCTAGCGTCGCTGGTTCGTGCGATGGTCCACGTTCCACACATTCGACTGATCATCGCGGGCTTCGATGAACGCGGCCAAGCGGCAGCGCTGGTATCGTTAATCGACGAATTGAAGCTGCAGACAAGGATCTCGCTTCTCGCGCGTGACATCGAAGGTGCGGACAAAGAGCATCTCTTTGCTCGCGCGACTTTGTTCTGCCTACCCTCGTTCCATGAAAATTTCGGCAACGTGGTGCTTGAGGCAATGATGCGAGGCATACCGACACTAGTCGGGACTGATGTTGGCGCGGCGGATGCGGTGCGAGCTGCCGGGGCTGGGCGAGTATGTGATGTGACGCCCGCTGCCCTCGCTGAGGCGTTGAATCAGATACTTGCGAATTCGCAATTATTGATCGAAATGGGTGGTAAAGGACGCGTGGCCGCCGAGCGGGACTATGGCTGGCGCTCGGTCGCTGCCCGGTCAATAGACGAATATAAATCCCTGGTGAACACAACGTAAGCGCGTGCTCGAAACCTTAAACACACCCAAGTCTTTGCTGCCGATCCGGAATTCTGAACCGCCCCGGGATTGTGGGAGGCTCCAACTCCTCACATGAGGGTTTTGGGGTCAAGGGGTTATCATGCGGATCCATCCTTTCTCGTTCGGCATCCAAGGTCTGAGCCCGATCGCATAGTATCGGCCCGGTATCCGGGCCTGCACAACCTCACATCCGGTCGCCGCTCTGGACGGCTGCACCAATATCCCGCTTTCGACGGGCAAGGTGTTGATTTCCACTGAGAGCTGACCCGGGAGGCGCATAATTTCCACTGAGAAGTGACCCATGTTCTGACCTTCCCCCTGGCTGCCTGGTCGGGGGACACCGGAGTGATCGACATGGCTTTATTGAGC
>NZ_JARYTI010000144.1 GCF_029911635.1 Sphingomonas sp. AR_OL41
TGTTGATTTTCGCTGAGAGTTGACCCGGGATTTTCATCGAGAAGTGACCCGGGTGGAGATAGTGTCCCGCAGTGCGGGGGTGGGTCAAGTGGTGGCTTTTTCCTTTCGTGTTTTGGGTGCTGCGGCGCTGGCCCTGAACCGGAAGCTGTCATTGCCGGTTTCGAGGATGTGGCAATGGTGCGTGAGCCGATCGAGCAGCGCGGTGGTCATCTTGGCATCGCCGAACACCTCGGCCCATTCGCTGAAGCTGAGATTGGTAGTGATAACGACGCTCGTTCGCTCGTAGAGCTTGCTCAAGAGGTGGAACAGCAGCGCACCGCCTGAGGGGCTGAACGGCAGATAGCCGAGCTCATCGAGGATGATGAGATCGAGGCGCAACAGCCGATCGGCAAGCTGGCCGGCCCGGTTCATCGCCTTTTCCTGCTCGAGCGCATTGACCAGATCCACGGTGGCGAAGAAGCGGACCTTCTTGCGGTGATGCTCGACGGCCTGGATCCCGAGCGCGGTGGCGATATGCGTCTTGCCCGTACCGGGACCGCCGATCAGCACGACATTGTCGGCGCCATCGACGAACTCGCCGCGGTAGAGTTGGCGGACCATCGCCTCGTTGACCTCGCTGGCGGCGAAGTCGAACCCGGCCAGGTCCTTGTAGGCGGGGAACCGGGCGGCCTTGATCTGATAGGCGATCGATCGGACCTCGCGCTCAGCCATCTCGGCCTTGAGCAGTTGGGACAGTATCGGCACGGCCGCGTCGAACGCAGGCGCGCCTTGCTCGATGAGATCGCCGACGGCCTGGGCCATGCCGTACATCTTCAGCGCCTTGAGCATGACGACCACGGCGGCGCTGGCGGGATCATGACGCATGACGCAGCCCTCCATCGCGAAGGGTATCATAGCGCCCGACATTGGCGAGTGGCTCCTGTGCCAAGCGCAGCGCCTGGGGTGCATCGATCGGGGATGCCGGGGGCGCCTTGCCGTCGATCAGGCGGTGCAGGACGTTGAGTACGTGGGTCTTGGTTGCAACGCCGGCTTCCAGCGCCAGTTCGACCGCGCATAGCACAACCTGCTCATCATGCTGGAGAACAAGGGCAAGGATCTCGGCCATCT
>NZ_JARYTI010000145.1 GCF_029911635.1 Sphingomonas sp. AR_OL41
GAAATCGGCGCGCGGGCGCGTGCCGTCGGTGGCGTGGCCGGCATGCGCCGAGCCTTCGGCGGCGATGACCTCGGCCGGGTTTAGCCGGGCGAGCTCGGCGGCGAGGCCGGCGGCGTCGGCCTCGATCACCTCGAAGCGGCCGGTCGAGATGTCGGCGGCGGCGATGGCGACGCCGCCTGCCGCTTCGCCGATCGCGACGCACCAATTGGCGGTGCGCGCGTCGAGCAGCGCCTCCTCGGTCAGCGTGCCGGCGGTGACGAAGCGGATGATCGCGCGGTTGACCAGCGCCTTGGAGCCGCGCGCCTTGCGGGCGGCCTCGGGGCTTTCGGTCTGTTCGGCGATGGCGACGCGGTGGCCGGCCTTGATCAGCCGGGCGAGATACCCCTCGGCGGCATGGACCGGCACGCCGCACATCGGGATCGGCACGCCGCCATGTTCGCCGCGCGCGGTGAGCGCGATGTCGAGCGTGGCGGCGGCGGCCCGGGCATCGTCGAAGAACAGCTCGAAGAAATCGCCCATGCGGTAGAACAGTATGGAATCGCCGGCCTCGGCCTTGAGCGCGTGATATTGCGCCATCATCGGGGTGGGGGCCGTGGTGGCGCCATCTGACTTTGGGGCGGACATGGGGGCGAAGTAGCGGGAAATTGCCCGCACGTCATGCGCCAGCATGCGACCATGCAGCTTTACCTTCGCGTAAAGCTGCGATTTTTCTTGCACGTCGAATCGGCGCGGTTTTGCGGCGCAGGAAGCGTGACGGATCAGCGGGTTAGGGGGTGCGTTCCCTGTTCGCGCGGAACAAGAGAAAACAAGAGCCGTAACAAGACGGCGGCGCGCGGCGTGATTCAACCGCGGCGCAATCTCGCGGATAGGGCGAATCGGACAAGACATCGCCGAGGGTAATATGATGAGCGAGGAAGGCGTTGAATCTGGCCGTGCGAGCGACGCCGGGCCGGTGGCGGAACAGCCGGCCGCCGGGCAGCAGGCGCAGGGGCAGCAAATCGCGGTCGGGTCGCCGCGGCCGCGCGGGCCGCACCGGTTCCAAAAAGGGCAGTCGGGCAATCCGGCGGGC
>NZ_JARYTI010000146.1 GCF_029911635.1 Sphingomonas sp. AR_OL41
GTCGAACGGCCGACCCGGCGGCATCAGGCTGGCAACCTCGCCGGCGTGGACATCGGCGACGGTGCCGGGCAGCACGCCATGTTCGATCTGCGCCCATTGCGCGATGCACTGCGCCTCAAGCCAGGCGTTGAGCGCGTCGAGATCGGGGAAGCTGGGCATCGGCTGCCACAACCGCCGCCGCGCATCCTGGACGTTCTTCTCAACCTGCCCCTTCTCCCATCCAGAGGCCGGGTTGCAGAACTCGGGCTCGAACAGATAATGGCTCGCCATCGCCGCGAACCGTGCGTTGACCTGTCGGGCCTTGCCCGTACCGATCCGGTCGACCGCCGTGCGCATGTTGTCGAAGATCCCCCGCCGGGGCACGCCGCCCAGGACCCGGAACGCTTGGGTCAGCGCGTCGAACAGCATCTCGTGGGTCTGGAGCGGATAAGCCCGAACGGCGAAGGCGCGACTGTGCGAGAGCTTGGTATGCGCCACCTGCAGCTTGGTCTGCCGACCGCCCAGCATCGCCCAGTCCTCGCTCCAGTCGAACTGGAATGCTTCGCCTGCGGCGAAGACCAAAGGCACGAACGTCCCGCGCCCGCTGGTCTGCGCCTCGCGCTGCCGCTCGGCCTTCCAGGCCCTGACGAAGGCGGCCACGCGGTTATACGAGCCGTCGTAGCCCAACACCACGAGATCGGCGTGCATCTGCTTGGCCGTGCGTCGCTGCTTGCGCGACTTGGCCACCTCGGTCCGCAGCCAACCCGACAACTTCTCGGCAAAAGGGTCGAGCTTGCTCGGCCGCTCGGGAACCTTGAAGCTGGGCTCAACCGTCCCGCCACGCAGGTACTTGCGGATCGTGTTGCGCGACAATCCCGTGCGACGCTCGATCTCTCGGATCGGCATCTGTTCGCGGAAATGCCAGCGCCGGATAACGCTCAATAAAGCCATGTCGATCACTCCGGTGTCCCCCGACCAGGCAGCCAGGGGGAAGGTCAGAACATGGGTCACTTCTCAGTGGAAATTATGCGCCTCCCGGGTCAGCTCTCAGTGGAAATCAACA
>NZ_JARYTI010000015.1 GCF_029911635.1 Sphingomonas sp. AR_OL41
TTGGTAAGGCTGAGGTCGTGAGTTCAATCCTCACCGGCAGCACCAGTTTTTCAATTTGTTGCCGGGCGTGGCTGGCGTCCGCCAGCCCGCTTTCGCCACGGGCGGGACGAACGCGCCGGCCCCTGGCACGGTTACGATCGCCCAACGGGTTGGCGATACGTGCCCCGCTGCCTAATCGAACCCTGCCCTCGGTCGCTCGAAGATTGCCATGAAGGGGAATCCCGCATGATCCTGCTGCTGCTCGCCGCGCAGGCCGTGACGCTCGGTGCGACCAATTACGGAGTCGATGTGCCGATGCCCGCTCCCCAGGGCGCGCCCAGCTTCGCGGACGAGTTTGATGGCAAGACGATCGACCACGACAAGTGGCGATTCGATGTCGGGCGCAACGCCGAAGGCTGGTATAATAACGAGCGGCAATATTATGCGAACGACCGCGCGGAGAACACACGGATCGAGGACGGGGTGCTGGTCATCGAGGCACGACGCGAGCAACTCTCCAGGGCGCGCTTCCCGGATTGGGGCGGCCAGTCCTACACCTCCGCCAAGCTCGTTTCCACGCAAACGCTCGGCTATGGCTATTATGAGGTCCGCGCGAAGCTGCCCTGCGGGCGTGGCAGCTGGCCAGCAATCTGGTTGCTGCCGTCGGACGGCCCTTGGCCGGACGCGGGCGAGATTGACATCATGGAGATGGTCGGCTGGGACCCCAATGTCGTGCACGCGACGCTGCACAGCGCCGCGTTCAACCACGTCAAGGGCACCCAGCGCGGTGCCCAGACGCAGACTCCGACGGCGTGCACCGCCTATCACCGCTATCAGCTCGACTGGCGCCCCGATGCGATCATGATCGGCGTGGACGGCCGCGCGTTCATGCGGGTTGCCAACGATCAGCCGGGCGGCAAGGCCGCGTGGCCCTTCACCAAACCCTATGCATTGATCCTCAATCTGGCGGTGGGCGGTGACTGGGGCGGGCAGAAGGGCATAGACGACACGGCGTTCCCGCAGCGCATGGCGGTCGATTACGTACGCTACTGGCACCCGCGTTGACACCGGCTCCACTCGGGCGGCAGGTCCGGCTGCGGCGCGCTGCTCGACGACGATATCGCGTTTGCGCTGGATATCATCCCCGACATTCCTCGTTGGCCCGCAATCTTTGACCCGAAATCGATCGGCCGCCCGACGACTTTCATCTGGGCGCAGCGCCGCAAGCAAGGTCGCGCGAACCGCTCACCCGTAAATTCGGGGATGACGCCGCGAAATCGGTGTCGCATGGGGCGGCATGATCTGCGTCGGCGACATCAACCTCCATCTTTACGAAGACGGCCCAGACGACGGGCCGCTGACCATACTGCTCCACGGCTTTCCCGAATCGGGGCGGGCGTGGCGCAAGATAGCCCGGCAGCTGGGTGAACGCGGGCACCGCGTGGTAGCGCCCGATATGCGCGGTTATGGCGACAGCGACGCGCCGATCGGCATTGCCGCCTATGCGCTCGACATACTGGTGGGCGACGTCGTCGGGCTGGCCGATGCGCTCGGCGCCGAAACCTTCACGCTCGTCGGGCATGACTGGGGCGGGATCATCGCCTGGGCGGTCGCCGCGCGGCATCCGGAACGGCTTAAGCGGCTCGTCATCCTCAACGCGCCGCACCTCGACACGCTGGCGAGCGAAATGCGGCGGCATCCGCGCCAGATCCTGCGTAGCCTCTATGTCGGCTTCTTCCAGCTGCCGCGGCTGCCCGAGCGCTTGCTGGCGCAGTTCCGCTTCCGCGCGCTGCGCCGTTCCCTGTCGCGCACGTCGCGGCCGGGCACCTTCACCGCCGTGGACCTTGATGCCTATGTTGCGGAATGGCGCCAGCCTGGCCGATTGACGGCGATGATCAACTATTATCGCGCGTTGCGCATCCCGCACGCGCCGCTCGGGCGGATCACGGTGCCGACGCTGATCCTGTGGGGCATGAAGGACGGGTTCCTCGGCGCGCACCTCGCCGATGCCGCCGCCGCGCTGTGCGACGATGCCCGCATCGTGCCCTTTGCCGAATGCACCCATTGGGTGGCGCATGAGGAGCCGCGCCGCATCGTCGCCGAGATCGCCCGCGCCTGAAAAGCGCCGGGCGAGCGCCAGCGCGTCAGTGCGCCATCAGCACCGGGATCGGGCAATCGCCCAGCATCGTGCGCGTCACCCCACCGAACAGCGCCTCGACGAAGCGCTGGTGGCTGAAGCCGCCCATCACGAGATAGTCGAACGCGCCGCTCGCGACCTGCGTCGCGATCACCGCCGAGGCCCCGGACAGCCCCGGCTCAAGGCGTAGAATCTCGGGATGGACGTCGTGCCGCGCGAGGTAGCTCGCGGCCTCTTCCGCCGGAGCGGCGACGCTGCCGTCATCGACCTCGAGCACGGTCACCTGTTCGGCCAGCTGAAGCAGCGGGACGGCGGCGTGCAGCGCGGCGGCGGCGGCGGGCGAGCCATCCCATGCGACCAGCGCGCGGCCGAAGACGAAGCGCCGCGCGTCGGGCGGGACCGCCAGCACCGGCTTGCCCGACGCAACGATCAGCTCGCCGGCAATGCCGCGCATGTCGGGCAGCGGAAAATCATCGAGCCGGCGGCTGACGACGATCACATCGGCCAGCGCCGCGACGTCGCCGATACAGACGGCGAGGTCACCCGTCGCGTCGATCCAGTCCCACGGCACGTCGTCGCGCGACAGCCGGGCGGTCAGCCGCGTACGGTTATCGCGCTCCAGCGCGGTGGCGTCCGCCGTCATCTCGGCAACCACGCTGATGCCGACATAATCATTGGCCATCGCAACGGGCGGCACGATGACATCGAGGCAGGTCAAATGCCCTTCGACGGCGCGGGCCAGGTCGAGCGCGACCTGGAAGCGTGCCTCCTGCCCGCTATCTTCGTGGCACAATAGCAGCACGTTTTTCATCGCAGGTCTCCGAAAGAGCGTTGGGTGGCGCGAAACGTCATCGTGGATGGGCCAGCAGCAGCGGCACCGGGCTGTGGCGCAGCATGTCGCGCGTGGTGCCGCCGAACAGCGCCTCGCGGACCGGATGCCGACCGTAACCGCCCATCACGACATAGTCCGCAGCGAGCGCTCGTGCGGCGTCGATCAGTGCCGCGCCGACGCCCTTGCGGTCACCCGGTTGATGACGAATGACCGGGTGAACGCCGTGACGCCCGCAATAACTTGCCGCGCGCGCCGCCGGAAGATCCGACTGGCACGCCGCGATCGTCAGCAACGTGACCTGCCGCGCCAGCCGGAGCAGCGGCATCGCGGCGCGCAGCGCCGCCGCCGCGCCGGGCGAGCCGTCCCAGGCGACCAGCGCATGGCCCGCGGTGGTGAAGCCCTTGCTCCGCTCGTCGACCGCTAGCACGGGACAGCGCGCGCGCAACAACAGGTCGCCGGTAAGGTGATACATGTCGGGGAAGGTCTCGTTGCCGAGATCGCGATTGACGATGATGAGATCGGCGAGCCGCGACGCCACGACCACCTGGTCGGCGAGATCGCCAGTGACGTCGAGCCAGTCGAACGCGATATCGGCCTCGCGCAGGCGCGGCAGCATCGCGGCGCGATTGGCTTGCTCGGTACGTTCCTCGTCGGCGAGCAGCAGTGCGCTGCCGCCGGACGAGACATAGTCGGTCACCAGTTCGGGCACGATCGCGACGTCGAGACAGGTGAGATGCGCATCGAGCGCCCGCGTCACGTCGAGCGCGGCGGCGAGCCGCGCCGCCTGACCGCGATCATGATGCATGACTACAAGGAGATCCTTCATCGCCGTCACGCCTCCATCACCGGCAATAGTGGTTCATGCCGCGCATCACGCGACGGCGAGATTGTCCTTCACCGCGGTCACGCCGGGAGCGTTCCACGTCGCCCCTTCGGCGATCTGACGTTCGCGCCACGAGTTGACATGGCCATCGAGCGTGACCGTCCCGTCACGCGTTGTGACGATGATCTGGTTGGCATCGAAATCGGCGTGGCGCCTGAACGCGGTGACGATGCGATCACGCACATCGGCGGCGGCGGGGACGTGATGAATTTCGATCAGGTTGGTCAGCCCCAGCACGCCGTGAATGCGCGTCGCGGCCTTGCGCGCCGCCTCGCGCTGGAAATTCCATTCGACCGTCCCGCTCAGCGTCACCCAGCCGCGCTCGACCTTGATCTGGATCCGTTCGGTCGGCACGCTGACGTCCCAGGCGATGATATCCTGCACACGCCGCGCAATCTCGCTGTCGGCGACCTTGGCATCACCGGGATAATGGACCTGCAATTCCTGCGCGATGGCGATGACGCCCTCGACGCGGCGCGCGGCCTTTTCCGCCTCGATCTTCTGCTGGAAGCTGGGCACGATGCCCGACAATTCGACGACGCCCTCCTTGACGGCGACCCCGATGCGGCTGGAATCGATGCGCGGGTCCCATTCGAGTTCGGCCATCACGTCGTGCTGAATCTGCAGGTCGGTCTTCATGGCGCTCGTCCCATCCCGATGAAGCGAGGCGTGGCACCCCGCACTGAACTGAACATCGCGCCGACACCGCCCGGCGGCCTATCCGCAATGATCCCTAGGTAGACATGCGTAGCGGCGCCTTCGCGGCGTGGCGCGCGACCGCCCCGGCCGCCTCAAGGCGCCGCGAAGCGTCGAGCAGCCGGGCACAGGTCGCCCGCGCAGTCTCGCGGACGCGCTCGAGCTGCGCCTCGGCATAGGCCGCGTTCAGCCCCTCGACGATCGAATCGATATGGACATGCTCGGTGTCGGCGAGACCGAAGACGGTCGCCAGATAGCGGTCGAACGCCTCGCGCAGCGCGATCGACTGGCCGACCTCGGCCAGCCACGTCTCGCTCGACGCCGAGGTCGAGAAGCTCAGCATGTGCCGCCCGGCGAGAAAACGGTCATCGGCGCGCAGATGCTCGCGGTTGGGCTTGAAGCCGGCGCCGAGCACGCGGTCGACATAACCCTTGATCATCGCCGGCGGCAGCCCGAACCAGATCGGGTAAACGAACACCAGCGCGTCGCAATGCCGGATCTCGGTCAGATCGTAGAGCACGGCGAGCTCCGGCGGCTCGGGAATGGTTTCGAGGATCGGGTCGAAGCGCAGCGCATAGAGATCGCGCAGCACGGGGACCTGGCCGCATGCATGGACCGTGTCGCAATAAACCTTGGCAATCTGGTGGTTGAAGCTGCCGGCCTGCGGGTGCGCGAGCACCACGAGATGGCGGATCGGGTCGATCGACATGAGCGTTCTCCAGAACGCGGCGGGCGGTCCGAGCCAGGCGGGCGCCGCGCCGCTGCCCATGGGCTAGGCGGGCGCCGCGCAGCGGGGAATGCGGGAAAACCCGTATTCCGCTGCGACGTCGCAGTCGGCAGATTCGACCGACGGCGCCGTGCACAAGGCGGCGGGAGGATGCGATGCACATCTATCATGCCGATCTCGCGACGCAGGCAGTGCCGCGCTACACCAGCTATCCGACGGCGGCGGCGTTCGACGACCGCGTCGGCGCGCTTGCCCAGGCCGGCGCGCTGGCGGCGATCCCGCTCGACATGCCGGTCTCGCTTTACGTCCACATCCCCTATTGCCGCGAGATCTGCTGGTATTGCGGCTGCAACACCGGCGCGATCGGCAAGGCGGAGCGGCTGCAACAATATCTCGCCGCGCTGCGCGCCGAGATCGCCACCGTCGCGCAGCGCATGCGCGGCAGGGTGGTAGCCCTCCATTTCGGCGGCGGCAGCCCCAATGCGCTGTCGCCCGACGACTTCATGGCGCTGGTCGCCGAGCTGCGCCGCGCCTTCGCGATCGATGACGACGCCGAATGTGCGGTCGAGCTCGACCCACGCCATGTCGATGCCGATTATGCCGCCGCGCTCGCGCGCGCCGGCGTCACCCGGGCGAGCCTCGGCGTCCAGACGCTGGCGATCCGGGTGCAGGCGGCGATCGGGCGGATCCAGCCGCGGCGTATGATCGCCAATGCCTTTGCCGCCTTGCGCGACGCCGGGATCGCACGGGTCAATGCCGACCTGATGTACGGTCTGCCCGGCCAGACGCTCGACGACATCGCCGCGACGATCGCAACGATCGCGCCGCTCCAGCCCGACCGCGTCGCGATGTTCGGCTATGCCCACGCGCCGCAGATGTTCCCGCGCCAACGCCGCATCGCGCAGGACGATCTGCCCGATGCCGAGGCGCGTTTCTGGCAAAGCGCGCTGGCCTATGACCTGCTGTGCGAGGCGGGTTATGCCGCGATCGGCTTCGACCATTTCGCCAGACCCGAGGATTCGCTGGCGATCGCGGCTGCCACGGGGCGGCTGCGGCGCAACTTCCAGGGCTTTACCGACGAACCGGCCGACGCGATCATCGGCCTTGGCGCCTCGGCGATCAGCCAGTTCGACGGGCTGCTGGTGCAAAATGAGAAACATGTCGGCAGTTGGCGGTTGCGCGTCTCGAATGGCCTGCTCGCGGGAAGCCGCGGCGTCGCGCGCAACGCCGACGACCGGCTGCGCGGCGAGATCATCGAACGCTTGCTGTGCGACGGACGGGTCGATGTTGCCGCGATTGCCGCACAGCATGGCGTCAGTGCGGCGTTACTCGCCGAGGCACGCCCGGCGTTGCAGGCGCTGGCAGCACGCGGGCTGATCGAGTTGCGTGACTGGACAGTCCGGATTCTGCCCGAGGGCCGGCCCTATGCCAGGTTGGCGGCGGCCGCCTTCGATACGCGCCGGGCCAGTGCCAGGGGACAGTTCAGCCAAGCGGTATAGAAGCGCAAAAGAGCCGCGCACCGGAAAGCGGGCGTGCGGCTCTGCTATATTTTGGCGGCTCGTCGCTTGCCGAAGATCGCTCGTCATCTTCGATGACGCCTACGTATTTACCCGTAGCGCGGCACGACTCCCCGCCCTCTATGACGCGGGCGGGGAGTGCCGATGACGCAACGCCTTGTGCTACAGCCTGATGCCGAGGCCGATACCTGCGACGATCGGGTTGAGACGAACACGCACGGTGTTCACTGCGGCACCCGTGTTCAGTCGCGCGGTGGTCCGGATCGAGATGTATTTGACGTCGAGATTGACGAACACCTTCTTCGAAATATCGACGTCGATACCGGTCTGCAGCGCATAGCCGAAGCTGTCGTTGAGATGGACGTCGGTCGCACCGATCGCGCCGACCAGCTCCGAGCTCGCCTTGGACGAATAGAAGATGGTGTAATTGGCGCCCGCGCCGACATAGGGACGGACATGCGATTGCGGCGCGAAATGATATTGCACCGTCAGCGTCGGCGGCAGCACCCAGGTGCTGGCCAGCTTGCCGACCCCGGCCAGCGTGCTGCGTCCCGTGACGTTATGCTTGGTCGTCGCCAGGATCAGTTCGGCACCGATATGGTCGGTCGCCATCCAGGTGAAATCGACCTCGGGCGCGAAGCTGTTGTCGACGCCGACCGAACTGCCGGGAAAGCTTGGGGTTACCGCGCCGGAACTCTCGTTCGGCGCGACGATGATCGCCCGCGCACGAACCAGCACGTCGCCAGCCTTGATCTGGGCCGCCGCTGGGGTCGCCGCAACCACGGCCATTGCCGCGCCGGCCAACATCACTTCGAAACGCATCATCATTTCCTCCTGCTGTTGGCGCAGCGAGTAGGCGGGTCGGGTCCAGGCTACTTTGATGATGCGCAAAGCAGGCGCTACGTAGATGCGCGTATCGGCCTTGGCGCCGCCGGGGAGACGATGACCGCGTGACGGAAATCCAGGACACCACACGCGACGCCGCGATCGCGTTGCTCGACCGGACATTCGCCGATCGCGCGATGTGCCTGCTCGACGATGCCGGGGTTATCACCCACTGGAGCCAGGGTGCCACGACGATGACCGGCTGGAGCGCGCGCGAGATGGTCGGCGCGCGGATCGACCAGCTCTACCCGGCGGGCGACAGGCGCGAGGGTGCGCCCGCGCGCGACCTGGCGGCGGCGCGCGCCACGGGCACGTGGCGGCAGGAGGTGTGGCGTGTGCGCCGCGACGGCACCGAATTCTGCGCCGATGCCACGCTGACCGCGCTGACCGAAAGCGACGGTACCGCGCGGGGTTTCGGCCATCTGCTGCATGACATCACCGACCGCATGGCGACGGAAAAGGCGCTCGAGCGCAGCGAACGTCATCTGCGATCGATCCTCGCCACCGTGCCCGATGCGATGATCGTGGTCGACGAAAGTGGCGTGATCATTTCGTTCAGCGCGGCGGCAGAGCGCCTGTTCGGCCTCACCGAAGCCGATGTGGCGGGGCGCAATGTCAGTATCCTGATGCCGGTTTCGGACAGTGCGCGGCACAATGACTATATCAGTCGTTACCTCGCGACCGGCGAACGGCGCATCATCGGCATCGGCCGGATCGTCGTCGGGCGACGCGGCGACGGCAGCGAATTTCCGATGGAATTGTCGATCGGCGAGGCGATCAGCGATGGGCAGCGCATCTTCACCGGCTTCATCCGCGACCTGACCGAACAGCAGCACGCGGAATTTCAGCTCAAGGAACTCCAGTCGGAGCTGATCCACGTCTCACGGCTGAGCGCAATGGGCACGATGGCCTCGACGCTGGCGCATGAGCTCAACCAGCCGCTGACCGCGATCGCCAATTATCTCGAGGCCGGGCGCGACATGATCGACGACGGCGACGCCGAGATGCTGCCGACGGTGCGCGAGGCGATCGACCTCGCCGCGACCGAGGCGTTGCGCGCCGGCGCGATCGTTCGACGATTGCGGTCGTTCGTCGCGCGCGGCGATGTCGACAAGCGCGTCGAAGGTCTGGCGCCACTGGTCGAGGATGCCAGTCGGCTCGCGCTGATCGGCGCCCGCGAGCGCGGCGTGCGTGCCTTTTACGCGCTCGACCCGGCAGCGCGGACGATCCTTGCCGATCGCGTCCAGATCCAGCAGGTGATCGTCAACCTCGTCCGCAACGCGATCGAGGCGTTGAGCGACAGCCCCGCGCGCGACGTGACCATCACCACCGAAGTGCTGCCCGACGACATGGTCCGGATCGCGGTGAAGGACACGGGACCGGGGATAAGCCCCGATGTCGCGGCTCATCTTTTCGAGGCCTTCGCAACGACTAAGGATAGCGGTATGGGTCTGGGGCTGTCGATCTGTCGAACGATCGTCGAGGCACATGGCGGCCGGATCTGGGCCGAGACGAGCGCTACAGGGGGCACGATCATGCAATTCACCTTGCCGTCGGGAGAAGCATGATGAGCGCGGAACGCCGGGTCATTCATCTGGTCGACGACGACGAGTCGGTGCGCCGCTCGGCCGGCTTCCTGTTGCGGACCTCGGGCTTCGTGGTGCGGCCGCACGCCTCGGGCGTCGCCTTTCTGAAGGAGGCGAAGACCGCCCCGACCGGGTGCATCCTGCTCGACGTGCGCATGCCCGAGATGGACGGGCTGGAGGTGCAGCGCGAGCTCAACGCGCGCGGTATCGCGATGCCGGTGATCGTGCTGACCGGACATGGCGATGTCGGCATTGCGGTGCAGGCGATGAAGGCGGGCGCGGTCGACTTCATCGAAAAGCCGTTCGACAAGGCAACGCTGATGGCAGCGATCGATGCGGCCTTTGCGCGAATCGAGAATGCCGACGCGCAGGTCGCATCGGAACATGCCGCGAGCGTGCGTATCGCCGCGCTGACGCCACGCGAACGCGACGTGCTGCAGGGACTGGTGCGCGGCCATCCCAACAAGACGATCGCCTTCGATCTCGGCATCTCGCCGCGCACGGTCGAGGTCCACCGCGCCAATCTGATGGAAAAGCTCGGCGTCCACAGCCTTTCCGAAGCACTGCGCATCGCCTTTGCCGCCGGCCTGGAACAGCGCGATTGAGGGTTTTTACGTAACGACGAGGGCCTCCGGCCGGCGCTAGCGTGCACGGGGGAGACGATGAATGACGCAGGCCCAGACGAAGGAAGAGATAGCGCCGGTCAAGCGAACGATCCTGCTCGTCGATGACGACGATGCGGTGCGGCGTTCGCTGCAATTGCTGCTGCACTGGCGCGGCTATGAGGTACGCTCGTTCGCGGCGGCCGGGACGATCATCGCCGACACCAAGCTGGACGATGCCGATGTGCTGATCGCCGACTACCGCTTGCCCGATGGCGATGGCTTCGGCGTGCTGCGGGCGCTCCGGCGCAATGGCTGGCGCGGCAAGGCGATCATGATCACCGCGCACGCCAGCGACGTTTGCCGCGACGCGGCCGCATCCGCCGGCTTCGACGCGGTGCTCGCCAAGCCGTTACGCCAGCACGAACTCGTCGCCGCGCTCGACAACTGAGTCGGCGGGACCGGTAACCCCGGTTTCAAGAGGAATTTTTCGTCTTCGACGACCAAGGCTTGGGGCAAGCGCTCCACGCTGCTATCCCCCGCGCGATGCCCCATCTCTATCTCGTCGACGGCTCCGGCTATATCTTCCGCGCCTATCATCAGCTCCCACCGCTGACGAACCGGCACGGCACGCCGGCGGGTGCGGTCTATGGCTATACCGCGATGCTGTGGAAGCTCGCCGACGCGCTCGACAAGGCGGAGGGGCCGACCCACCTCGCCGTGGTGCTCGACAAGGGATCGCACACCTTCCGCAACGATCTCTATGACAAGTACAAGGCGCAGCGACCGCCGCCGCCCGAGGATCTGATCCCGCAATTCCCGCTGATTCGCGAGGCGACGCGCGCTTTCTCGCTGCCGTGCATCGAGGAAGAAGGATTTGAGGCCGACGACATCATCGCCACCTATACCTGCCGCGCGGTCGCGGCCGGGTGGGACGTGACGATCGTCAGTTCCGACAAGGATTTGATGCAGCTCATCCAGCCCGGCGTCGACATGCTCGACACGATGAAGAATGAGCGGCGCGGCCCGGAATATGTCGAGGCGAAGTTCGGCGTGCGCCCCGACCAGTTGGGCGACGTGCTCGCGCTGATGGGCGATGCGGTCGACAATGTGCCCGGCGTGCCCGGCATCGGCGCCAAGACCGCCGCCAAGCTGATCGTCGAATATGACAATCTCGACGCTGTGCTGGCCGCCGCGCCCGGCATGAAGCCGAGCAAGATGCGCGACAATCTGATCGAGCATGAGGAAATGGCGCGGCTGTCGCGCAAGCTCGTCGCGCTGCACACCGACACTGCGGTGCCGCACACGCTCGACGAACTCAAATTGGACGGCATCCCGGTCGAGCCGCTGCGCGCCTTTCTCGAGGATCAGGGTTTCAAGACCTTGCTGTCGCGCATGGCGGCGCATGCGCCCGGCCGCGACCAGGCCGATCCGGTCGCCGCGGCGGTTGCGACCGCCGCGCCCGCGACGCCCGATTTCGTGCCGCTGCCCGCGATCGACTGCAACGCCTACGAGACCGTGACGAGCATCGACCGGCTGGAAGCGTGGATCGCCGAAAGCCATGCCAGCGGCACGATCGCGATCGACACCGAGACCGACTCGCTCGACAGCATGGCGGCCAATCTGGTCGGCATCTGCCTCGCCACCGCGCCGGGGCGTGCCTGCTACATCCCGATCGCGCACAAGAGCAGCGACGACATGTTCGGCGAGGTGCCGCCACAACTGCCGCTGGCCGACGTGGTGAACCGCCTGCGGCCGCTGCTCATCGATCCGAGCGTGCTCAAGATCGGCCACAACATCAAATATGACATCAACGTGCTGATCCGCCACGGCCTGTCCGTCGCGCCGATCGACGACACGATGGTGATGAGCTTCGATCTCGACGCCGGCCAGTCGCTCGGCGGACACGGCATGGACGAGGTGGCACACGCCACGCTCGAACATACGTGCATCAGCTTCAAGGACGTGACCGGCAGCGGCAAGAAGGCGATCAGCTTCGCGCAGGTGCCGCTCGACCAGGCAACACGCTATGGCGGCGAGGATGCCGACGTCACCTGGCGGCTCTGGACCCGCTTCAAGCCGCGGCTCGCTTATGAAGGCGCGACGCGGGTCTACGAAATGGTCGACCGCCCGATCATTCCGGTCGTCGCCGCCATGGAGCGCGCCGGGATCAAGGTCGATCGCGACCAGCTCTCGCGCCTGTCGGGGCAGTTCGCGCAGGAAATGGCGCGGCTCGAAGCAGAAATCCAGGCCGAGGCCGGCCAGCCCTTCCAGATCGGCTCGACCCAGCAGCTCGGCGCGATCCTGTTCGACAAGATGGGGCTGAAGGGCGGCAAGAAGGGCAAGTCCGGCGCCTATTCGACCGACGTCACCGTGCTCGAGAAGATGAAGGCGGAAGGCGTGACGATCGCCGGGCTGGTGCTCGAATGGCGCCAGCTGGCGAAACTCAAATCGACCTATACCGATGCGCTGCAACAGCAGATCGATCGCGACACCGGCCGCGTCCACACCAGCTATTCGCTGACCGGGGCGCAGACCGGGCGGCTGTCCTCGACTGACCCCAACCTGCAGAACATCCCGATCCGCACCGAGATCGGGCGGCAGATCCGCGACGCCTTCATCGCCGAGCCGGGCAATGTCATCCTCGCCGCCGACTATTCGCAGATCGAATTGCGGCTGGCGGCGCACATGGCCGACGTGCCCGCGCTGCGCGACGCCTTTCTGCGCGGCGAGGACATTCATGCCGCAACTGCCAAGGAGCTGTTCGGCGAGGTCAATCGCGACACCCGCGGGCGCGCCAAGACGATCAACTTCGCGATCCTGTACGGCATCTCGCGCTGGGGCCTCGCCGCGCGGCTGGAGATCGATGCCGACGAGGCGCAGGCGATGATCTCGCGCTATTTCGACCGTTTCCCGGGCATCTCGGCCTATATCAACGAGACGCTCGAGGGCGTGCGGCAGAAGGGCTACACCCAGACGCTGTTCGGCCGGAAGACGTGGTTCCCGCAGATCCGGGCATCGGTCCAGCATATCCGCCAGGGCGCCGAGCGCGCCGCGATCAACGCGCCGATCCAGGGCACCAGCGCCGACATTATCAAGCGCGCGATGGCGCGGATGGGGCCGGCACTGGTCGAGGCCGGTCTGCCCAAGGTTCGCATGCTGCTGCAGGTGCATGACGAACTGGTGTTCGAACTGCCCGAGGGCGATGTTGCCGCGGCGAAACCGGTGATCGAACGGGTCATGGCCAACGCAGCCGAGCCGGCATTGGTCCTGAGCGTACCGCTGGCGATCGAGATCGGCACCGGGGCCAGTTGGGGCGCGGCGCATTGATCCGCTGGTTCGCGGCCGCGCTGGCGCTCGCGCCACTCGCGGCATCCGCATCGCCTGCCGACCGGAATAGCATGACGCTGGTTGAAGCCCGGAAACTGACGCCACAGCAACTGGCCGAACGGCTATTGGGTGCAGCCGGATCTGCCGGAAAGTACATCGAAGCAAAGATCTCCGGCAACGGGGGCCTGATGATCCACATGCCGGGGCTCAACAACATCGACCTCTACCGGCGTCCGGCCTCGTCCGGCTTTATGGGGCTGTGTAAGGTCGAGAGCGTTCATGTCAGTTTCTCGACGTCGCGCTATGATACGCCCGGCGATCCGCCTCATCATGTGACCGATTTCTGGAAGTCGATTGCTTTCGCGATGCGGGCGCCGACAGACAAGCGCATCGATTCCGGCGATTGGGATCGCGAGGAACGTGATTGCGCGCGCCTAGCGCCCGTCGTCGGCCGAACCGACCCGATGTTTTTCGCGGTCGCCGGTGACATACCGGTGGATGCCTATTTTGCGATGCGCGCCCTGGCAAAAGCAAAGATCGCCGCAGGCGCGGCGAATTGGCAGCCCGGCTGTCGGATTTCGGGGCCGGATTGGGGCGCGTGCAAGGATGCCGCCGCGACACTTCGGGGAATTCCGATTGACCGGATCCACTATGTCGCGGTCAGCCGTTGCGTCGATGGCGCGGGCTTTTGTGTCACGGCGCACTGGATGAAATCGTTCAGTGGGAACGAAACTCAGGAAGCCGAACTGACCATCCGCACCGACGCCACGAAGATTGATCCGCCAACGGACTTTGCCGTGACTTCCGTCGATATCGTGGCGGGGACGACAGTTGACGACTGAGCCGTCGGCTTCGTTGCCGAGAACCCCTTCCAGCGAGGCCGCCGAGCAGGACATCGCCGCGCTGGCCAAGGGCGGGCGGACCAATGTCAGCGGCTTCGCGCTGCGGCTGATCGCGCGCCTGCCCTTCCTGTTCATCGCCGGGCGGATCTACGGGCCGGATCTCGTCGGGCGCTTCGCGCTCGCCGTCGTGGTGGTCGAGCTGGCCGCGCTACTCGCGACCCTTGGGCTCAAGCGCGGGCTCGCGCAGGCGCTGTCGGCGGACGACCGCCCGGCGGCACATGTCGTATGGGATGCGCTGATCGTCACGTTGCTGGCGGCGCTGGTCGCCAGCGGGGTGCTGCTACTGTTGCCGCAGATAATGTACCCCAACAGCGACGTTTCGGGCGCCGAGCCGTGGCTGGCGACGATCGTTTTCGCGGGCGCGATGTCCGATGTCAGCCTCGCCGCCCTCGCCTATCGCCGCAACGTCAAGGCAACGGTGACCGCACGCGCGGTGATCGAGCCATGGACGATCAGCATCGGCGCGTGGGTGTTTTCCTATTTCTCGCTGCATGACGGGCTGATCCTCGCCTATATGGCGTCGATGTTCGCCGCGCTGGTCGCGTCGATCGTGCCGTTCGTGCGCAGTTTCGGTCTGCCGCACGGGTGGCGACCGCATCCCGGTCGTCTTGCCGCGCTGGCCCGGCGCAACGTGCCGCTGGCCGGCGCCGACGCGATCGAATGGGCGACGCGCAATGTCGACCGCTTCATCCTCGGCGTGATGTTCGAGCCCAAGGTCGTCGGAATCTATTACATGGCGCAGCAGGTCGCCTCGCTGCCGGGCAAGCTCAAGACCAGCTTCGACCCGATCCTCGGACCCGTCATCACCGAAAGCCTGGCGCGCGGCGACAAGGCAGCGATTGCGCAGCAGGTGCGACAGGTCGCTTTCTGGATCATCGCGGCGCAGGCGTGCCTTGCGCTGATGGGATCGATTCCCGGTGAAGCGGTGATGGGGCTGGTCGGCCCGCAATTCGTCGCCGGGACTGCGGCACTGGGCTTCCTGCTGACGGCCGAGGTACTCGCCTCGACCGGGGCGGTGTGCGAATCGGCGCTGGTCTATATCGCACGGCACCTCAACCTGACGATCTCGGTCGTGATGCTGATCATCCAGGTCGCGCTGAGCTTTGCCCTGATCCTGGTGATGCGCATGATCAGCTGGCCGACCAATTACCAGGCGGCGGGGCCCGCGGTCGCCTTGCTGCTGTCGGTCGCGCTGTCGTCGCTGGTCAAGGGCAGCCTGTTGTCGCGGCTACTCAAGGCGCGCGTCTCGCCGCTACGCTGGCAGTTGCTCTGGGCGGTGCTGATCACCATCGTGGTGGGATCGGCCTTCACCCTGCTGCCGCACCGTTTCGAATGGGTGCAGCTGGTGATCGGGCTGCCGACGATTTTCGCCGTCTACTGGTTCGTGTTGTGGCGCTGGGCCTTCGGCCCCGAGGACCGGGCGCTGTTCGCAACCTTCCCCAAGCCGTCTGAAGCGACGCTGCCGGCGGAGTAAATTGGGTTCACGCGGAGGCGCGGAGACGCGGAGGTGTCGCGCCCAGGATACCCGTCTCGCGTAGGCGATACCTTCCGGCTTCGCTGCAGCCGGCGATGATATGTGCTTTCGCGGGCAACCTCACGGCAGACGCAACACCTCCGCGTCTCCGCGCCTCCGCGTGAACCAAAAGATCAGTGGCGGAAGTGGCGCATGCCGGTGAAGACCATCGCGAGCCCCGCATCGTCCGCCGCCGCGATGACATCGTCGTCGCGAATCGAGCCGCCCGGCTGGATCACCGCCGTCGCGCCGGCCTCGACCGCCGCCAGCAAGCCGTCGGCGAAGGGGAAGAAGGCATCCGAAGCGACCGCCGAGCCGATCGTACGCGGCGTCGCCCAGCCGGCCTTGTCGGCGGCGTCACGCGCCTTCCACGCCGCGATGCGCGCGGATTCGAGCCGGTTCATCTGCCCCGCGCCGATGCCGGCGGTGGCGCCGTCCTTGGCGTAGACGATGGCGTTCGACTTGACGTGCTTGGCGACGGTCCAGGCGAAGCGGCAATCGGCCAGTTCCTGCGCGGTCGGCTGGCGCTTCGTCACCACCTTGAGGTCGGGATTGCTGCCATTGTCGCGCGTCTGCACCAGCCAGCCACCGGCGATCGTCTTCGCGGTGAGGCCGGGCCGCGCGGGATCGGGGAGTGCGCCGGTCAGCAACAGGCGGAGATTCTTCTTGGCCGCAAACAGCGCGATCGCTTCCTCGTCGGCGTCAGGCGCGACCACCACTTCGGTGAAGATACCGGTGATGGCGCGCGCGGTCGCGGCATCGAGCGTGCGGTTGAGCGCGATGATGCCGCCGAATGCGGACACGGTGTCGCAGGCGAACGCCTCCGCATAGGCTTCCTCCAGCGTCGCCGCGGTGGCGACGCCGCACGGATTGGCATGCTTGACGATGACGCAGCTCGGCGCGGCATCGCGGAATTCGGCGACCAGCTCGAGCGCGGCATCGGCGTCGTTGTAATTATTGTAGCTGAGCTCCTTGCCCTGCACCTGGCGCGCCTGGCCGATGCCGCGGACGTGCGGGCCGGCCGGCGTATAGAAAGCGGCGGCCTGATGCGGATTTTCGCCATAGCGCAGCGTCGTGCCGAGCTTGAGCGTCAGCGGCAGCGTCTCGGGGAAGCGCTCGCCCTGGTCGGCAAAGGCGAACCAGCTGGCGATCATCGAATCATAGGCAGCGGTCGCGGCAAAGGCCTTGGCGGCGAGCAGCTTGCGATCGGCCAGCGTGGTGCTGCCGCCGGCGACCAGCGCATAATCGGCCGGGTCGGTGACGATCGCGACAAAGGCGTGGTTCTTGGCCGCCGAGCGGACCATCGACGGGCCGCCGATATCGATATTCTCGATCACCTCGTCGCGCGCGGCGCCCTTCGCGACGGTTGCCTCGAACGGGTAGAGATTGACCACCACCAGGTCGATCGCGCCGATCTCATGCTCGGCCATCGACGCGACATGGGCGGGGTCGTCACGCACCGCCAGCAGGCCGCCATGGACTTTGGGGTGGAGCGTCTTGACGCGCCCGTCCATCATTTCGGGAAAGCCGGTCAGCTCGCTGATGTCCTTCACCGCGAGGCCGGCGTCGCGCAGCGCCCTGGCGGTGCCGCCGGTCGAGACCAGTTCGACGCCCTTGCCGGCAAGCGCGCGACCGAGGTCGACGATGCCGGTCTTGTCGGACACCGACAGGAGGGCGCGGCGGATCGTGATGTCGGTCATGGGGGCTCCCGGGATGGCGCTGGTTGTCGCATCGTGAAAAGCGGAAAACCGGTTCCCACTTTTCAGCACGATGCTTTATTCGGCGCCCCCTTGGCCTGTCAGGTCGCGCGCTTCAAGGCCCAGCTGACGCTCGCGCCACCGGCCGGCGATTCACCGGTCACGACGAGCTGGCTGGTCGATATCGGGCGCCCCTCGCCGTCGATCCACAGACTCTCCTCGATCGCCAGCGAACCGCCGCGACAGCGAAACTGCCACACTTTGTTGCCGGGCAGGCGCAGCAGCGCGGCCTGACCGTCGGCGGTCGGCGTGACGCCGACGCCCGCGCCGAGGTGAAAGCGGATGGCAAAGGGCGTGGCGCCGAGTTTGCGCCGCTTCGAGGCGGGCAACAGCGAATCCTCGCCGCGCAGTTCGCGCCCATCACTGGCCATGACGAGCTGGCGGCGATGGAGAAAGCCGTAGCGCCGGGCATAGCCGTCATGGCTTGCCTCGAGCCGACTCGAGGTCTCGCTTTCCTGGCGGGTCAGCTCGACCTCGCCGACGCCGCGCCCGAGCGTGCCATCGGCATGGATCGCGGTGGAGTTCGAATCGCCGACGATCAGCGTCGAATGCGCCGCGGTGGTGCGCAGCCCGTCGGCGAGCGTCGCCGGGATCTGCGCGAGCGCCGCGCGCGCGCCACCGCAATTGACCACCAGCCGGTGCGGGCCGTCGGACATTTCGAACGCCAGGGTGGAGGCGCATCCCCCCTCGACCAGTCGCGCGACCGGCGGCGGCGCGGCATCGACGATGACCACGGCTTCACCGGCGGCGAGGCGTTGATAGCCCCAGTCGCGTGCCTGGCGCAGCGGGCGGGTCCGCACGCCGGTCGCATCGACGACCTGCGCGGCAAAGGCTGCGGTCAGCGGGCCACCGCCCTGCCAGCTCGACAAGGCACCATCGCCGAGCGTGACACCAAGCAGCGCCGGGACCAGGCGCGCCAGCGTTTCGCCGATGATCGCGGGGGGCTCGAGCCGCCGCGCGACATAGGTCTCGCGCAGCATCGTCAGCAGCATGATGATGTCGAGTTGGGCGAGCGGCGAGCGCGCGACGCTGCCGCCATCCTCGAACACCGAGGCGGCGATCGCCTTGGCGAGCGCGGCCTCGGTCGTCCCGCGGCGCGCGTCGCCGCCCGGGATCAGCAACCCGGCCGCGACGACGCCGCACACCGCGGCAATGCGCGGCACGCCCGGCGCCATCTTGTCGGCACCGCGATCGATGTGCCGCGCGCCGCGCGCCAGCGTGTTGAGCACGCGCGAACGATAGACCAGGTCGGTGCTCGACAGGATCAGCGGCGCATGCGCGGTCCACAACAGAATGCGCCGGCCCCATAAATCGGCCCGCCACGCCGGTTCGCTGACGGAATCGGCATGCGCATCGAGCCAGCGGCGCATGAGCTGCTCGGCGATCGGCGTCGCCTGCGCGCGCGTGGTGACCGTCGACAGGTCGCGCAGCCACGAAAAGCCCTGCACATAATCGGAAAAGGCGCGGTTGGTCTCGCGCTTGCCGAGGTCGAGCGCCGCGATCGGGCGTTGCTCGCCGCGAAAGCTGAGCATCCCGTCGAGCATCGCGCGACCACGCGCGACATCGCCGGCGAAAGGATCGTCGGGCACGGCGATGAGCTTGAGCGGATGGCGCCCCTTGAGCCGCAAACCGTGGATCGGGGTGCGCCAGGTCAGGCGGTGGAAGCGCTCGGCGACGCGCTCTGCCAGCGACAAGCCCTTGTCCCCGCCGAGCCGTACCATCCGCTTGCCTTCGTCGATGCCGTCGGGGCCGGCATTGTCGTCATCTGGCCCCGTCACGCGCCGCGCAGGGCCGCGATGTTGCGCGCATAACCCGCCGGCCCGTCACGGAACACGGCGGTGCCCGCGACCAGCGCATCGGCACCGGCATCGAGGGCAAGGCGCGACGTTACCGGATCGATGCCGCCATCGACCTCGAGATCGACGGTCAGGCCGGCCTTGTCGATCATCTTGCGGATGCTCTCGATCTTGCGTGCCGAACTGGGGATGAAGCCCTGGCCGCCAAAGCCGGGATTGACGCTCATCACCAGCACGAGATCGACTTCCTCGAGCAGATAGTCGAGCGCCTTGGCCGGCGTCTGCGGGGTCAGCACGACGCCGGCACGCTTGCCGAGCTTGCGGATGAACTGCAGGCTGCGATGTGTGTGCGGGCCGGCCTCGACATGGATGCTGATGATGTCGGCGCCCGCTTCGGCGAAGGATTCGAGATACGGATCGACCGGCGCGATCATCAGATGGACGTCGAGCGGCTTGGTGGTGTGCGGGCGGATCGCCTTCACCACGGCCGGGCCGATCGTGATGTTGGGGACGAAATGGCCGTCCATGACGTCGACATGAATCCAGTCGGCGCCGGCGGCGTCGATCGCGCGGACTTCCTCGCCCAGTTTGGCGAAATCGGCCGACAGGATCGAGGGTGCGATACGGACAGGGTGCTGCATGACGCCCTGTAGCACGGCCGCCCCGGCTATCAAGCCGGTGCTAAGGCTGGCGACGCAACCGCGCGATGAAGAATCCGTCGCAATCGTCGGGCACGATCATGCCCGGCAGCGTACGGACCTGTCCCCGCGCATCGGGCACGATGCCGGCGGGCAGTTCTTCGGCGCGCACCGGGTCGATCGCATAGTCGCTGCGCGCGGCGAGCAGCGCAGCGACCTGCGCCTCGCCCTCGGCCGGCTCGAGCGAACAAGTGGCATAGACGAGCAGGCCGCCGGGCTTCACCCAATCGGCCGCCCGGGCGAGCAGCTTGGCCTGCAGCGCGGCCATCTCGGCGATCCGCGACGGAAGGACACGGTGGATGACATCGGGGTGGCGGCGGAAGATGCCCGTCGCGGTACACGGCGCGTCGAGCAGCACGGCATCGACGGGCGCCTTGGGTTTCCACGTCAGCAGGTCGGCGGCGATAACCTCGGCCGAAAGACCGGTGCGTTCGAGATTTTCGGAAAGTCGCGCCAGACGACTTTGCGAGGCGTCGATCGCGGTCACCGACCAGCCGGCGCTGGCAAGCTGCATCGTCTTGCCGCCCGGCGCGGCGCACAGGTCGAGCGCGGTGCCGGTGCCACGACCGAGCAAACGCGCGGGAAGCGAGGCGGCGATATCCTGTACCCACCAGCGCCCCGCTTCGAAGCCGGGCAACTCGGTCACGCCGCCGGCGTCGCGGCGGACATGGCCGGGCAGCAATGAGACGCCGTCGAGTTCGGCGACCATCGCCTCGGTTTCGGCCGGGTCGAGCAAGGTCAGGTCGAGCGGCGGTGGGTTGGTGATGGCCTCGGCAGCCGCGGCGACCATCGCATCACCCCAGGCGGCGCGCCAGCGCTCGGCGACCATGGTCGGCAGCGTCGCCACCGCGGGCAGCTTGGCCTCGCCGCGCATCAGCGTGCCGAACACGCCATGGACGAGCTTGCGCGGGCCGCCATCGACCAGCGGCAGCGCGGTGGTGATCGCGGCATGCGGCGGCGTCGCCAGCACCAGCACCTGCGCGAGCGCGATGCGCAAGGCGAAGCGCGCTTTGGCATCGTCGGGCAGGTTCTGCTTGGTGGCCGAATCGATCAGTGCATCGAGATCGGGCAGGCGGCGCAGCGTCGCGGCGGCGATGGCATGGGCGAGCGCGCGATCATCGGGGCGATCGATGCCGACGGTCGCGCGGTTGAGCGCGGCTTCGAGCGGCAGGCCCTGGCGCAGTACCGCATCAAGCAGCTTGAGCGCGGCGCGACGCGCGGCGAGGCCCGGCGCGTCGTCGCGGGATTGATCGCGCCGCCGCTGAAGCGCAGAGAGCGCCTGACCATATCGGAGATCAGCCATGGGTCGTCGTCCCGCACATGTTAAGCCGCCCGCCTATCTCTCGAAAAATCCGCCCCTGCCCAAACCCGCGCCGGCTGAGGTTACGACCGGTGATCCGCTCGGGGAAAACCCGACGCGCTACGGCGACTGGACGCTGAAGGGCATCGCGGTCGATTTCTAGGCCAGGCCAGGCAAAGGGTATCTTCTTCGTCATGCCGGACTTGTTCCGGCATTCACGGTCCCGCGTCGAAACCGGACGCCTTGTTTGGGGCACCGTGGACCCCGGAACAAGTCCGGGGTGACGGGAAGGAAATTGTGTCATTTGGTCAGCTCTACGAGCTTGAGCACCGTATTCCAGTTGCGCGCCGTGGCGAGCTTCGGAAACTTCGCCCGCCCCATCGCCTGGGGCAGCTTCGAATGGCCGATATCCTCGGGATAATCGACGAACAGTTCGCGACCCAGCACGCTCAGCCGCTCGGGGCCGTCATGGACCAGCGCGTCGAGCAGCGCGACGGGCACGGGGGCGCGGTGAAAATGGACCAGCAGATGGTTGGGATGCGCCGCCGCGGCATCGGCGAACGGATTCGCCTGCACGATCGCGGCGAGTTCGGCATGGCTGCGCAGCAGCCAGGCGGTGTCGAGCCCCAGCTTCGCCTTGGCGGCCCGTTCGAGCGCCGCCTCAAGCGTCGCGGCGTCGGTTTCATCCGCATCGAACACCGCATTGCCCGACGCGAGCAGCGTCTTGACGTCGCGATGACCGAGATCGGCGAGAAAGGTCCGCAGATCGGCCATCGGCAGCTTGCGGTTGCCGCCGACATTGACGCCCTTGAGCAAAGCGGCCCAGCGCATCAGCCGTGCTCGCGGGCGAGCGGGCGCGACAGCAATGCGCCGACCACCTCGCGCACATCGGCGCCGTCGAGCAGAGCACACACCGCCTCGGTCACCGGCATGTCGATGCCCGCCGCCTGCGCCGCCTCCCGCAACACCGGCGCGGTGAACGCGCCCTCGGCGACGGTGCGACGATCGGCGAGCAGGTCGCGTGCGGCGCGGCCCTGGCCCAGCCCGACGCCGAGCGAGAAGTTGCGCGAACTGGTCGAGGAGCAGGTCAGCACGAGATCGCCGAGCCCCGACAGGCCGGCGAGCGTCTCGGCGCGCGCGCCGCGCGCCATGCCGAAACGCGTCATCTCGGCAAAGCCGCGCGCGATCAGCGCGGCACGGGCATTCTGGCCGAGCCCGGCGCCCTCGACCACGCCACAGGCAATGGCGAGCACATTCTTGACCGCGCCACCGATTTCGGCGCCGATCACATCGGTCGAGAAATAGGGCCGGAAAGCGGGAAAGGCGAGGCGATCCGCCAGCGCCGTGCCGATCGCCTCGTCGGCACAGGCGAGCGTGATGGCGGTCGGCAGGCCGGCGGCGACCTCATGCGCGAAGGTCGGGCCGGACAGCACGGCGATCGGCGCGGCCGGCTGGACTGCGGCGGCAACCTCGCTGACCAGCAGGCGCGTGCCGGCCTCGATGCCCTTGGCGCACAACACCAGCGGCGTGTCGCCGACCGGCGTATCGCCGAGCACGGCGCGGACATGCTGCGCGGGCACGACGACGAGCAGCGCGTCGCATGACGCCAGATCGCCCAGTGCCCCTGTCGCCTCCACCGCCGGTGACAAAGCGACCCCGGCGAGAAACAGCGGATTCTCGTGACCCGCGTTGATCGCCGCGACGACCTCGGGCTCGCGCGCCCACAACATGACGGGATCGCCGCGCTGCGCCGCGACCTGCGCCAGCGCGGTGCCCCAGGCGCCGCCGCCGATGACGCCGATCCTCATGCCTTCACCCCGGCGCCGCGTACCGCCTCGGCGCCCGGATCGAGCGGCCAGCGCGGCCGCGCCGGGAAATCGAGCGGATCGGTCAGGCCGGCGGCAAAACGCTCGGCCCCGGCCCAGCCGATCATCGCGGCATTGTCGGTGCACAGCCAGAGCGGCGGGGCGACGAAGCGCAGGTCATGCGCTCGCGCAACCTCCTGCAGTGCCGCGCGCACCGCCGTGTTGGCGGCGACCCCACCGGCAACGACCAGCGCGGTGATGCCGGACGCCGAGGCGAGCTGGCGTTTGGTGCGATCGACCAGGCAATCGACCACCGCCTGCTGGAACGAAGCGGCAATGTCCTCGGCACGGTAGCGGCCGGTGTCGCGCGCGCGCAGCACCGCGCTCTTCAGGCCGGCGAAGGAGAAATGCGGTTCGGCCGTGCCAAGCAACGGGCGCGGCAGCGGCACGGCGCGCGAATCGCCGAGCAGGGCGGCGCGTTCGACCGCCGGGCCGCCGGGAAAGCCGAGGCCGAGCAGCTTGGCGGTCTTGTCGAAGGCTTCGCCCGCAGCATCGTCGATCGTCGTGGCGAGCCGGCGATAATCGTCGACGCCGCGCACCTCGAGCAGCTGACAATGCCCGCCCGAGACGAGCAGCAACAGATAGGGAAAGGCGAGATCGGGATCGGCGAGCCGCGGGCTTAGCGCATGGCCTTCGAGATGATTGACCGCGATCAGCGGCTTGCCGGCGGCGTGCGCCAGCGCCTTGCCGGTGACCAGACCGACCATGACGCCACCGATCAGCCCCGGCCCGGCGGTCGCCGCGATGGCATCGACATCGGCGAGCGTGACACCGGCATCGGCCAGCGCGCCCTCCACCAGCGGGATCAACGCATCGACATGCGCGCGCGCCGCGATTTCGGGCACGACGCCGCCGAACGGGCGATGCGCCGCCTCCTGGCCCGCAAGACGGTGGGCCAAGACCTGCCGATCGGAGGTGACCAGCGCCGCCGCAGTTTCATCACAGGAGGATTCGATGCCGAGGATCAATGCCATTGCGTGGCATCTAGGGATTCGCGCGCCGCTTGTCGAAGGGCGGTTCTCGGTTACTAATGGCACCAAGCAATACGGAGAGCAGGCTTGAGTGCAAATATCCGCATCGGCACGCGGGGTTCACCGCTGGCGCTGGTTCAGGCGAACATGGTCAAGGACCTCCTCGCCACGGCGCATGGCCTGACCGGCGAGATCGTCATCATCAAGACCACGGGCGACAAGGTCCAGGATCGCGCGCTCGCCGAAATCGGCGGCAAAGCGCTGTGGACCAAGGAACTCGACCGGGCGCTGCTCGATGGCGAGATCGATTGCGCGGTCCATTCGATGAAGGATGTCGAGACAGCGCGCCCGGCGGCGATCGTCATCGCGGCGATGCTGCCGCGCGCCGATGTGCGCGATCGGTTGATCGGTGCCGAGAGCATCGCCGCGCTGCCGCAGGACGCGGTGGTCGGCACCAGTTCGCCGCGTCGCGCCGCGCAGCTGCGCCGGCTGCGCCCCGACGTGAAGCCGGTGCTGTTCCGCGGCAATGTCGACACCAGGCTGGCCAAGCTGGCGGCGGGCGAGGTCGATGCGACCCTGCTGGCGGCGGCAGGCCTCGACCGGCTCGGTCGTCCGGAAATCGGCGCCGCAATCCCCAGCGACGTCATGTTGCCGGCCCCTGCACAGGGCGCGGTGGGGATCGAGGCGCGCGCCGACGACAGCCGGATGCGCGACTGGCTCGCCGCCATCGACGATGGTCCAACGCATCGCTGCGTGTTGCTCGAACGCGCTTTGCTCGCCGCGCTGGTGGCGGATTGCCACTCGCCGGTCGCGGCACTCGCCCGCGAGGAGGGCGACCGGGTAACGATTCGCGCCGAATTGCTCGCCGAGGATGGCAGCGACCATGTCGCGGGAGAAAGCGGCGGCACGATCGGCGACCTCGGCATCGCCGAAGCGCTCGCCGCCGATCTGCTGGCCCGCGCCGCGCCCGACATCCGGCGACTGTTCGCGGCGTGAGCCGACGAATCGCGGTGCTGCGGCCCGAGCCGGGCAATGCGGCCACCGTGGCACGCGTCGAGGCGAGCGGGGCGCAGGCGATCAGCCTGCAACTGTTCGTCGTGCGGGCACTCGACTGGATCTCGCCCGACGCCGGCGATTTCGATGCCATTTTGCTGACGAGCGCCAACGCCGTGCGCCATGGTGGGTCAGGCCTTGCCTTACTGACCCAACTGCCGGCCTTTGCCGTCGGCGAGAAGACCGCCGCGGCGGCACGCGCGGGCGGCTTTGACGTCAGGGCGTCAGGTGAGTCGGACGTCTCGGCGATCGTCGCGGCGGCCCATGCCCAGGGCTATCGACGACTGCTCCATCTTGGTGGGCGCGACCGCGCCAGCGCGGTTGGCGGGCCGATCGATACCGCCATCGCCGTCTATGCCAGCGAAGCGCGTGAGATCGATCATGCCGATCTTGCCCCGCTGGCGGGGGCGGTGGCGCTGCTCCATTCCGCCCGCGCGGCGCGGCGTCTGGGTGAGCTGATCGATTCGGCGGGGATGGCACGCGCCGAAATCGCGGTCGCCGCGATCAGTACCGCGGTCGCCGAGGCGGCCGGTTCGGGCTGGTCTGTCGTCACGGTCGCCGCGATGCCGCGCGACGAGGCACTCATCGAGGCCGCGCGTGCGCTGATCGATTGACCGGCTCGCCGGGCGCGGGGATAAGGCAGGCATGGATCTCGACCAACCGAGCCCACCGCTCGCCGCAACGCCAGCGCCCAAGGCAGCGCCACCGAGCTTTTCGATGCCGGTCGCCGCGTCAAGGCGGCGCATGCCGTGGCTGCTGGTCGGCATTGCCTTCGCCGCCGGTCTATTGGCCATGGCGGTGGCATTTCATTATTACGATCGCTGGGCGCACCCGGTCGACCAGAACGCGGTGGCCGGCACCACCCAGCCCGGCGTCGCAACGTCGGCAACCGTCAATCCGCTCGCCGCAACCCCCACCGGCGCGACGATCGACGCGCTGACCCTGCGCGAGACTCAGCTGGCCGATAGACTGGCCGTGATCGAAGCGCGCACGGCGGCGGTCGATGGCGTATCGCGCGCCGCCGCGGGCAACGCCGCACGCGCCGAGGCGCTGCTGCTCACGCTCAGCACCCGCCGGACGCTCGATCGTGGCCAGCCACTCGGTTACCTGGAGGAACAGTTGCGCGTGCGCTTCGGCGCCCGTCAGCCAGCCGCGGTCGGCGCGATCCTTCAGGCGGCGAAATCACCCGTAACGCTCGAGGACTTGCGCGCGAGCCTGGATGGCGTCGCGCCGCTGCTGACCAGCGCCGCCGCAAGCGAGGGCTGGCTCGCGAGCTTTCGCCGTGAAATGGGCGGCCTGATCGTCATCCGCCACGCCGGGACGCCGACGACGATGCCCAATGACCGGCTCGCGCGCGCGCGCCGCGCGCTCGATGCCGGACAAGTCGAGGCGGCGCTGGCCGAGGTGACGCAGATGCCGGGGGCGACGAGCGCGGACGCATGGATCACGGCCGCGCGCCGTTATGCCGGTGCCCGCCAGGCGCTCGATCTGCTCGAAAGCGTCGCCCTGCAAGGCGATGCGTCGCGCGGCTAGGCTAGCGCCCGACGCGGTCGATCAATGCCATCGCGCCGGCCGGCGCGCGGACCTTGGCGCCATTGATGAAGAAGACGAAGGTCTCGCGCGGATGATTCGCCGGCGATGCGCCATCCACATAAGGCAGACCTTCGGGCACGCCGCCGCCCGCCCAGAGCTTTGCCGCCGCCGCCCAGCGATCAAGGTCGGCGGACGTGTAGCCGGCGGGTTCGTCCTCGACGGCATTTTCGAGTCGCGCATAGACGAAGTCGCCGGTGACATCGGCGATCGCCGGATAGTCGGCCGAATCGGCATAGACGATCGCCACCCCGGCGGCGCGGCATAGCGCGACGAATTCCGGCACCGCGAAACTCTCGTGCCGGACCTGGACAGCATGGCGCAGTGCGACGCCGTCATGGCTGGACGGGAGCAGCTTCAGAAAAGCACCGAAATCGGCGGCGTCGAATTTCTTGGTCGCCATGAATTGCCACAGGATCGGCCCGAGCCGGTCGCCAAGCTCGACGATACCCTGGCCAACGAACCGGGCCACCGATTCGCCCGCCTCGGCCAGTACCTTGCGATTGGTGCAGAAGCGCGAGGCCTTCAGCGTGAAGACGAAGCCGTCGGGCACGGCCGCGGCCCAGCCGGCGAAGGTCGCGGGTTTGAAGCCGGAATAATAGGTGCCGTTGACCTCGATCGCGGTCAGTTTCGACGCGGCATATTCGAGCTCGCGCTTCTGCGGCCATTTCTCCGGAAAGAAGCTGCCGCGCCAAGGCTCATAGGTCCAGCCGCCAATGCCGATGCGAATCGCTGATGTGGTCATGGAGGGAGAATAGCGCGCGCGGGAAGCTTCGTCTCCAACGGCCGTTGGCCGGGCCGCCATCCTTTCATGCTTTAGCATCGCTAAATACCGGATGGCGGCTGGAGCGGGCGAAGGGAATCATTCGTTACCGCCGTTTCTCAAGGCTCATGTGTAATGAGTCTTCCGGCGGCGACTTACAGGCCGGTTCCAGACTGACAGCTCTCAGACGCCTAGCCGCCCGCTCGCGTCGCTTCTGGCGGCTCCATCGCGATCACTTGCTCATCCGGCTTCGACCGACGCGCTTGGTATCAGACGACACGGCCAGGGCCCGGTTCACCGATCGAGCGATTATGGACCAGATGGCTCGCTCCGTCTTGGGAGCAGTTCCCGCGCCGCGCATGATCTGATTATGGCAACCCCGTTTCGGTAAGGTCGCCGCGTAGTCCGGCGGGCGTTTAGGCTGGGCGTTCGCGCAGCCTCACCCTCGTGCGACGAAGCAAGGCCACGCCGTGAGCCGATAGGACGTCACCTTCCATATCGCCGAAGATCTTGGTCACTCGGCCAAGCGTTAGGTGTGCCGGCGTTTCGCCATGATTGATGACGATGACGTAGCGACCTCGGCTGCCGTTACGTTCGGCAACTTCCACCCCTGCCGCCGGGACCGGATCCGGTGCGGACAGTCGCGCCTGCACCAACAGCCGCTGCATCAGCGCGTGCTGGCCGCCCGCGTCGAGAATGGCCCCGACATAGGTGATACTGCCCTTGCCGACGCGGTGCGACACGATCGCCGGTCGGCCCGCCAGCCACGGGCCGGTGTCGTAGGTGGCGAGCACGTCTACGTCGCGGGCGGTCGGCTTGAGCACTTCGGCCCAGATCGAGGCAGTGCCTGCGAAGGACGGACCGGTGATGCCGATACGCTCGTCGATCGGATAATAGTTCTCCACGGTCGCGCCCAGCAAATCGACGAGCGGACCCGGCTGGCGCTGGGTCCAGAGCGCGTCGTCGCCGTCCTTCATGCCGCTGCGCGGGCCGAGCACGAGGTGCCCGCCACCGCGTACATAAGCGGCTAGACGATCCGCGGTGGTTCGATCCAGCACGTTAAGCAAGGGCGCGACAACCAGCGCATAGCCCGACAGATCGGCGTCGGTGGTCAGCACGTCGATCGTCCTTCCATCGACCGCGAGCGCGCGATACCAGTCCTTCATCGTCGCAACCGGATCATAGCCGCGACTGTGCTTCTCCTGCTCGACCGCCCAGCGGCTGTCTTGCGCATACAGCATCGCGACCGAGGCGCGCGGGCTCGTTCCGGCCAGCAGCGGCGCGGCTACGGCAAACTCGGCGGCAGTCCTGGCGATCTCGTCATAAATCGGCATCGGCACACCATCCGGCCCGACCAAGGTGCCGTGATATTGCTCCTGCCCGTTGAGTGCGCTGCGCCATTGCCAATACAGGACGGCGTCGCCGCCATGCGCGACCGCCTGCCACGCCAGTTCGCGCACCTGGCCGGGATCGAGCGCGCGGTTGACCGGTGCCCAGTCGACGCGGCCCGGCTGCGCTTCCATCACCCAGAAGTTGCGACGCTTGTAACCGCGCACGAGATCGTGGTGCAGCGCATTGGCCACCCAGTCAGGTCGACCGTTCGGGACGTAGTCGTCCCATGCCGCGATATCGAGGTCGCGGTGGACGCGGTACTGGTCGAAATTGTTGTTCCACGCGGTCGAATTGGTGGTGAGAAACTGGCGCGGATCGGCCGCCGCACGGATGGCGCGTGCCTGATTGCCGACGTAATCCGCCCAAACCGCGCTGACAAAGCGGTGAAAATCGAGGATCAGCGCCGGGTTCTGCGCGCCTTTCGATTTCAATGGCACCTGATCGAAGCGTCGATAGACCTGGCTCCAATATTGCGTCGTCCAGCGCCGGTTGAGCGCATCGATGGTGCCATAGCGCGCCGCGAGCCATGTCGCCCACAGCGCCTTTGCCTCCTGGTCGAAGCTCGGTACGCCGATCTCATTGTCGATCTGCCAGCCGACCACGTTGGGGTTATGGCCGTACCGGCGCGCCATCTCGCCCGCGATCCGGGCGGCGTAGCGGCGATAGGTCGCGCTGGCGAAGGAGAATTGACGGCGCTCGCCATGTCCCTCCATGCTGCCGTCCTCGTTAACGCGCAGCGTATCGGGGTAGGCCTCGGTCAGCCAAACCGGCGGGGCGGCGGTCGGCGTGCCGAGCACGACACGGATATGGTGCTTCGCCGCGGCGGTGATCGCGCGGTCGAGCCAGCCGAAGTCGAACTGCCCGTCTGCGGGTTCCATCCGCGCCCAGGCGAATTCGCCGATGCGAACGACATTGAGATGCGCCCGTTCCATCAGCGCGAGGTCCGTCTCCCAGCGCTCCTCCGGCCATTGCTCGGGATACCAGCTGCTGCCGATCGCGAGCGCGGCGGGTGCGAACGGGGGCGGGTCGCGGGGCGCGGCGGCCACCGGCGACACCGCCAGCACCAACGCCGCGACCGCGTAGCGCAGGTTCATTGCACGGCGTCTGCGGCGGGACGTTTTCCCGTTTCCACCCAGGTGCGCAGCGCATTCCATGCGGCGAGGGTACGGGGCTTATCGAACCCGCAATGCGTGTACCCTTCGACCCCGCCGACCGGCAGCGGCGCGCGGACCGGCGCTACGGTGAACTGCACCAGCTTGCTACTACGCCCGGCGGCGGCGACGACCTTGCCGAGCGCCGTTTCCTGCGCGAACGGGACGAGCGAGTCGATGCTGTTGTGGATCGTCACCAGCGGCGCGCCGATACGCCCGGTCGCCTTGTGCCACTGCTTGAGATAGGCCGCCGCCGCCGGGGCCGCGGCGAAGCGCTGGATGCCTGCATTGAGCGCCGCCGCTTCCGCCGGGGTCATCGTCGGCGAGGCATAGACCTTGCCGATATTGCCGTAGACCTGCCCGCCCGCGGTCGCCGTCATGTCGTCCGCGCCGAGCGACGCCGTGACGAGCGGAAAGGCGATCGAGGCGGCATCGCGCTCGAATCCGCCGATCGCAGCGACTTGCGATACGATCCGCGCCTCACGCCCGTTCGGGTTCTTCTGGGCTGCATTCCACAGCGCCAGCACCGGGGTCGCAACCTTGCCGATCTGACCGAACAGATAGGCCTGCGCCAGCGCAGGCGAGGGCGGGTCGGTCGGCAGCGCGTTGCGGCGCGCATCCTGCTCGCCGGGCAGCGCATAGGGCGTGTCCTTCGTCAGGAAGTTGTAGGCAAGGCGCATGTCGATGATCTGACCGAACAGCGTCTGCCAGCTGTCCACCACCCCACAGCGCGCGAACCCTCCCGCAAACGACCCCGGATAGCGATCGAGCAACGCGACGACGATCCCGCCACCCATCGAATCTCCCATCACATACGTGCGCCTCGCACCGAGCTTGCTTAGGAAATCGCGCAACCGCACGGTGTTCTTGACGCCCGTCTCCACGCCGAGCCCGGCCTTGTCATAGGCGCTGTGCCCCACGGCATAGCCCTGTCCGTAAGCCTCGCCGAGCAAGCCGTTGCCGGGGCCCTTGGTTACCGGGTCATCGCTGACCGCGACCGGAGTGCCGGGGGTGGAGTAGCCGTGCGCGTAAAGCAGTCCTTCGTGGTTCCACTTGGCCGGGATGCCGAGCGCGAACTGGTCGCCTTCCAGTTTGCCGTCCAGCAGCACGCCGCCGCCGGGGGCCGGCCTGGCCACGACGTCGGTCGCGCCGAGCGCCCTGGCGCGCGAAACCAGCGCGGCCTGCTCCGCGCCGACAGCCGGGACAGGCGTGTCGGCGGCGATCGCGATGACGGGCGCGAATAGCCACAGAGCGGTGGCGGCATGACGCAGGACGGGACGGATCATCGGCAGACTCCCTTGGACGAAATGGTGAGATAGCGGGCAAGCATCGGCGCCAGCCGTGCGCGCATCACGGCGTAGCCGGTGCTGTTGGGATGGACGCCATCATTGGCGAAACGGGGGTCGAGCGCGCCATCGGGCGTTGCCAGCGGCGTGTGATAATCGACGAAGCCGAACCCGTTGAAACGTGCGTAATCGGCAAGCCAGCGATTGAGCGCGACGATCCGTGCGGCCGGCTTCATCGCCGGTGCCCACCAGAACGCGCCAGCCGGTGGCATCGCGCCCAGGATCACCCGGATGCCGTTCGCGCGCGCCAACGTCGCCATCGCGACGATATTGTCCTTATAGGCCTGCTCCGTGGTCGGCCCGGTATTCCCCGCCACGTCGTTTGTCCCCGCGAGGATATGCACCGCGCGGGGGTGCAGCGCGATGACATCGGCCTGGAAGCGCAGCAGCATCTGCGCGCTGGTCTGCCCGCTGATCCCGCGATCCAGCACGCCGTGCGTGAACAGATCGGGGTCGGCCGCCTTCCACAATTCGCTGATCGAATCGCCCATGAAGACGACCCGTACCGGCCCGGACAGCGCCGCATTTTCGGCCCGGTAACGGCACAGCCCGGGCCAGTCGCGTGCCGCCTGCCCGGTCAGGGGCTGGTCGCGCGGCGGCACGGGCGGGGGCGCGAAGGCTGTGCCGGGCGCCAGCAGCCGGGTCACCAGCGCGGCAAGTCCGGGGTTCGGCGCGGCGGGCGGCGGGCACGGGTCGGCGACCATCGCGGTCCCGTCGCGCGCAAGAGGCAAAGGCGCCGGGGTCGACACTATGGCGGCTAGCAACATCAACATGGCAAGGCTCCTACGGTGGTGGGCTCCGCCGTGCGGCTCCCGGTCGCCAGCATCTCCAGCGCGACGCCGTTGGTCCAGCCGAACCCGGTTTCGACGGCATATTCCCCGCCACCGCCCGCCGCGCCGGTCTCGACTTCGTATTTCTCCAGCAACTGGCCGGTCTCGCGATAATGCCGCGCCACCAGAGCGAGCCAGCGATCGGCTATGTCGTCCGCCAGATCGCTGCGCCCATAGCGTCTGAGCGCCGCAACCGCGATCCAGTGCAGCGGCGCCCACCCGTTCGGCGCGTCCCATTGCTGACCGGTCGCGAGCGTCGTCGTGCGGACACCCCAAGGCGCTATCAGCGCGTCCAGCGCCGCGATCGTGTCGGCTGCGCGGTGCGGATTGGCCAACCCGACGAACAAAGGGAAGAGCATTGCCGCGGTCACGTGGTCGGTCGCGCGGCCCACATCAAGATCGTAATCGGCATAATGGCGTGCCTGCGGGTTCCACAGATGCGTTCCGATCGCCGCCGCGCGGGCGGCCGCACGCTGCCCGAAATCCGCCGCCAGCGCGGCGAGCCCGAGGTCGCCCGCCTCGACGGAGATGGCGCGCTCCAGGCCTTGCAACAGAGCGTTGAGATCGACCGGCACGATCCGCGTGGTGCGGATCGTGCCGAGCGCACCCCCATCGGCCAGCCAGCGCGAACTGAAATCCCAACCGCTTTCCGCTGCCGCACGAAGATCGCGCCACAACTCAGCGGCCGAACGCCCGGGCGTCAGCGCGGCGAGCGCCGCGTCTTCCACCCAGGATTCGTCTCGAGGTCCGTCCGTGTCGTCCCAGTACCGGTTGAGCAGCGCCCCATCCGCCAGCCGCACGACCCGGCGATGTTCGCCGAGCGGCACGAGATCGTCCGCGCCGTCCATCCAGAAGGCGTGTTCGGCGCGCATCCAGTCGAGCCGCTGGCGGCGCGCGACGGGCGACCTATCCTGCGACAGCGCCGCCATCAGATAGAAGAACGGGGGATGCGAGCGCGAGAGATAATAGCTGCGCGTGCCGTTCGGGATATGGCCGTAGCGGTCGATCAAGCTGCCGAAATTGGCGATCATGTCCTCGACCAGATCCTGCCGCCCCGACCGCGCCAGACCGAGCATCGTGAAATAGCTGTCCCAATAATACAGTTCGCGAAAGCGACCGCCGGGTACGACATACCGATGTGGCAACGGCAAAGCCGAGGCGAATGGGGGCGTGACCGGCGTTTCCCGCGTGAGTTGCGGCCATAGTGCGGCGATATGCTCGGCCAGCGGGCGCGCGTCGGCGGGGGGCGGCGCCATATCGTCCGGCAAGTCGAAGTTCGCCGCCACGAAAGTCCGGATCACGGCGTCATCGACGAGCGGGAGTGCCGCCCAATCCGCCATGATTGCCGCGGGCGGGCGCCGTGGCACGGCATCGGCAAAGGTCTTGGAATCGTTAAACAGCCGTCGCTCCTGCACCACCGCGAAAAGCGCGCCGAACAGCGCTGAGGGAGGGGCGTTCATGCGGTCATCGTCCGCGGAAGTCGGCGACGCACTTGCAGCAGCGCCAGCGCGATCAGCGCGAGCGGCAGCAAGGCAGCGTAGAAGGCGATTTGCCCCGAGATGTGCTGGAACAACAGGCTGGTGACGAACGACCCGATCGTGCCGCCCAATGCCGAGAAGATGACGATCAGGCCCATCATTGCGGCATGGCGATGGCGCGGCAAGGCGCTCAGTGCGACCGAACACAGTGTCGGGTAGATCGGCGCCATAAACACACCGATCAGCGGGAAGAGATAGGCCGCGACCGGCGCGTTGGACCATCCGACGTCGGCCCGCGCGGCCAGACCGCGCGTCGCCGGAAGTGTCGCGACGATCAACAGCGCGATGCAGGCGAGGCAGGCAAGCAGCACCGGCAACCAGTCGATGCGTTTGAGTACCACGCCGGATGCCAGCCGCCCCACCGCCATTGCGCCGACGAAGATGCTCGACATCTGCACGCTCATCGCCGGTGGCAGATGCAGCACCTCGCTGTTGAACGTCGGTAGCCAGGTGCCGACGCTTTGTTCTACCAGCACGTAGCAGAAGATGCCGCCAAGAAAGGCGACCGTCGGGGGCAAGGCGACCAGCGACAGCATCGCGCGTACGCTGCCGGCCCGCTCGCCGCGAACCGAGGCGGCGGTTTCGTCGAGCGGCATCGCCCGCCATGCCACAGCGAGAACGGCGGCGATACCGCCGAGCAGCCAATAGAAGTGGAGCCAGTCTCCGCCGGTCGAATCCGCGCCGATGAACGCGCCGAACAGCCACACGCCGACCAGCAGCCCGACCATGAACACGCCTTCGACGATGCCAGTAACGCTGGCATGGTCGGCCGGATCGCGCGCGAGCAGCCCGATCGTTCCGTACGTCGCCACCTTGGCGATGCCGAAGCACAATCCCGTCGCCACGAACAGCAACTGCATGGCGACGAAGCTGTTGGCGAACGACGCGGCGAGGCACGCCAGCGCAATCACCGCCATCACGGCTACAAGCGCGCGACGATAACCGAACGCCGGAATGCGCACGGCGAGCAGGAAGGCGGCGACCACGACGGACAGGTCCTTACACGCCTCCAGCGTAGACCCCATCGGCTTGGTCGCGCCGAAATGGCGGATCGATTGCAGGATCACCGTACCCACGCTGTTCATCAGCACGCCGAGCAAGGCATAGGTCAACGCCAGCGTGACAAGGATGCGCAGCCTGCTCACCGCGGCCGCGTGCCCAGATGCGCGTCGAAGAACCGCGCGATGACCGTATAGGCTTCGATCGATTCAGGCATGTCCGGCCACATGAAGAAAGCGTGTGGCAACCCATCGAACAGCACCAGTTCGCTCGGCACGCCCGCAGCCAGGAGCCGACGATGCGCGAGGGTCAGCGCGCTGACGGCGAAGTCGCGCCCGCCCGCCAGCATCAGCGTCGGGGGAAAGGCCCGCGTTTCCTCCGCCGAGTTCAGCGGATAGGCGAGCGCATCGCTCGCCGCGACGCCTGCCATGTACCGTGTCGGCAAGGTGTCGGGCAACATCGTCGTCGGCAACGGGGCACCGCCTGTGATCGGCCCCGACAGGAACGCACTGTCGCCGCTATAGGATGCTCCCGTGCCGCAGAACGTGCCGATCGCGCCGGGCCGTGGCAAATGCTGGGCCCGGATCCACGCCACCGATTGCGCGGTGATGATTCCGCCCGCCGAACAGCCGTAGATGCCGATATTCTCCGGTCGATAGGTCTTGAGCAACGCGCGGTACACCGCCGTCACGTCTTCGGATGCGGCAGGATAGGCATGTTCGGGCGCGAGCCGGTAATCGACCGCCACCACCTTGACGCCCATCGTCGCGGCGACCGGAATCGCCTCGACCAAAGCTCCGCTGCCCGCGCCCCACATGAATGCGCCGCCATGTACGCTGATGAGCACGCGGCGCGCGTTGCGGGGTGAGAGCGGCGCTTTCGGGACGATGATATCGACGCCCACCCCGCCGATCGTCGCACGGTTTTCGCGCGTTGCGAAACGCCGGTGCATCTCGGCCAGGCGGCGGTCGTTCCAGCCCTGATAGAAGCCACGCTGCCGCGCGACGTCGTCCTTCAGGTCGGGCGCGGTCTCGGCCTTCATCCGAAGCAGCACGGCCTTGGCGTCCGCGCTCAACTGGTTCGACGGCGGGAGCGTCAGCGCGGGCACGTGGACGGTCGCATCCTGCGCAGCGACTGATGTCGCCACGAGGGCGAGCAAGGCAAGGCACACACGCTTCATCATCGGGCTTTCCGTTCGAGTTCGGCTTTCAGGAAGCGCGCCATCGTCGCGAACGCAGCGTCGCTTTCCGGGGCCTCGATATAGCTCCAGAAAGCGTGCGGCAGACCGTCGAACAGCACCAATTTCGCGGACGATCCGTCGGCATCGAGCTTGCGGCAGAAGTCCGCCGTGGAACTCAGGAGGTAATCGCGGCCGCTCGCGATGCACAAGGTCGGCGGCCAGCCGGCGAGCGCGGTGCGGGCTGGTGACAATGCCGGATCGGTCAGATCGCGCGTCCCGGCATAGCCTTGCACCACGCCGCGCAGGATGCCGGGGTCGAGGAACAGGCTGGCACTGTCCCCGGCGCGCGAAAGATCGCCGCTCCCGGAAAAGACGCCCAGTGCGCCGGGCATCGGCACATACTCGCGCTTGAGGCGCGCGGCCAGTTCGACGGTCAGGATCGCGCCCGCAGAGGTGCCGTAAACCCCTACCCTGCGTGCCGGGGTGTCACGGAGGATCGCGCGATATACCGCCAGCGCATCGTCGAGCGCGGCGGGAAATTCTGCTCCCGGCACTAGCCGATAGCGCACCGCTATGACGGTATAGCCGGTTAGCCCGGCCACCGGCACATTCTCCGTGATCGACCCGGAATCGACCAAGAAGCCGCCGCCGTGCAGGTTGAGGAGCATCGCCGCGCCGCGACGCCGAACCTTTGGCGTGAAGACGCGCACCGGAACACCGGCGATCGTCCGCTCGGTCATCGTCACGCCGTAGCGGCGCAGCATCCGCTGGCCGATCTCCTGCTGGATCGCCTCCGCCGCCGCGCGCCGCTCGGCCATCGTGCGCGCGGCCTTGGGACGGGCCGCGTCCACGGCCAGTCCGGCCCTGGCTTCGGGGCTCAGAATGTCCGAAGCGGGCGGGGCCAGCGCTTGCGCCGCGAGTGCGAGGAGCAGGCCGATCATGCCCGCGCCCTTACCAGATCGGCATAGAGGCGCGCGCTCGGCTTGGGCGTGCGGGCAAAGGTGGTGCGGTCGACCGCGACCAGCCCGAAATGCTTGGCATAGCCGCGCCGCCACTCGAAATTATCCATCAGCGACCAATGGATATAGCCGATCACCGGTACGCCCTCGCGCCGGACCGCGTCGAGCGCGGCGAGCGAGAGCGGCAGGAACCGGCGGCGCTGTGCATCGTCCGCCGCGCCGACGCCATTCTCGGTCACGAAGATCGGCTTGCCGGTGGCGGCGTGGACATAGCGGATCGCATTGCCGAGCGCCTGCGGGTAGAATTCGTCCCCGGCCTCGGTCAGTTCGGCGCCAGCGGGGGGAGGCACGCTGCCCTTCGGCCCGATCAGCACGCGGCTATAGGTCTGGATGCCGACGAAATCGTCGTCCTTCACCATCGCGAAGAACGGCGCATCGACGCTTGCGCGGAACGCAGCGAGCGCGCTATCCGGCACCGCACCTTGTGCGTCCGGCATGGCGAGGCTGAGGCCTACCGGCAGATCGCCGCTCACCGCCTTCAGCGCCGCACGCGCCTGTGCGTGTCCCTTTGCGACCAACGAAATCTGCGCATCGGTGTCCCCGGGATAGACCAGCACCGAGAAGCGATCCGACCCGCTTGCCTTTGCCGCCGCTGCCATCATTGTAGCGAAGTCGGCCCGCGCGTCCACGCTCAGCGGGGTTGCGCTCCATGTGCCGAGCTTCTGTAAATTCGGTTCGTTGAAGGTGACGACATGACTCGCCTCCCCGGCAATCCGCCGTGCGACGCGGTCGGCGAAGCGCCCGAACAGAGCGGGCGCTTCCATATTCTCCCACCCACCCGCCGCCGCGAACCAGCGCGGCGAGCTGAAATGGCTGAGTGTCACCACCGGCGCGATGTTGCGATCGCGGCAATAGGCGGCGATGCGGGCGTAATGATCGAGCCAGGCCTGGCTGAATTGACCGGGGGCCGGCTCGATCCGGCTCCATTCGACCGAGAAGCGATAGCAATTCAGCCCCATTGCAACGACGAGGGCAATGTCCTCGCGCCAGCGGTTGAGGCTGTCGCACGCATCGCCCGAAGGTTCGGCGAACAGCGTGCCCGCGACCTGTTCGAGCAGCCAGATATCAGCGTTGACGTTATTGCCCTCGACCTGATGCCCTGCCGTCGCCACGCCCCAGAGGAAACGTGCGGTCACCGCGTGCCGCCTGCCCGCGCGATCGCACCGAGCACGCGAGCGCTGGGCTTGGGCGTGCGCTTGAAGGTGGTGCGGTCGACCGCGACGAGGCCGAACTTGGGCTTGTAGCCGCCGAACCACTCGAAATTGTCCAGCAAGGACCAGTGAATGTAGCCGAGCACCGGCACACCGTCGCGTCGAGCTGCCTCGACCGCCGCGACCGCGAGCGGGATGAAGCGCGCACGCTCGGCATCGTCATCGGTCTCGATGCCGTTCTCGGTGACGAGGATCGGCTTGCCGGTCGCCGCGTGGGCATAGCGGATCGCGCCGCCGATCGCCTCGGGCTCGAACGGCTTGCCGTCCTTGCGGCGTGCGCCCCCGGCGGGCGTGTCGAGCGGGCCGGTGCGACCGATGAAACTACGCTCATAGGTCTGTACGCCGACGAAATCGTCATCCCGCCCGGCCTCGAAGAACGGCTCGTACCGCGCGCGTCGCTTGGCCGCGAGCAGACTGTCCGGTCCGACGCCGACATCGTCGGAAATGGCGAGGCTCATCCCGACCGGCAAGTCGCCGCGAACCGCCTTGATCGCGTCCCGACCGAGCCGGTGCGCGCGCAATACCCCCGGGATCATCGGCGCGGAATCGCCGCCGTTGAGCACAGAGAAGCTTTCCGACCCGCTCGCCTTCGCCGCCGCCGCGATCAGCGCCTGCATGGCCCCGCGCGCGCGCGCGTCTGGCTGGAAGCGCGACCATGCGCCGCCGATCGACAGATTGGGTTCGTTGAAGGTCAGCGCATGGCTGATCCCCGCCGCCATCGCGCGCGCGACGCGCGTACAGTAACGCGCGAACAGCTCCGGCGCATCCGGCGCTTCCCACCCTCCGCGCGCGGCGAACCAGCGCGGCGTGGTGAAATGGTTGAACGTGACGACCGGCGCGAGGCCCGATGCACGGCAGTGATCGACGATGCGCGCATAGTGATCGAGATAGGCCTGGCTGAACTGCCCCTCGGCCGCTTCGATCCGGCTCCACTCGACCGAGAAGCGATAGCAATTCAGGCCCAGCGCCTTGACCAGGGCGACGTCCTCGCCCCAGCGATGCAGGCTGTCGCACGCATCGCCCGAGGGTTCGGCGAACAGCGTCGGCTTCATCTGTTCGAGCAGCCAGATATCGGCGTTGACGTTGTTGCCCTCGACCTGGTGCCCGGCGGTCGCCGCGCCCCACAGGAATTTCGCGTCAGGCCGCGCAGCGCGCGCCGGAACCGCGATGGCTGCGCTCGCCGCCAGCCCCAGACCCAGCACGCCCCTGCGGTCGACCGGCATGCTCACTTCACGGCGTCCGCCGCCGGGCGCTGGCCGGTTCGGACCCAACGCCGCATCGCCTCGAACGCGGCGATGTTCTGCGCGGGCGTGAAGCCGCAATGCGAATAGCCCTCCAGCCCGCCCGGCAGCGCCATGCGCGTCGGCGGCACGGCATATTGTGCGAGGTTGCGCGCATTGCCCGCCTTCGCCACGATCCGCCCGAGCGCTTCGGATTGCGAGAACGGGACGAGCGCATCCTGCGTCTGATGCACCGTCACCAGCGGTATCCGGAAGTGCCCGCTCGATTCATGCCAGCGCCGCGCATAGGCCAGCGCCTTCGGGTCCGCGCTGTAGCGCTGCATCCGGCGGTTGAAGTCCGCGGTTTCCGCTGCCGTCATTTCAGGCGGGGCGTAGGCGCGACCGATATTGCCGATCGGCAAACCGCCCATCGTCGCGATGACATCGTCCATCCCGAGCGCCGCTGAATAAAGCGGGGCGCCGATCGCCGCCACATCCGGCGCGAAACCGCTGATCGCCGCCAACTGACGGACGATCTTCGCTTCCGCGCCATCGGGTCTGGCCTTTGCCTCCTGGAACAGCGCGAAGATCGGCATCAGCACCTTGAACTTCTGCTGCTCGCGGAACGCATCGCCCGGGGTCTTGTCGCCCGCAGGCGGGACGGTCGACAAGGCCGATCGCGTTACGTCCTTGTCGCCGGGTAAGGCATAGATGGTGCCTTCGGTCAGCACGTTATAAGCCCCGCGCAGATCGCCCTGCTGGCGCACCAGTGGCAGCCAGCCTTGCGTGATGCCGCACATCGACACCGCGCCCGCGAATGCCTTGGGGTACAGTTCGATCGCCGACAGCACGATGCTCCCGCCCATCGATCCGCCAAGAGCATATTGGCGGGTCGCGCCAAGCTTCACCATCAGATCGTGTAACCGCAGCATGTTCTTCGTGCCGCTTTCCGTCGCGACGCCCGATTTGTCGAACGCGGCAATGCCGACCGCCAGCCCCGCCTCATAGGCATGGCGTAACGTGCCGCCGCCCGGGTCCTTCGCGATCGGATCGGCGGGTACCGTCGGTGTCGAGCCGGGGGTCGCATAGCCTTGCCCGAACAACACCACCTCGCGGTTCCACCGGGCCGGGATCGCCAGCACGAACGCACGACCGGCCAGCGTCCCGTTAAGGATCATGCCGCCATCCGGCCCGGCGGACGCGACCGCCGTCGCCCCGGCGGCCCGCACGCGTACCACCAGCGCCGCCTGTTCGGCGTTCCCAACGAAGGCGGCGGGGGCCGGGACTGGAGCCTGTTGTGCCGACACCGGAACGGCGGCACACAACAAACCGACGATGAGGAGGCGCTTCATGCCCCGTGCCTCAAAAGCGATAGCGCATTTGCACGCCATATTGTGCGGGCTCGCCATAGATCGAGTTGATGAAGCCGGAATTGTTGTACCCCGGGTTCGCCGTCACACGGTATTCCTTGTTGAGGATGTTGGTGCCGTAGATCGACAGATCGAGCGGGGCACCACGGACGTTCTTCCAGTCGAGCCGCGCATTGACCAGGCCATAGCCCGCAATGGTGTCGAACGGCTGGCTTTCCGGCGTGACGCGCTGGCTCGATTGATACGACCAGTTGGCGCTCAGCGCGACATCGCCCGCCGATTTCGGGATCGGCAGCGCGACGCTCGCCCCGAGCGTGAACTTGTGCTTCGGCACGAACGAGAAGGGAGTGCCCGCCAGGTCGCGGCTAGGCTGCGCGGCGGTCAGCGCCGATGGAATCGCAGGGATCGCGATGGTGTTGTATTCGAGATATTTCGCGTCGTTGTACGAATAGTTGGCGCTGAGCGTCAGCCCCTTCACCGGCACCAGCAGACCCTCGAACTCCAGACCGAAAACTCGCGCGCGCTGCGCGTTGCTCAGGATATCCGAGCCGGCGATCGCCGCGCGCTGGATGACCTGGATATCGTTATACCAGGTATAGAACGCCGAAAGATTGGTGCGCGCTTCCACACCGCCCAGATTCCAGTCGCGCTTTATGCCGATCTCCGCATCGGTGACCTTTTCCGGCCGCACGTTGAACAAGGGATAGTTCTGACCGAGGAACAGCCCGACAATGGCATTGCTCGCACCGGATTTGTAGCCGCGGCGGCTGACCGCGTAGAGCAGCGTCTGCGGATCGGCCTGCCAATCGAGCCCGAGCTGCCAGGTCGGCCCGTTGCTCTTGCCGCTGAACTTCACATTGGTGCAATTCGGGTATTTCAGGCTGGGGAAGCCCCCCGCCGCTACCGCGAGGAAGGCGTCATAGACGCACAGATCGGCATTGAGGCCGATGACTTGCGCGGCTTGTGCGGGCGAGACGAGGCCAAGCGTCGCGAGCTGGTTGAAGACTTGATAGCTCGACGCCGCCTGATAGCCCTGAATATCGCCGCCGAACGAGTCCCACGTCCAGCGAAAGCCCGCGGTGGCGGTTAACTGCGGCGTGATCTTGTACTGCGCCTGGCCGTACACCGCCTTGCTCTGCCCATCGACATGCGCGGAAGGCTGGAGGCTGAGTGCGGGCAGCAACGGACCGTTGACACCGAGCGCCGCTTGCACCGCAGGCGGCAAAATGATCGGCCCGCCGCCGAGCAGGCCGCCGGCCTGGAGCGGATTGATCGTCTGGAACGTCAGCGGCGCGGGCGTGATCTGGTCGAGCAGGAAGCCGCCGACCTGCAAGCGCAGCGGCCCGCTCTCGTAGCGAAGCTGCAATTCCTCGGTGATCGTCCGCAGATTGTTATTATAGCTGCCGGGATAAGCCCCGAGCAGATCGGCAATCGGCAGCGGCGTCGAATCGCGGTCGGTCGCGCTGGTCGATTTGGTCCGCGCGTAGCTGAAGATGTTCTTGACCGTCAGCGTGCTCGACGGACGCCATTCGGTGTTGTTGAGGATCAGCAGATTCTTGGCGACCTCGCGCGTTGGCACGCTCAGCGACGTCTGCCGCACGCCGCGCGCCTGCTGCGCTACCAGATAGGGCTGGAGCAGGGCGGCATAGGTGCGCGCCGGATTGACCGCGAGCAGGATGCTGCCGCCGCCATGCTCGTTGACATCGAGATAGCTTATCGCCGTGTAGCTGCTGATCGTGCTGGTCGGGTTGAACTGGATGCCCAGTCGCACGCTGTAATTGTTGCGGTTGAGGTAATCGACGCCGGTCACGACATCGCGCACATAGCCGTCGCGCTTGTCGAACTGACCGGCCACGCGGATCGCCAGCACATCGTCGATGATGGGCACGTTCAGCGCGCCCTGCCCGCTCTTGTGCGCATAATTGCCGAGCGTGAAATCCAGATAGCCCTCGACGCTGTTCATCTTGGGATGCTGCGGTTCGAGCAGCACCGCGCCGCCCGTCGTGTTGCGGCCGAACAGCGTGCCCTGCGGGCCCTTCAGAACCTGCAACGAGGCGAGATCGTAGAAATTGCCCGGCCCGCTTACGCTGGTCGGCACTTCGGCGAAATAGCCGACAACGCCCGGGCCGCTGCCCGTGCCCGCGCCGCCGTTGCCGCCCATGCCGCGGATCGAATAGGTTTCCTGGTTGCGCGCGACGTCGCCGAGCACCGACAAAGACGGCGTGAAATTCTGCAACTCGGTGCCGTTCGTGATCCCCTTTTCGCGCAGGCTATCCTGCGTGAAGGCCGTGATGGAGACCGGCACGCGTTGCGCCCGCTCCTCCGTGCGGCGCGCGGTCACGACGATATCCTGGAGGCCGTCGTCAGGGGCGTCCGGAGCGGTCGTCTCGGCTGCTGGCGGAGGAGGCGGCACAGTCTGCGCGTGCGCAGCAACCGTGCCCGACATCAATGCCAGGGGGGCCACACCCCAGGCGACACTTTTCAACGTACCGTTCATCGCAGCATCCCTCCCTCATCCGCACTGTTCCGTGCGATCCCGAGTCGAATATCGATTTATGAAACGCATTTCAATAGCTGTTGCAAGAAAATCGCGGCGGCGAGGACTTGTTGCCTAAATCAATTTCAATGGCGTAGTCTGGCCAGATGACCATTGACGCTCCCGCTCTGGCCCGATCGAAAAAGGTGACCGGCGCGATCACGATGGACGACATCGCGCGGCTGGCCGGCGTATCGAAGCCGACCGTGTCGCGCGTCTTGAACGGTAGCACGTTGGTTTCGGCGAAGACGCGAGAGCGGGTGCTAGCGGTCGCGGGCGAGCATGGCTATGCCGTCAACCGCAACGCGCAGAAGCTACGCCAGGCCCGCACCAACACGGTCGCCGTCGTTCTCGATTTCGGCTCGCACCGGCACGGCGCGATCGGCGATCCGTTCATTTTCGAGTTGCTCGCGGGCGTGTCGGAAGCGCTGTCGATGCGCGATGTCGATCTGCTGTTGTCGCCCTCCGGTCTCGACAGCGCGGCGGGGTTCGTCGAGCTCTATCGCTCGCGCGGGACGGACGGATTCATCGTGCTGGGCCAGGGCAAGCGCGACGGAATGCTGCGCGATCTCTCGCGCAAGGACGTGCCACTGGTGGTGTGGGGGGCGGTGCATGAGGATGCTGGCTACTGCGCGGTCGGCAGCGACAATTTCGCAGGCGGCCTTCTGGCAGGCGAGCGCTTTTTGGCGCAGCGGCGCACCCGCTGGCTGTTCGTCGGCAATGTCGACCATGACGAAATCCGCCTGCGCTACGACGGTCTGCGCGCCGCCGCCGCAACAACGCCGGAGGTCGAGATCGTCTTGCTGCCGACAGGCTCGATGACCTTTGCCGCGACCTATCAGTGTGCGACCGATCACATGCGGGCTGGCGCTCGGCCCGACGCCGTCTTCACCTTTTCGGATACTGCGGCGATGGCCGTCATCAGCGCTTTTCGCAAGCACGATCATCTCAGCCCGCGCGATTATTCGCTGGTCGGGTACAACAACATTCCGCCCGCCGCACACTTCAACCCGTCGATCACGACGATCGTGCAGGAAACCGGGGTGGCGGGTGCGATCCTCGTCGAAAAGCTCATGCAGAAGATCGACGGCGGACGCCCGAAATCGGTGATGCTGCCGACCACCATCGTCATCCGCGAAACGTGAGGCGAGTCATTCTGCCACGCTGATCGAGCGGGCGACGACCGGCAGCGACACCAGCAGGATCGCGACCGCAACCATGTAGCGAACGCTGACCCTGGGTTCCAGATGATACGTAACTAGCGCGGTCCGGTCTGGGCCGTGGTCAATTATATGATCGGGCCGGGGCCTTTCGGAATGCGGTTTCAGGGACGACGCCACGCGCGTGCGTGCCGACACGCTGGCGCTGATCGCCGGTGCCGGGTTCTAAGAAGTATTCGACCTGACATGCGGATCGCCGACTGACAACGACGACGACGAAGTCGGGCTGTACAGGCGCCTGGGCGATCGACGGCAGAATGGAGGTGGGCGCGTTCATTGGACGGAACATACCGTGTCCACCGCGTCTCGCCCAGCCTTGATGGCCTTCGATGAAGTGAACGATGGTCCGTTCGTAAGCCCCATTGACTCTGTCTGGCGTATTAGAACAGATAAAGAACGAATCACACCGCTCGTGAGTCCACGAATGCCATGCGCCGATCCATCGTCGTTGAAAATCTGCGTGCTCGCATCGCGCGGATCGAGGGCGTGGGCGCCAGACACGGCATCGTCCCGTTCGGGGTCGACGCGATCGACTCGCGGCTTCCGGGCAGCGGTATCGCCACGGGGGCACTGCACGAGAAAGCGGGCGGTGCCGAGCTCGTCGACGACGCCAGCGCCACGATCTTCCTCGCGGGGATTCTCGCCCGGATCGACGGTCCCGTCCTCTGGGCCTGCGGTGGCGCGACCTTTTCGCGCCGGCCCTCCATCTCGCCGGCCTGCACCCGGACCGGGTGATCCACGTCGAGGCTGGCAGCGACGCGAACGTGCTGCTGGCGATGGAGGAATGCCTTCGCCACGCAGGACTGGCCGGAGTTGTGGGGGAATCGGCAAGTAGTCGACCGCCGCGTCGAAGCGGTTGCAACTGGCGGCCGAGGGAGGGGTCGGGCGTTGCCGCGTTCGTCTTCCGCCGCTCGTCCAAGGTCGACATGGCGGTCGAGGCGACCGCAGCCGTCACGCGCTGGCGTAACCGCCTCACCGAGGGGAGAACTGGGCATCCCCAGCCTCGGCCGGCCGCGCTGGCGGGTGGAGCTCGAACGCGTGCGGGTTGGAAACCCGCATGCCTGGATCGTGGAGGGATGCGATGCGCAGGATCGTATCGGTGTTCTTGCCAACGTGGTCAACGGACCGGTTGCGCAGGGAGACCGCCAAGTCGCCGCCTGAAGGTGTGCTTCCTGACGGGCCACTCGCCACCGCGGTCCCCGACCACGGCCGCCGCGTGATAGCCGCGGTGGATGCTGGCGCACGTGCGCTCGGCGTCACGCGAAGCATGACCGTCACCAAGGCGCGGACCTTCGCACCCGGACTCCAGATGGTCGATGCCGAACCCGAGGCTGACGCCAAGGGCTTGCGACCGCTCGCGCTGTGGGCCGGCACCCGCCACGCGCCGCTCGTCGCACCCGATCCGCCGGGCGGCCTGTGGCTCGACGTCACCGGGTGCGCAGCGCTGTTCTCGACCGAGCGCGCCCTACTCAATGACCTCCGCCGCCGGACATCGGCATTCGGTCTGTCGCTGCAAATGGCCGTCGCGGACAATCGCTTCGGCATTGGTAACCGGTATGAGGCTCCTCGGTGCCAGCGTTCCTGCTGCGACTCGCCGAGTTGCAGCGTATGGTGCGACCATCCGGGACAGAGGCACCGGGAGCACGAAAGTGTGGGCAGGCCGATGTATACGATGAGCTGAGAGCTCGAGTTAGTAGCTGGCCGCCTCTGCGACTCGCCCGGTTGCGCCGAGAGCGCGGATCCGTAGGTGTCGTGTCGCCCACCGCTCCCGTCGTCATGCTGACAGGAGGAACCAATGCGACGTGTGATCGGAATGGATATCCACCGAACCTTTGGCGAGGTGGTAATTTGGGAAGACGGAAAACTGCGCCATGCCGGCCGGGTCGACATGACCCGGACGGCGCTGGAAGGCTTTGGCAAGAGCCTGCGTGTGACCGATGAAGTCGTGATCGAGGCCACGGGCAACTGCATGGCGGTGTCGCGCGTGCTGTCGCCGTTCGTTGCGCGGGTAGTGATCGCCAATCCGCTGCAGGTGAAGGCGATCGCGCATGCGCATGTGAAGACCGACAAGGTCGATGCGGGCACCCTGGCGAGCCTGTATGCGGCCGGCTACCTGCCGGAGATCTGGACGCCGGATGCGGTAACGGAACGCAAGCGCCGTCTCGTTGCGCGCCGCTATCAGCTCGTCCGACACCGGACGCGGATCAAGAACGAGGTGCATGCCATCCTGCACGCGCACCTGATCCCGCCCTGTCCCCACGCTGACCTGTTCAGCAAGGTCGGGCGTGCCTGGCTTGAGCGGCAGCCGGTGCCTGATGACGAGCGGGTTGCCATTGAGCGGCATGTCCGTGAACTGGATCGGATGGGGGAAGACCTTGCGGCCCTCGACCAGGAGATCGCCGGTGCGGCGCTCGACGACGCCTCGGTTGCGCGGCTGATCACGATCACCGGCGTCAATCTGACGGTCGCTACCGGCCTCGTTGCCGCGATCGGCGACATCCGGCGCTTCTCGAGTCCGCAAAAGCTGGTGAGCTACTTCGGGCTCAACCCGCGGGTTCGTCAGTCAGGGCTTGGTGCCGCCCATCACGGGCGCATCAGCAAGTCCGGTCGCAGCCACGCCCGCGCGATGCTGGTCGAAGCGGCCTGGGCAGCGGCAAAGGCGCCGGGTCCGCTGCATGCCTTCTTCGTGCGGATCAGGGCCAAGCGCGGGCACCAGATCGCCGCTGTCGCGCCCGCCCGCAAGCTCACCATACTCTGCTGGCACCTGCTGACGAAGGAGACCGACTATCGGTGGGTACGCCCGGCGCTGGTCGCGACGAAGCGTCGCGCCATGGAACTGCGCTCCGGCCAGCCACAGAAGAAGGGCAACACGCCGGGTCCGGCTCACGCCTACAACGTCAAGGCGCTCCGAGATCAGAAAATGGATGTCGCCCGACACGCCGAGCAAGCATACGAGCACTTCGTGGCGCAGTGGAAAACCCGCCCGAAGGTGCGCGGACGCTCCAAGTCGGAAGGGCTGTGATGAGGCGGCCTGGCAGAACTCGCATCCGATGTTCCGCTCTTTGCCACGGAGTCGCCCGCGCAGAAGGTCTATAGCACATTTTTGTCCCTGCGGTCTTGTCGATCTCATCCGTAGTCTGCACCGCACCGCGCCCCGGTCGGGGGCAATGCCGGAGCGCTCGATCGACCGGCCAATTCCGCTCGCCGTGCCACGCGGCGTCGCTTGGGCCGACGATATGCCGCGGCCTGCTCGCATGCTCGCGCGGCCCGTGCCCGTCGACGTGATCGCGCTGCTTCCCGACGACGCGCCGCTAATGTTCGTGTGGCGCGGTAGGCGCTTCGCAATCACGCGCGGCGATGGCCCCGAGCACCTGCACGGTGAGTGGTGGCGCGACGGCGGGATCGAAGGCGAGCAGCCCTACACGGTCCGCGATTACTATCAGGTCGAGACCGCGACCGGTGGCTGCTACTGGCTTTTCCGTCTCGGCGACGGAGTGAATCCGTCGACCGGGCCGATGCGGTGGCTCATCCACGGGGCGTTCGCGTGAGCGGAGCCCCAAATTCAATCGGCGACGCCGCGGTGGAAAACGTCGTAGTTCTTGTTGGCGGGATGCCTGCATCGGCGACGGCCTGGCGCGCCGCATCGAGCGCACTCACGATGGCGGGACGCTTGGCGGTCGCACCGAAGGCGTGTTCCATCGCATCAAGCCACGCTTGCGCACGGTCAGTTCTGCCGCCGCCGGGCGAAGCGAGTCCCTGATGTCGCGATACGTCTTGGCGGGCTCTTCCGTGTCACTCCCGGGTGACTGCAAGCGCAACTGCCATTTTGCCTGACGAAAATCCCTGATCGGTCCGAGAATACGGCCGGGATTGAGCATGGCGCCGGCGCGGCCGCCTTTCATACTCGACATCTGCGATCGCGCGATATCGGCAAGCGCGGTTCTTGCTGAGCATGGCGTAGAGGCATCTTATCTCGGGCGCGGTGCTGGCGAATTCCGACGCCCAAGTGCTGCTGAACGCCGCGTCGATCATGTCCCAGTCGATCGCGTTCGACACCGCAGAAAATACCAGCAGCCGAAGATTGGTTCCGACTGTCTGGTCGAGACCGTCGCCCCCGATACGCCTGGACGAGGTTCTCGGTGACGGCGGGAGTGGAGAAAACTCTGCCTGTGGACCGCAACCGAAAGTTCCGGCAGGCGGTGGGTCTGGGGGCGTTTCGACCCGAACAGGCGGACATTCTGTGGCCAGGGCACCGTGCGCGAGATGGAGGCGGCAGCGTGGTTTCCGGCGAGCACGAAGGCCAGAATGCCAGCCTGATCCAACCGACCGATCGCCCGGGCGAGGTGAGCTCGGTCCCCAGGGCGCGCCAGTCGCCGTCGAAGAGCTCACCGGCGATGACGACGAAGTCCACTCCAATATGGGATCAGTGTTGGAACACCCGGAATCAATTGAGCGCATTGAGGCATGGATGGCGGCGAGCATACCGAACCGTGACGGCGAGCGGCTGCACGATCGCGCTCGGTCGATGGAGGGTCCTGAAGTTACGGAACTCGCCGATTTCCTCGACGACCTTCCATGGTGAGTCGGGATGAGCGCGCTCGGCGATCTGTTCGGCGTCTCGGCGGTCCCGGGACTGTCGAGCGCAACCGGCCTGGTGCGGGAGGCGGACGAGGCCGCACTCATCGGGCGGATCGACGCATGCGACCTGGCGCCCCCTTCCAGTTCTATCAATGGACCGGGAAGCGGATGCGCTTCAGACGGCGCCGCATGGACGGCTCCGACCGCGCGAGCGCCGACCTGGCGCCACGCTCGGTATCCCCTCAACGGCGAGGTCCGTCACGGGTAGGACACAGTATTGCCGATGGAGCGTCCCCGCAGGTCGACCACGTTCCGCAGTCTGTCCACCCGCACCCACTCCGCCCTGGCTCCTGCGGACGGGGCGCGCTGAATGGCGCAGGCCACCGCCACCGATGCCCTGATCAAGCGGCTCGGTTGAGTCTTGCATTCGGTTTTCGTGGGAGGGCGACAATTCCCGCCGTGCAGCATCGGCAGCCGGCGAACCCTTGTTCCATACTTGACCGCATGGTACGCTAGAATCCGGTATGAGAGGGATAGCATGTCATACGAAGTGGCGCTGAGCGACAAATACATGCTGGATCAGGGGCGCGTGTTCCTGTCCGGCACGCAGGCGCTGACCCGCGTACTCCTGTCCCAACGGCGATCGGATGCGGCGCAGGGACTCAACACCGGCGGCTTCGTCTCGGGCTATCGCGGCTCGCCGCTGGGCTCGCTCGACACTGCCCTCTGGGCGGCGCGGGGCGCGCTGAAGGACGGGGGGATAGTCTTCCAGCCCGGCGTGAACGAGGAACTGGCCGCGACCGCCGTCTATGGTTCCCAGCAACTCGGCTTCTTTCCCGGCGCGCGCCATGACGGCGTGTTCGCCGCCTGGTACGGCAAGGGGCCCGGGGTCGACCGGGCCGGCGATGCGCTCAAGCACGGCAATCTCGCGGGGGCTGCCGCGCTTGGCGGGGTGCTGGTCCTGGCCGGGGACGACCATTCGGCCAAGTCGTCGACGACCGCGCACCAGTCCGAACAGGCGCTCGTCGCCTCGCTAATCCCGGTGCTTTATCCCGCATCGGTTGCCGAATTCCTGGAATTTGGGGCGTTCGGGATCGCGCTGTCGCGCTTTTCGGGGCTGTGGGCCGGCTTCAAATGCATCAACGACACCGCCGACGCGACCGCGACCGCGTCGCTGGGCGATCCGCTGCGCCGCTGGCTCTGCCCCGAAGTGGAGATGCCCCCCGAGGGCCTCAACATCTTCCAGGGCGAAACGCAATTGTCGATGGAACGCCGGACGACCGATTTCCGACTGCCGGCGGCCCAGGCGTTCATTCGCGCGAACCGGCTCGACCGGGTGCTGCGCGACGGTGATCGCCGGACGCTCGGCATTGTCACCGCCGGGAAGGCCGCGCTCGATGTGATCGAGGCGCTGAATCAGCTCGGCCTGAACGACGCGCGCTGCCGCGCGCTCGGCATCCGCGTGCTGAAGCTGGCGATGACCTGGCCCGTCGAGCCGGACGTGACCAGGGCCTTCGCGCGCGGGCTTCGCCAAGTGCTGGTGGTGGAGGAGAAGCGCGCGTTCATCGAACCGCAGGTCGCCTCGCTGCTGTATCACCTCGATGCCGGCGAGCGCCCGGTGCTGACCGGAAAGGCCGATGCGACCGGCCGCCCGTTGCTTCCTCAGAACGGGGAACTCGGACCCACCGAGATCGGCGCGGTCCTGTTCGGCCAGCTCGAGGCGCTCGGCCTTGTCGACGAGCCACTGCGCACGCGCCGCGCGGAGATTGAGGCAAGGCTCGCGGCGGGGAGTGCGGCGTTGACCCCTTTCAACCGCATGCCGTTCTTCTGTTCTGGGTGTCCGCACAACACGTCGACCGTCGTGCCCGACGGATCGGTTGCGCTGTCCGGGATCGGCTGTCACGTGATGGCGGCGATGATGCCGCATCGCAAGCACGTCTGGCCGGTGCAGATGGGGGGCGAGGGGGCCAATTGGATCGGCGTCGCCCCGTTCACGGACACCAGGCATATCTTCCAGAATCTGGGCGACGGGACCTACCATCACTCCGGTTCGCTGGCTGTCCGGGCCGCGGTGTCGGCGGGTATCGGCATCACCTACAAGCTGTTGTTCAACGATGCGGTGGCGATGACGGGCGGCCAGCCCGTCGAGGGGCAAATGACGCCGTGGCAGATCGCGTCCGAGCTGTTGCAGGAGGGGGTGCGCAAGGTCGTGGTCGTCGCCGACGATCCCGACAAATATCCGTCCACAGTGCGTTTCCCGGACGGCGTCGCGATCCGCCCGCGCGAGGAGCTGGACGCCGTGCAGCGCGACCTCGCCACGATCGACGGCGTGACCGTGCTGATCTATGATCAGGTGTGCGCGGCGGAGAAGCGCCGTCGCAGAAAGAAGGGGACCTTCCCCGACCCGGCAAAGCGGATCTTCGTCAACGACCTGGTGTGCGAGGGATGCGGCGACTGTTCGGTCAAGTCGAACTGTGTCAGCGTACAGCCCCTCGAAACCGAATTCGGCCGCAAGCGTCAGATCGACCAGTCGAACTGCAACAAGGATTTCAGCTGCATCAACGGGTTCTGCCCGTCCTTCGTGACGGTCAGCGGCGGCAACCTTAAGGGGCGTGCCGCCGTCGCCCGGGCTGCGGCGATCCCTCCGCTACCCGCCCCGCCGCCGCCCGTCGAAGGCGCGCTCGCGATCCTGATCGCCGGGATCGGCGGCACCGGCGTCGTCACCATCGGCGCGGTGCTGGGGATGGCGGCGCATCTCGACGGCAAGTCCGCCAGCATCATCGACGTGACCGGGCTGTCGCAGAAGAACGGGGCGGTGTTCAGCCATCTGCGGATCGCGCCGAGCGATGACGCGATCGCGGCGGCGCGCATTCCGGTCGCCGGTGCGGAGCTGCTGCTCGGGTGCGACATGATCACCGCGGGCGGGGCCGAGGCGATGGCATTGGTTCAGCCCGGGCACACGCGCGGCGTCATCAACGAAAATCTTACTCCCACGGCGGCCTTCACGATCGACACCGGCATAGACTTTGCCGGCGCGCAGACGCTGCGACGGTTGCGCGAAGTGCTGGCCGCGGATTCCGCGTTCGTCGACGCCACGCGGGTCGCGGCCCGCCTGATGGGCGACGCCATCGGCGCGAACATGTTCGTCGTCGGGGTCGCGCTGCAGCGTGGCCTGCTGCCGGTATCGCTGGCGGCGGTGGAACGCGCGATCACGCTGAACGGCGTCGCGGTCGACTTCAACCTGCGCGCCTTCGCGCTGGGCCGGCTGGCCGTGGTCGAGCCCGGCGCCATCGAGGCGCAGCTCGTCGACCAGGTTGCCGCGGTTGCAGAGGGATCGCTCCGGCTGTCGACGGATACCGGCGACGCGATCGAGCGGCGAGCTGCGCTTCTCGCCGACTATCAGAATGCGGCCTATGCCGCGCGTTTTGGTCGGAAGATCGCGGCGATCGCCGCAGCAGAGGCCAGGGTGGCGCCAGGCCGCACCGAGCTCAGCGACGCGGTGGCGCGAAACCTGTTCAAGCTGATGGCATACAAGGACGAATATGAGGTCGCCCGGCTCTATACGTCCGGTGAATTCCGCGCAAAGCTGGGCGAGCAGTTCACCGGCGACTACCGCGTGTCCGTCCATCTCGCGCCGCCATTGTTCGCGCGCAAGGATCCGTTGACGGGGTTGCCGCGAAAGCGAGAGTTCGGGCCATGGATGCTGGCCGCCTTCGGCCTGCTGGCGCGGGCGAAGCGACTGCGCGGAACCGCGTTCGACCCGTTTGGCCGTACCGCCGAACGGCGGATGGAACGCCAGTTGGTTCGCGATTATGAGGCGGTGCTCGACAGCATCGCGACCCATCTCGACCCCGTGAAGTACGACGCGGCGGTGGCGCTGGCCCGTTATCCGGACAAGATCCGCGGCTATGGCCATATCAAGGACCGGTCGGTGCCCGGCGCCCTCGCCGAGCGCGACAGCCGGCTCGCCGCGTTCCTCGTGCCGATCGAGGAACTCCAGGCGGCCGAATGATCGGCCGCCGGACATCGCCGATCTTAAAGTCGGGGCCGCTGTAGTTGAGGCGCCGGCGGCCCGCACTCGTCGTCCGGTGCATCGGACGACGAAGCGCGCTTCGATCGCGGCGGCGCAGGACAGGAGATCCGCCAAATGCCGCTCGGCGATTTCTCCGGGCGCCACGACGCGCCGAAAGAAGATGATATTGATGGCGCCCAGGACCCGCCCATCGCTGCGGATCGGAACCGCGATCGCGCCGACGTCGGAATCTGGAGAAGCTATGGGGCGAGCGGCGGCGGTATGGCACCATCGTCGTTCGATAGAAGCGACAGAGAGGTGCCCCATGACCCAGGTTAACGATTTGAGCCGTTCGCTTGTCTCGTTTGAGCAGAATAGCAGCGTGACGGTCGTTGTCGAAATGAGTGAATCGAGCTGGCTGGTGGCGGGACAGGTTCCCGGTCTCGACCGCCAGCCCCTGAAGAAGCTGGAACCGGATCCAGCCGCGCTGCTGCGCCTGGTGGAACGTTGGCGCGACGAGGCGGTGAGGGCGGGCAGGACGATCAAGCGGGTCGCGCTGGCCTTTGGGGCGGGACGCGACGGGTTCTGGCTGGCGCGGTGGCTGCGGGCACGCGACATCGAGGTGCATGTCATCCATTCGACCAGCGTTGCGGTGTCGCGCGAGCATCGCCGTGCGAAGACCGACCGGTTGGAGACGGCGATGCTGACGCGCGTTTTTCTGGGCTGGTTGCGCGGCGAGCGCGGGCATTGTGGGATGGTCGTGATCCCGACACTCGAGGAAGAAGATGCCAGGCGCCCGAGCCGTGAGCGGGAAAGTCTGGTGGACGAGCGCACGCGGATCATCAACCGCATCAAGGCGATCCTGGCGTGGCTCGGGATCCGCGGCTTCAATCCCAAATTGCGCAAAGCGGTGGAGCGCCTTGACGCGCTGCGGACACCGGACGGTGTACCGCTGCCACCGAACACGATTGACGAACTGCGGCGCGATATGGCTCGACTCACCATGATCCGCGAGCAGATCAAGGTGATCGAGGAGGCACGCCTCGCGCGTCTGGAACAGGCCCCCGCGACGGGGCCACATGCGATGGTGCGTCTGATCGTCAGCGTCGTTGGCATCGGCGTCGAGACCGCCGACATGCTGGTGCAGGAGGTGCTATCCCGCAACCTGCGCGACCGACGGGCGGTGGCCCGCTATGCGGGGCTCACCGGCGCGCCTGACGAAAGTGGCTCCAAGCGACGCGAGAAGGGATTGGCGAAGACAGGCAACGCCCGCGTGCGCCGCGGGCTGATCCAGCTCGCATGGCGCTTCCTGCGGTTCCAGAACGACAGCGCGCTCGCCCAATGGTACCGGGCGAGAACGGAGGGCCCGAGCGGTACGCGCAAAACGAAGATGATCGTAGCGCTCGCCCGCAAGCTGCTCATCGCGTTGTGGCGCATGGTCAAGATCGGCGAAATCCCGGTGGCGTCACGCTGCGACAGCCGGCCTGAGCAGGTCTGCGAGGAAACCAAACAAGCAGGTCGACGTACGGTCGTTTTTCTGACCGGCCGTCGATGATCCGAGGTGGTGGTGACCCGAACAGAAACCTGGCTCCGATGCCGTCTGGAGAATGGGCCCGCCGCCTCGGAGCCTTGCCGCCGAAGCGAATGGATGCTTCATGGTCGGGATCCAGCACGGATCCCACCGAATACAAGGTCGCGGCGCATGTGGTGCGCGCGATGGTGGGCTCCCCTCGGATCCTCTCAAATCAGGCGGGGCTATCGACTCGTCGGAATCGGCAACGGAAAAAAACAGGAAAGTGGCAGCCGCGTGATGGCTTGACAAACAAATCCCCATACAAGGGTTCTGTGAGGTCGCGCACCGCGCCAAGATCGTCGCTCACCGCCGCGCGACCTCACAGAACCCTCCAGATTCAGATGAGCGGCATTCCAGGAATATGGAGCGATGTGCGAGGGTTCTGATATTGCGCGGTTTGGAGGCAGCCGGCGGAGCGATTAATCGGCGCAGTCGACGACGAGGTCGGCGAAACCGGACATGGCGAGCCGGTAATGGCGGCCGGCCGTCATCGGCGCCAGCGGTCCGAACGCGCCCGACAGCACGATGTCGCCGGCGGCAAGGGGACGGCCGACCTCGACCATCTTGCGCGCCAGCCATGCCAGCGCCGTCACCGGGCTGCCCAGGCAGGCGGTTGCCGGACCATGCGACACCCGCACGGCGTCCTCGAAGAGTTCCATCGTCAGGGCGTCGATCACGGCGCGGTCGAAGGGGCGGCGGTCGTCGCCGATGGCGTAGCGCGCGGAGGATGCGTTGTCGGCGACGGTGTCGGCGATCCTGATCTTCCAGTCTCGGACGCGGCTGCCGACGATCTCGATCGCGGGCGCCATCCACTCGACCGCATCGCCCACCGCGGCGTCGTCGACCGCGGGATCGGTCAGCGCGCCGCGGATGCCGAAGGCCAGCTCGCCCTCTGCGCGCGGCTGCGACACGCTCGCCGCCGCGAAGGCGCCGCCGGGCGCGACCGCCATGTCGGCGAACAGCATGCCGAAATCGGGCTCGCCAACCCCGAGCTGGGCCTGGACCGCGGGTGAGGTAAGGCCGATCTTGCGGCCGACCAGTTGCCGGCCCTCGGCGATCCAGTGGGCTGTGTTGATCTCCTGGATTCGATAGGCAATCAGGGGGTCGTTGGGCACCAGCCGGTCGACGACTGGGTCGATTGCACCTGTGTGATAGGCCTCGCGCAGCTCCAGCGCGGCACGGTGGACAGCATCCTCGGTCATTCTTCCTCCTGTCAGATCCTCGCCAGCAACCCGCCATCGCTGACGATGACGGTGCCGGTCATGCCGCGCGAGTTATCCGCCGATGCGAGCAGCACGTAGGCGCCGGCATGGTCCTCCGGGGCGGCCGCGAATCCCAGTGGGGTGGCCGCTCCAACTGCCGCGACGATGCGATCGTCATCTTCCAGCCGGCGTCCGGCGCTGCCCAACGAATCGATTCCTGACAGGCCGGTCACGGTGCCGCCCGGTGCGACGGCGTTGACCCGTACGTCGGGTGCCCATTCATGGGCAAGCTGATAGACGAGGCCGCGCACCGCGAACTTGCTTGCGGTATACAGCGCGCCGCCACCACCTCCGCGGAAACTGGCCGTGGAGCAGGTCATCACAAGGCTGCCTCGGACCTCCTTCAAATGCGGGTAGGCTTCGCGAGCCATCAACGCGTGCGACCGCACGTTAATTGCGAACATCTCGTCGTGCGCGGCCATGCAGTCCTCGGGCGAAAGACGGTCGAGCCGCTTGTGCCAATCGAATACTCCGACGTTCGAGATGACGGTGTCGAGGCGCCCGAAGCTGGTGATTGCGGCGGCTACGGCGCGAGCGTTGGCGTCCGGGAGCGAGGCGTCGCCCGCCACCGACGTGCAGGCCGAACCGAGCTCTGCCCGCAGCGTCGCGAGCCCTCTCTCGGCGCGGTCAACAGCGACTACGCGCGCTCCCTCGGCCACAAATCGCACAGCGACCGCTCGACCGATGCCAGACGCGGCACCGGTGACGATCGCCACCTGTCCTTCAAGCCACCCCATGCGCATCCTCCTGCCGATCAACATACGCATTGGTATTGTCTGTGGCAATGTCCGGCACTGCGAATGAAACCCTGTCAGTCAGATTGACTTGGAAATTTGGCGATGCTAGGCACAATACCATAAAGTATGGAGAGGCGTTGCCATGGTACTTCCCGACATTGGCCGCACCATTACAATTGGTGGCGTGACCACCAACTATCACGAAGCAGGCGCCGGCCGCGCGGTCGTGTTGCTGCACGGCTCCGGGCCGGGTGTGACGGCCTGGCAGAACTGGCAGCGAATCATCCCCCGACTGGCGGAGCGCTATCGTGTCATAGCTCCCGACATTGTAGGTTTCGGCTTCAGCCCCAAGCCCGAGGGTGAGAAGCCTGGCATCAAGCTATGGCTGGCGCACCTCGTTGGCATCCTTGATGCGCTCGAGATCGAGGAGGCGACGCTGGTTGGCAACAGCTTCGGCGGCGCCCTGTCGCTGGCCATGATGGCGCGCCATGCGGATCGTGTCCGCGCTTTGGTGCTCATGGGGACGCCCGCAGGCGAGTTCGAGCAAACCGGGGGCCTGGCGGACAGTTACGCTTTCGAACCCAGCTTAGAGAATATGGGCGCAATGATGCGCCGCTTTCCCTTCGATCCCGCGATCGTGAGCGACGAAATGATCGCTGCGCGTTTCGCAGTGGCTCAGCACAACGCCGGGCTTGAGACGATACGCGAGCTTCAGCCCCGTCCGACGGACGGGAGGCGTGCGACGGTACGCGGTGTCCCGCTTGAGCAACTGGAGGCAATCGACGTACCGACGCTGATCCTGCACGGTCGGGAGGATCGCATGATCCCGCTTGACGTCGCCATTCGGGCGCATCGCCACATTGCAAAGTCGCAGTTGCATGTCTTCGGTCAGTGCGGCCACTGGGTGCAGGTCGAGCGCGAGGAGGAATTCCTGGCTCAAGTCGCCATGTTCCTTGCCATGACGGAGTCGCCGCAATGAGCATCAACGCTGTCGAGCAATGTATCTTCGACCTCGGTAATTCGGGGCGGGTGCGCAAGGGTTATTCCGCCGAGCCTGAGGCCTTCCTGGCGCGCTACGCGCTGAGCGACGAGGAGAAGGCCCTTATTCGTGAGATGGACGTCGCTGAACTCTTCCGGCGCGGCTTGAACCCGATGTTGCTGATGGGATTCTATATGGGTTTTCATGGGCCCGCGTCGATGGTTGACTATCTGAGCAAGATGCCGACCCTTGCATCGACGCTCGGCACGGGAGAGTAATGATGGGCAAGATAGTGGGCGGCTTCATGATGCCGCACGATCCAACGGTCTTCATTAATCCCAAAAAGCTGGACAACAGCCACCTGATGGACGCGTATGCCGAAATCCGGCGCCGTATCGTTGCGCTCGGGGCGACCTCCGCAGTGATCGTCGGCGCCGATCATTACATCCTATTCACCCCGAAATGCCTGCCGCAGATCCTGATCTGCCTGGGTGAGCTCAATGGGCCTGTGGACCAGCTGCCGGGACTGCCCGGCCGTCCGATCCCGCACAATGCCGCGCTTGCCGGGTATATCTTCGATCATGCCCAGGATGTCGGGTTCGATCTGGCGGTCGCGCGGTCGCTCGGCGTGGATCACGCCATCGGGGCGCCGGCCCACCTCTGCCTGCCGGAGGACGGCTCGGTGAAGACGGTGGCGGTTTATATGGCAAGCGGCGTCGCGCCGTACCTGCGGCTGCGCCGCGCGCACGCATTCGGCGCGATGGTGAAGGCTGCTGTCGAGGCCGCGAACGACGAAGAGCGCGTCGTGGTGCTGGGTAGCGGCGGCATCAGCCACTGGGTCGGCACGGGCGAGATGGGACGTACCAACCCGGCGTTCGATCGAATGGTGCTCGATGCCATAGTCGCGGGCGACGCGGACTCGCTGCTCGCTCTGACCGACGAGGAAATCCTGCGCGAAGGAGGCAATGGCGCGATGGAGATACGGCATTTCCTGGCCGTGATGGGCGCGATGCCCGGCGGCTCGGGCGAGGTGATCGCCTATGACGCGTGGGAGGGTGCAGTGACCGGCCTGGGTTTCGCTCAGATGAGACCGGCGGCATGACCACGCCGCTAGGGCAGGGCATTACGCCGGCGGAGCTGCCGCGCGACCGGGCGCCGGCCCCGGATTCCGCACCGCTCGATGCCGCGACGATACGGGCGATGGTCGACGGCGAACAGGGCTGGATCGATCGGCGGATCTTCTGGGATCCCCAGGTCTATGCGCTGGAGATGGAACGTATCTTCGCGCGCTGCTGGATCTTCGTGGCGCATGACAGCCAGATCCCGGAGGTCGGCGATTTCGTTACGACCTATGTGGGTGAGGACGCGGTCATCGTCGCGCGGGCCCGCGACCGCCGGGTGCATGCCTTCATCAATTCGTGCAGCCACCGCGGCAACCGCGTGTGCTTCGCCGAGGCAGGCAGCGCGCGACGGTTCACCTGCAACTTCCATGGCTGGTCCTATGCGCTGGACGGGTCGCTGTCCGGGGTGACGGCCGAGGAACTTTACAAGGACAACCCCAGCTTCGACCGCAGCAAGCTCGGGCTGCATAATGCGCGGGTCGAGAGCTATGGGGGCATGCACTTTGCCTGTTTCGATCCGGAGGCGCCTTCGCTCGCGGATTATCTTGGCGACTTCCGCTGGTATCTCGACGTGCTGCTCGACAACGATGAGGGCGGGATCGAGTTCACCGACGGCAACATCAAGTCGCGGCTCAAATGTAACTGGAAGTTCCCGGCCGAAAACTTCGTCGGCGACGCGTACCATGCGACCTGGACGCACAGCTCCGCATTGCAGGCGCTGTTCGGCGGCGCGCCGACAATGAAGGCGGATCGATCGTTCCAGGTCAACGCCAATGGGCATGGCTGGGAGTTCGGACTCGACTTCATCGGCAACGCCGCGACTCTGTGCGAGCCGGAGATCGTAGACTATCTGCGCGAGAACGAAGCAAAGTTCGCCGAACGCCTCGGCAAGATGCGGAGCCGAATGGTTGCCTCGCTGAGCTCCGCAACGGTATTCCCCAACCTGTCCTTCCTTGCCGGGCACAACACCTTCCGCACCTGGAATCCGAAAGGCCCGAGCGAGACCGAGCTTCACACCTGGGTGTTCCTCAATCGCAACGCGCCGGACAGCCTGAGGGAAAAATACCGGCGTGGCGTCATGCTAACGTTCTCGCCGGCGGGGATCTTCGAGATGGATGACGGGGAGAATTTCGAGCATTGCACCGCGTCGAACGCGGGCGTGGTCACGCGCCGTCGCAAGCTGCATACCGGCCTTGGCCTCGGATCGGAGGTCGACCACCCCGAACTGAAGGGGCATGTGCACCGCAATCAGGTGAACGAGGCCAATCACCGCGCTTTCTATCAGCGCTGGAGTGACCTTATGACCGCACCCCGCTGGTCGGACGTGCCGGCACGATGAGCGGCATCGAAGGCAATGCGGGGGCCGCCCGCGTCGACCGCGACCTGGCGTTCGAGATCGAGCAGTTCCTCTATCGCGAGGCGCGGCTTCTCGACGCGGAGCGCTATGACGAGTGGCTGGCGATGATGGCGCCCGACATCCATTACTGGATGCCCGGGATCCAGGCCCGCTACCGCGCAGACAGGTCGGACGTGCTCAGCCGGACGCGGATGGCGTTTTTCGACGACGACCTGGATTATCTGACCAAGCGCGTCGATCGCGCCAAGCAGACCACCGCTTGGGCGGAGGACCCGCCCACGCGGCACTTCCACATGGTCGGCAACGTCGAGGTGGAGGCGACGGCGCTGCCGAACGAATGGGTGGTCCACTCGCTCGTCCACAATCTACGGCACCGCAACGAGACGGAAGAGCAGACGCTGACAGCCCGCCGCCAGGACCTCGTCCGCCGTGACGGGACCGGAGCGTTGAAGCTCGCGCGTCGGCTCATCCGCCTGCAACAGACGGTGTTGCAGGCAAAGAACATCAATACGTTCTTATGAACGGCGTGACGCAGGCGGGTGGCGGGCCGTCGCCGGCGGATGACGACGCGGCGTTCGACCGCGCCGACTTCGCGACGGTCGTCGACATGTTCTGGGAGGCGGTCGACGCGGCGGGCGACCGCATCGCCCTGATCGATGGCGAGCGGACGCTGAGCTACCGCGACTATGGCGCCTCGGTCGCGGCCCTGGCGGCGCGGCTGGTGGCGATCGGCGTGGGGGGGGAGCGGGTCGCGATCCAGGTGCCGAATTCGATCGAGGCGAACGTCGCGATCTACGCGGCGCTGGCCGCCGGCGCGCAGGTCGCGCTGCTCAATCCGGGCTATGGCGCGGATGAACTGGCGCCGCTCTTCGACATCGCCCGGCCCAAGGTCATCATTGCCGGGGTCGGCGGCGCGCGGGCTGCGCGCGGGATCGCCGCTGCGCACAGCATTGACCACCTGCTGGTGGTCGGCGAAGGCGACCTGTCAACACCGGCACTGGTGGCGCAGGCCGCCACGCGGCCGGCGGTGAGGATCGACCGCGGCGATCTGGCCACCTTGCTTTTCACCGGCGGCACCACTGGCGTGCCGAAGGGCGTCGATCGCCCCCACGGCACCCTGGTCGAGATAGTCCACGGGATGCATCAGGCGTGGCCGACCCGCATCGACCAAGAGGTGTGGCTGAATGTCGCGCCGGTGTTCCACGTCTGGGGTTCGCTGATGGGGTGTCTCAATCCCGTCTATTGCCGCAGCCCCGTGGTGATCATATCCCGCTACCAGCCCGATCTGGTCCTTGCCGCGCTGGAACGGCACCGGGTGACGGTGTTCAGCGGCGGGCCTGCCGCGATCTATGTCGGCCTCCTTGCCGCAGCGGGAATCGATCGCACCGACCTGTCGTCGCTGCGCATCTGTCCCGGCGGCGGATCGCCGTTCCTGATGGAGACGCTGACCGCCTGGTATGCGCGAACTGGGGTTCCGATCCTCGAAGCCTTCGGCATGACCGAAGGCGGGCCAATCTGCGCCAACCCGACCGACGGCACCCACAGGTTCGGCACCGTCGGGCGCCCGCTGCCAGGGCTCGAGGTTTCGATCGCGGCGCTCGACGATCCGGAGCGCGCGGTGCCGACGGGCCAACTGGGCGAGATCCGCATCCGTGGATCGCGCGTCGTCCACGCCTATCGCGGGCAGGGCGCGGGGCGGGCGGATGGCTGGCTGTACACCGGAGATGTCGGCGTGTTCGACGCCGACGGCTATCTCCGGCTGGTCGACCGGACCAAGGACATGCTGATCGTCGGTGGCTTCAACGTCTACCCGCGCGAGATAGAGGAAGTGCTGGCGCGCCATCCCGCTGTCGCCGAAGCGGCGGTGGTGGGGACGCCCGACGCGCGCAAGGGCGAGGTGCCCGTGGCCTTCGCGCGGCTGCGCGACGGGGCAACGGCCAGCCCCACCGCCCTCGCGGATTACTGCGCCGCCCATCTGGTCGCGTACAAGCGTCCGCGTTCGGTGACGCTGATGGACGCGATCCCCAAGACTCCTGCGAACAAGATCTGCCGCAAGACGCTCGCAGGCCTTGCGGCGGAGCAGCAGCCACCAGGAGAGAACGAGTGAGTAGAATCAAAGCAGCCATAATCGGCTCGGGCAATATCGGCACCGATCTGATGATCAAGATGCTGAAACGGCCGGGAAATATGGAACTGGTCGCTATGGTGGGCATCGATGCCGGCTCGGAAGGGCTCGCGATGGCAAGGGAACGAGGCGTGGCGACCACTCACGACGGGATCGACGGACTGGTAGGGATGGACGCCTACCCGGACATCGGGATCGTGTTCGATGCGACCTCCGCCTATGCGCACCGCCATCACGACGCGGTTCTGCGCCGTGACGGCAAGCAGGTGATCGATCTGACGCCGGCAGCAATCGGTCCGTTCACGGTGCCGCCGGTCAACATCGACGAGCACCAGGACGCACCGAACGTCAACATGGTGACCTGCGGTGGTCAGGCGACAATCCCGATGGTCGCCGCGGTCAGCCGGGTCGCGCGGGTTCGCTACGCCGAAATCGTCGCGTCCGTATCGTCTCGCTCGGCGGGGCCGGGAACGCGCGCCAATATTGACGAATTCACGCGCACGACGGCGCGCGCCATCGAAGTCGTTGGCGGGGCCGAGCGCGGCAAGGCAATCATCATCCTGAACCCGGCAGAGCCGCCCATGATCATGCGCGACACTGTGTTCACGCTGTCGGACATGGCGGACGAAGATGCGGTGCGCGCTTCGGTCGCGACGATGGTGGCGGCGGTGCAGCGTTACGTCCCCGGTTACCGGCTCAAGCAAGAAGTGCAATTCGAACGGTACGGCGCGAACCGGCCGCTCCTGATCCCAGGACAGGAAGACTTTATTGGCCTGAAGACGGCGATTTATCTGGAGGTGGAGGGTGCGGGCGATTACCTGCCAAGTTACTCGGGCAATCTCGACATCATGACAGCGTCGGCCCAGGCCACGGGCGACGCAATCGCCGCGCGCAAGCTTCGGACGGTGGCGGCATGACCCGCAATCCCGATCAGCGCCTCTATATCCAGGACGTGACGCTGCGCGATGGCATGCACGCCGTGCGCCACATGTACACGCTCGATCATGTCCGGGCCATCGGCAGGGCACTTGACGAAGCGGGAGTCGACGCAATCGAGATCGCGCATGGCGACGGTCTTTCGGGTGCGTCCTTGAACTATGGGTTCGGGGCGCAGACCGACTGGGAATGGATCGCAGCGGTGGCTGACGTGGTGGAGCATGCTGTTCTGACCACGCTGATCCTGCCCGGCATCGCAACGGTGGACGAGCTGCGACGGGCCTACGATCTCGGCGTCCGCTCGGTGCGCGTGGCAACGCACTGCACCGAGGCGGACGTTGCCCGTCAGCATATGCGGATCGCGCGCGACCTTGGCATGGACGTGTCGGGCTTTCTGATGATGAGCCACATGATCGATGCCGAGGCGCTCGCGCAGCAGGCGCTGGTGATGGAAAACTGTGGTGCGCATTGCGTTTACGTCACCGATTCGGGCGGTGCGCTAGACATGGACGGGGTTGCCGATCGGCTCCGTGCGTATGACCGTGTGCTCAAGCCGGAGACTCAGCGCGGGATGCACGCGCACCACAATCTCTCGCTGGGCGTCGCCAATTCGATCGTCGCTGCCCAGGAAGGCGCGGTGCGGATCGACGCCAGCCTGGCCGGGATGGGCGCTGGAGCCGGCAACGCGCCCTTGGAAGTGTTCATCGCTGCGATCGATCGTAAGGGATGGCAACACGGCTGCGACGTGATGAAGCTGATGGATGCCGCAGAGGAACTGGTCCGCCCGCTCCAGGATCGGCCGGTTCGGGTCGACCGCGAAACCCTGACGCTGGGATATGCGGGGGTCTATTCCAGCTTCCTGCGTCATGCCGAAAAAGCGGCTGGCGAATATGGCCTCGATACCCGCGAGATCCTGGTGGAACTCGGCCGTCGCAAGATGGTCGGTGGTCAGGAAGACATGATCATCGACGTCGCGCTCGACATGCTCAAGGCCCGCGCGGCCTGATCGAAAGACCCTTTCATGAGTGAAGTGCTTATTGTTGTCCCCGAAGCCGACGGCATGGGCGATGGCGACGTCCGCCGCCTGTGTTCGCCAGCGACCGGCCCGGTCGCGCTCTTCCGCATGGATGGCGCGTTTTACGCCATCGCCGACACGTGCAGCCACGGCCAGGCGTCTCTGGCCGAAGGCTGGCTCGAAGGGTTCGAGATCGAATGTCCGGTCCATTCGGGGCGATTCGACATCCGGAGCGGAGCGCCGCTCGCCTTTCCGGTCACCGAGCCGGTCGCCACCTACGCTCTCCGCCGCATCGACGGCGTGCTGCACGTGGTGGTGCCTGCCTAGCCTTCGCGTCGCCGGGCCTCGCGCTCGCGTAGCGCGAGGCGTGAGATCTTCAGGTTCTCGTTGCGAGGGATCTCGTCGACGATCTCGAGCAATTTGGGGATTTCCATCGGCGACAGAAGGTCGGCCAGGAACAGCCGCAGATTCTCGATCGTGAGTCCGGCGGCGTCGCGCAGGCTGACGATCGCCTTCACGGTCTCCCCGCGGTAGGCGCAGGGTACCCCGATCACTGCGGCTTCGCGCACCGCGGGGTGCTTTAGGACCGCGCTTTCCACATCGGCAGGATAGACGTTGTAGCCGCTGGCGATGATCACGTCTTTCAGCCGGTCGAACACGGTGACCGCGCCATCGGCGTCCATGGTGCCGATATCGCCGCTGCGGAAGAAGCCGTCGACGAACGCCTGCGCGGTCGCATCGGGGCGCTGCCAGTAGTGCGGCATGACCTGCGGCCCCCGGATGCAGATCTCGCCCGGCTCACCGGTTGCCATGCGGATCGACGGATCGCTCGTCGAGCGGACCTCCACCTCGGTGAAGGGCAGAGGGATACCGGTTGCTCGCTCATGATGCGGGGTCGGTAAGGAATAGATCGCTGCGGGCGACGTTTCGGTCATGCCATACAGGGTCGTGATCGTCAGGCCCGTCGCGTCGCGAAATCGCTTCTTGAGCTCGGCTGAGACCGGCGCGGCGCCGCATTGCGCATTGCGCAGCGACGACCAGTCGAACTTGCCGCGCGTTTCCGCGGCATGCAGCAGCGCGGTGAACATGGTCGGCGGCGCCAACAGCAACGTAATCCTCCGCTGCTCGATGGTGTCCAGCGCCGCGTCGGCGTCGAACCGGGGCATCCAGGCCATCTCGCCTGCGATGTTGACCATGAAGTTCTGGATGGGTCCGACGCCCGACACATGCGTGACGGGTGCTGCGGCGAGCACGGATTCCGCACCAGGCCTCAGTTCGGGGAACCAGCTGTGCATCTGCACGACGTTGACCGACAGGTTCGCATGGGTCAGCACCGCTGCCTTGGGCGCGCCGGTCGTGCCGCCGGTATATTGCAGCACCGCCGGCTGCGTGAGCGGGTCGACCGTGGCGCGTGCGACCCGGCCCGCTCCAGCCATGATGGCAGCGGTGGTCAGCGTGCCTTCGCCGTTGCCAACCGATGCGGGCGCGTGGGGATCGCCGCTGCGCGCGCTCGTCGCGATCAGCGTCGGCTTCACCGCCGACGCGCGCCGGATCTGGGCCGCCTTGCCGAGCAGCGCTGCATCGTCGAGCGTGAAGATCGCCTTCAGTCCAGCATCGTTGGCCTGGTCGGTAAGGCGCCTGACGGAATAGAGCGGGTTCAGCCCGACTCCGATTGCGCCGACGTGCCACAGGGCGAAGGTGAAGACGGTGAATGAAGGATGGGCCGGGGCGAGGAAGCCGACCCTGTCGCCTGCGCCGATGCCCGCCGCGGCGAAACCGGCGGCGAGGTCCTCCACGAAGGCTGCGACCTCCGCGTAACTAAAGCTCTCCTCGGCGAAAGACGAACATGGGCGCGCGCCGAAGGTCGACGCTGCCCGATCGAGCAGGACGGACAGCGGCATGGGGTCGGGCGACGCCAGCGCTGCGGCGCGCGGATTATAGAAGCGGGCCCAGGGCTGGCGCGTTGCGGAGGTCGTCATGGCGGTCGTTATCCTCTCGATATCCTGACGTCGGTGCGCCTTGCCCGAAAACATACCTTTGCGTATGGCTGGATGCAACAGGAGGGTGGCGCGATGAAGGCTTGGGTGGTTGAGGGGTATGGGACGCTGGACCGCGTCAGCATCCGGGACGTTCGCATTCCCGTCGTGCCGGCAGGCTGCGCGCTGGTCCGTGTGCTGCGCGCCGGTTTGAATTTCGCCGACGTCATCAGCGTGCGCGGCGAATATCAGGTCAGGACCGATCCGCCGTTTATCCTTGGTGCGGAAATCGCCGGCCAGGTCGTCGATACGGGTGGCTTCGCACATCTTGCCTTTGGCGACCTGGTGATGGCGCAGGTTACCTCGGGCGCCTATGCGGAATATTGCGCAGTGGACGCTGCGCGGCTGATCCGTCTCGCGCCGGGCACAGACCCCACACAGGCCGCCGCGATCCCGATCTCCTATACGACTGCGTCGATCGCGCTCTTCGACACCGCCGGCTTGCGAGCGGGCGAGACCGTGCTGATACACGCCGCAGCGGGCGGCACCGGCATCGCCGCGACGCAGCTCGCACGCAACGCCGGCGCGCGCGTCATCGCGGCGACCGCCGCGCCGGAAAAGGCAGCGGTGGCGACCGCCAACGGTGCCAGTGCCATCGTCAACAACCGCGCCGCAGACTGGGTCGAAACGCTACGCGGGATCGCGCCGGGCGGGATTGATGTCGTGCTGGATCCGGTGGGCGGAGACATCACGCTGCAAAGCGTCCGCGCGCTCGCCTGGGGCGGGCGTCTTCTTATCGTCGGCTTTGCCAGCGGGGCTATTCCCGCGATCCCCGCCAACCGCCTGCTCGTAAAGGCGGCGTCGGCGCGGGGCGTGTTCTGGAAATTCGATGCTGATCCATCCGGCATCGCTGCGGTCCAGAGGGGGCTCGCCACGGCATTGGCAGAGGGAACTATCCGTCCCATAATCGGCGCGACAGTGCCGTTCGCGGCGCTCCAGGAGGGGCTTGTGGAACTTGCAGGCGGGCGCACCATTGGAAAGCTGGTTCTCGATGTGGAAAATGCTTGACCCGGAGTCATTGTGATTCCGGTTTGCCGACGATTGCGATATGGGCCCAGGCAATAACGGAGGTGGCGGTCTACATGGCAAAACAACAGGCGCATGCAAATGCCGATCAGTCAGAGCGTCTGTCGAAACACGACTGGATCGTGGCCGCGCTGCAAGAAGTCGGGAATGGTGGCGTCGCGCAGGTCCGCATCGAGGTGCTGGCACGCGCCCTGGGCGTGACGAAGGGCAGCTTCTACTGGCATTTCAAGGACCGCGACGCGCTGCTGGGCGAAATGCTTCGGTTCTGGCAGCAAAGCCTGACCTCCGCGGTCGGCCGCTTCGTGCGCACGAAGATCGAGACGCCCCGTGACCGCCTCTCATACCTTCTCGGACTAGCGTCGGAAGATCGCAGCGACGTCCCTGGCGGAACGATCGAACATGCGCTGCGCGAATGGGCGCGGTCTTCCGAACTGGCGCGCCACGCCATCTCCGACGTCGACAGCGAACGGCTTACGATCATCGCCGAAATCTACCGCGACATGGGGATGAGCAAATCTCGCGCCGCCGCCGCCGCGCTGCTCGCGCTGTCGCATCTCATCGGAGTCAACGTCATTCACCGAGATGTCGGACTTCAGGCCTTTCGGGCGCAGCGGGAGGTCTGTTTGGAATTCCTTCTCGAACTTCCCGAACGGATGCAGTGACCTCATACTGATGGCCGAGCCGAACCGCCCCTATCGAGAGGTTCGGGCTCTGGAACGCGGGCTCGCGCTGCTGGACGCGATGGCGGACATGGGCTGGTCATCGCCGACCGCGCTCGCAAACCGGGCCGGCATCGACCGGTCCAGCGCCTATCGGTTGCTGGCGACATTGGCCGCGGCAGGGTTCGCCCTGCGCCGCGACGACGGTCGCTATTATCTGGCGCCGAAGGTGCAACGGATCGGGCTGGAGATTCGGCAAGACGATCTTGAACTGCAGGCCGCACAGTCTGAGTTGGATGTGCTTGTCGTCCGAATCGGCTGGCCGAGCGACTACGCCGTCATCAAGGACGGGCGCCTGACGATCGCCGCTTCCACGCACCCGCGGACTACAATGACGGTTTTTCGCCGGCTCATCGGACAGCATCGCCCCCTGCTGCGCTCTGCCCTGGGCCGTGCGATGCTGGCGGCAATGGACGATGGGCAGCTTGCGCAAACGCTTGAACTGGTGCGCGCCGCAGCGGGGGAAGACGCTAGTGAGATCGCAGTTGATGGCGCAGTTACCCGGGCCATTGAGCAGGCGCGGCGGGATGGATTCGGCGCCAGCCATGGCCTGATTGAATCCGGTACTAGCGCAATCGCACTCCCGGTGCGCCGAGACGCGAATGTTATCGGTGCGGTCAACATCGTTTTCTTTTCTTCGGTGCTGACGCCGGCGGTCGCGGCAGCTCGGTTTCTGCAGCCGTTGCGCGACTGCGTCGAGCGGCTCGAAGCGAGAATCGGTTTCCTCAACTGACTGTTCACCAGACGAACAGTCTGGAAGTTCGGCTTGGGGCAACCAGTCGCCCGGGATTAGATACTCTCAGGTACGGTGTTTCGATCGGCGGGAGAGAGTGGATGGGTGTGCGGACCGGGGCCGAGTATCTGCAGGGGTTGCGATCGAGTCCGCGCGACGTATGGGTTGGCGGTCAGCGAGTCGACAACGTCGCCGATCACCCGGCGTTCTGCGCGGTCGCGCGCGAGATTGCGGCGCTGTATGACATGCAGCACCAGCCCGAGCATCGCGACAGCCTGACCGCGCTCGACGCTGTCACCGGCGAGCGCTGCGGAATCGCGTTCGAGCCCGCGCAGACCGTCGACGACCTGCGCAGGCGGCGCGAAGGGTTCAGGCTTTGGGCGGAGGCGAGCTTCGGCCTGCTCGGGCGGTCCCCCGATTTCCTCAATACCACCCTGCTGGCGCTCTGGGAGGACCGGAGCGTCTTTGGCGAGGCCGGCGAGCGATATGCGGACAGCGTCGCGTGGTATTACGATCATGTCCGCCGCCACGACCTGTTTCTCAGCCATGCGCTGGTCCCGCCGCAGAACGATCGCACCAAACAGAGCCACGAACAGGGCGCACTTCATCTGCGTGTCACCGGAGAGGAAGATGGCGGGATCCGCATCAGCGGCGCCCGGATGATCGCCACGCTGGGGCCTGTCGCAGATGAAATCCTGCTGTACAATTTGCCCGGGATGAAGCCCGGCGACGAGGACCACGCGCTGATCTGCGCGGTCCCCGCCAGTGCGCCGGGCCTTCGCCAGATCTGCCGCCAGCCCTACGTTATCGCAGGGGAGCGTGCTTCGTTCGACCATCCGCTTTCGACCCGGTTCGAGGAAAACGACTCGCTTCTGGTGTTCCATGACGTGTTCGTGCCGTGGCAACGGGTTTTTAGCTACCGCAACGTTAAATTGTCGGGGGAGATGTATTTCCGCACCGCGATCCGCAATCACACGGCGTACCAGACCAATACACGCGCCTTGGCGAAAATGCAGTTCGCCACCGGCCTCGCCATGGCGGTTGCCCGGTCGATCGGTGCCGACACCTTCCTGCATGTGCAGCACATGCTGGGGGAATGCATCGGCTATGTCGAGCATCTCAAGAGCGGATTGGCACGCGCCGAGGTCGAGGCGGAGCGAACCGCGAGCGGTACGCTCCGGCCTGCGCTCGCGCCGCTCCAGACGCTGCGGACGATGCTGCCGCAAGCCTATCCGCGCGTGATCGAAATCCTACAGACGATCGGCGCCGGCGGGTTCATGCTGATGCCGTCGGGCGCCGATCTGGCGGCGGAGGAGATCGCCGGAGATACCGCGACCTATTATGCCGGCGCGCAGCTGCCGTCGATCGATCGGGTGAAGCTGTTCAAGCTCGCCTGGGATCTGGCCGGCGAGGCGTTTGGCCAGCGGCTCGTCCAGTATGAGCGCTATTATGCAGGCGATCCCGTCCGCAACATCGCCGGCACCTATCTGGCGGTTGACGACACCGATTACCGGCGGTTGGTGGATGCGGCTCTGGCGCTGGCAGGGGAGCCGCAACCCGCAGGGGCCGCGCCAGGATCGGGGGCGTGAACGGCCGGTCCGAGGGGCAGGCTTCACCCTGCGTTAGCGCGGATTCGTTCCGCGGCGCGATGGCGTGCCTGGCCAGTGGTGTGACCGTGATCTCCACTCGGGACGCGCAGGGCGCGCCCCACGGCGTCACCGTCAGTTCGTTCGTTTCGCTGTCACTCGATCCGCCGCTGGTGCAGTGGAGCCTGCGTCGAACCGCGCCCTCTTATGCGGTTTTCAGCAAGGCGCGCCACTTCGCGGCCAACATCCTGGCCGCTGACCAGGAGGAAGTGTCCCGGCGATTCTGCGCTCCGGTCGATCGCTTCGCTGCGCTCCGTGCGGCGACCGGCATGGCAGACATACCCCTGTTGCCGGGTGCGCTCGCATGGATCGAATGCGAGAGGGTCGACGAGTTTCCCGGCGGTGATCACGCGATCTTTCTGGGCCGCGTAATGCACGCGCGCCACCACGACAGGCCGCCGCTCGTCCACTGGCGAGGTGGCTATCACAACATCGCCTGACCCCCGCAGCAACGATAACAGGATACGCCAATGGAAACGCCGTACCACAGCATCTGGACCGATCTCGGTCCCACCGAGTTCCGCCAGGGCTTCATCGACGCCGGCGGTGTCCGAACGCGGTTCATCAGCGCCGGCGACAGCGACAAGCCGCTGCTGCTGCTGCTCCATGGCACCGGCGGCCATGCGGAAGCCTATGTGCGCAACTTCGCCGCGCATGCGGAGCACTTCTGGACCGTGGCGATCGACAGCGTTGGGCATGGCTGGAGCGACAAGCCGACCGGCGGTTATGAAATTTGCGATTACGCGAGGCACGTGCTGGCAGCGATGAAAGCGCTCGGGCGCGAGCGGGCGCACGTCTCGGGCGAATCGCTCGGAGGCTGGATCGCGACTTATCTTGCGGTGAACCACCCGGATGCGGTGGACCGGGTCGTGCTCAATACCGCGGGCGGCTGGACCGCGCACACGGAGGTGATGGAGCGGATCAGGCGCTTGTCGATGCGGGCGGTGGAGCATCCCGATCCTGCGATGATTCGCGAGCGCCTCGAGATGCTGATGCACGACAAGACCAAGGTCACCGACGATCTCGTCGAGGTGCGCCGGCGCATCTACAGCCAGCCGGGTTTCGCAGCTGTGATGCGCGAGATCCTGTGCCTTCAGGACATGGAGATCCGGCGGCGCAATATGGTCGCGCCCGAACAATATGCGTCGATCAAGGCGCCAACGCTGGTGTTGTGGACCTCGCATGATCCCACCGCGACCGCAGTCGAAGGCAAGCAGATCGCCGACATGATTCCGGGCAGCCAGTTCGCCGTGATGAACGAGTGTGGGCACTGGCCGCAATATGAGGATGCGGACACGTTCAACCGTATCCACCTGGCGTTCCTGCTCGGTCGCGACGCCGGCGTCGGGGGAGAATAGCGATGCCGTTCGCCCTCGCCTGTGCCTCGCACTCCCCCGTCATGCTCAACCCGGAACTCGCGGACGATGCCACTTGCATGGCGGTGAAGGCGTCTTTCGACCGGATGGCCAACTTCGTCGAAGACTTTGCCCCCGATCACATCATCCAGTTCGCGCCTGACCATTTTCACGGTTTCAACTACGGTCTGATGCCGAGCTTCTGCGTTGGGACGGCTGCGCGTTCCTATGGTGACTGGGCAACGTCAGACGAACCGCTGAAGGTCGATGAAGTGTTCGCGCTGCAGGTGCTCGACGCGGTACGTGCAGGAGACGTGGACGCAGCGCTTTCCTACGCGATGGTGGTTGATCACGGCTTCGTGCAGATGTGGGAACTGATGCTCGGCCGGGCGGACCGCTATCCCGTTGTGCCGATCTTCGTGAACTGCGCCGCCCCGCCGCTGCCGACCTATCGCCGCGCGCGTCTGCTGGGTGAAGCGGTAGGACGTTTCGCGCGACGCTGCAGCCTGCGCATCCTGTTCGCCGCATCGGGCGGGCTGTCCCACGACCCCTTGGTGCCCCAGATCGCTGGCGCGAGCCCGGAAGTGCGGGCCCGCCTGACCGGGGCGGCAGCGCTGACCCGTGACGAGCAGCGAGCACGGGAAACTAAGGTTCTTGCCGTCGCAGCGGACGCCGCGCGCGGGGAGGGGCCGGTACGGCCGCTCAATCCGGCCTGGGACGCTTGTGTCCTGGAAATGATCGCGGCGCAGGACTGGGAGGCTCTCGACGCCTTGGATACCGCGGCGGTCGACGCGGTCGCGGGTTCGGGAGCCAACGAACTCTTGGCATGGGTCGCCGCGTCCGCAGCGATGGGAGCAACGGGTCAATACCGTGTCGCACAGAAAGAATATCGGCCGGCGCCGGGATGGATCTCTGGTGTCGCGCACCTCACCGCCACGGGCGAGCAAACATAAGCATTGACAAGAATGGACCATAAACATACGCCGCCGTATTGACACGCGGGAAGTCCGCCGGATGAGCTGCGCGTATCTTGGTGTTGCCCAACGAGGCAAGGGGAGAGGAATATGGGAATGCAGGTTCTGAAGCGGCCGTTCGCATTATTTTGCGCGGTGAGTTTCCCGGCGATCGCGCAGGCGCAAGCGGTCGCGCCAGTTCCTTCCGCTGCGGCCACGCCGCAGGACACGCCAGCGGCTCCCGCCGCGACCCCGCCCGATAACAGCGGCATTGCCGACATCGTGGTCACCGCTACGCGCCGTGAAGAACGGCTTCAAAACATTCCAGTGACGGTGACGGCGATCGGTGGCGACGCACTCGAAAATTCGGGCGTGCGCGAGGTCCGCAGCCTTACCCAGATCATTCCGGCATTCAACGGCGGTCGTAACCAGAACGTGATGCAGCCGAGCATTCGCGGAGTCGGTTCGGCAGGGAATTCTACCGGGGACGAGAGTAATGTCGCGATCTACGTCGATGGCGTCTATCAGGCGGACCCATATTCGACGCAGATCGACCTCGTCCAGGTCGAGCGGGTCGAGGTGTTGCGCGGCCCGCAGGGCACCGTGTTCGGCCGCAATGCCACTGGCGGGCTGGTCAACGTCATCACGCCGGATCCCAGTTTCACGACGAGTGGCCGGATCGCCGCGCGCTACGGTCGCTCCCGAGAAGAGGCGAATGACGTCGATGTTCGCGGTTATGTGACCGGAGGGCTTGGCAAAACAGTCGCAGCCGATCTTGCGGTGTTATACCGCAAGAGCGACGGTTACATCAGTGACCTCAACACCGGTGGGACGTTGGGCGCTGCGCGGACGATTTCGCTACGCAGCAAGCTAATGTTCGAACCCAGCGATTCGGCAAAAATCATCCTGACCGCGGCGTATGTCGATTCGAAAGATCAGGTGGCGTCGCAGCAGCCGTTCCGGGGAAACACCGCCGGTGCGCCATTTCCGGGAGTGATTATTCCTGACCAGGCTTGGGAGGCATCGCTCAATGGGCGCGGGAGATCCGACTACAACCGGTTCGATCTGTCGCTGCGCACGCAGTTCGATCTGGGCGGCGTGAACCTGGAGACTACCGGCGCCTTCATGACGACGCGTGTCAATCAATACGCCGATTCGGACGCCTCGAACATTCTGCTGGGCTATACTGACATGCGGGTCCGGCCCAAGACGTATAGCCAGGAGGTGCGGCTGCTTTCCACCGGTGTCGGGCGGTTCAAATGGATCCTCGGAGCCTATGCGTTTCGCCTGACCGGCGAACAGCCGGTGTTCATCTACAGCGCGGTATCTCCCACTGCGGTGCCGAGCCAAACACTACTTGAGCCGAAGGTCACGACAACCTCCTTTGCAGGCTTTGCGGAGGGCACTTACGAGATCGTCGATTCGCTCTTTCTGACCGGCGGTGTGCGCTACACGACCGAGAAACGGACATTCGAGCAATCGGTCAATGGCACACCGCTGCCGTTCGGCACCGCCCGCAAATCATTTAACAAATTTACCTATCGCGCTGCGCTGCGATATAATTTTGCCGATCACGCCAATGTGTACGCAAGCTACGGCACCGGCTTCAAGAGCGGGGTGTTCAACACTTTCGGCACGTCGCCGATCGCGGTGAATCCGGAGTCGATCAAGGCGGCCGAAATCGGGTTGAAGGTCGACCCCGCGTCATGGCTCAGGACCAACCTTTCGGCCTATCGCTATGACTATAGCGACCTGCAGGTGACGGCGCGTTCGGCCAGCAATGCTTTCATCTTGCAGAATGCGGCGACGGCGAAGATCTACGGCGGGGAGCTGGAAGTCACCGTTGTCCCGATACGCGACCTCAACCTCCGCGCGTCCGCGGTCTACACACATGCCGAGTATGACAAGTTTCCGCAGGCCCAGGTCTTCATCCCCAAGCCAACCGGCGGCAATATCGTTAGCTCCGCAGATGTTTCTGGCAAATGGATGATCCGCACGCCGCGCTATACCTTCAATCTGGGCGGCACGTATGGCGTCGACATCGGCAAAAGCCGCCTCACCGCGAGCGCGAACCTGTTCCACAGCGGCAAGGTCTATTACGACTTCCTTAATTCGCTGGTGCAGAATTCCTATACGATGCTGTCCGGGGAGATCGGCTTGCGCCTTCCCGGCGAGAAGATCAGCTTCAATTTGTTTGCCAGCAATCTGACGAACGCGAAGGTGGCGCAGCAAATCTCCCCGGGTCCGCTTGGCTCCTACATCATCTACGAACGTCCGCGGCGCGTCGGCGTCGGTGCGGAAATCCGCTTCTAGGTAGCGGGGACCGACGAGGCCGGCATGACCATGATCGGAACGATCGCTATAGTCGGCGCCAATATTGCCGGCGCTCAGGCGGCGGCCGCCGTCCGCTCCGGCGGGTTCGAGGGGCGCGTCGTCCTGATCGGCGAGGAGCCGTGGCGGCCCTATCAACGGCCGATGCTGTCCAAAGAATGGTTGCGGTCGGACACGGTGCCGGCGGGGTTCGAGCTTCGAGACGAGCGGTGGTACGACGACAATCAGATCGACCTGATACTCGGGACGAGGGTCGAGGCGCTGGACCGTGCCGGGGGCCAACTGCGGCTGGCCGACAGCCGCTGCATCCCGGCAGATCGGGTCCTGCTGGCCACCGGCGCGCGGGCGCGCAGGCTCAATCTTCCGGGCGCGGATGCGGCTAACGTGCATCACCTCAGGACCCGCGCCGATGCGGACGACCTGCGCGCGGCGCTTCGGCCGGGGGCCGCGATCGTCGTGGTGGGGATGGGCGTGATCGGCGCGGAGGTCGCGGCGAGTGCCGTCCAGGCCGGATGTCGGGTCACCGCCGTGGAACCGGGCGGCGCGGCCATGCTGCGCACGCTGGGTGGCCGTTTCGGAGGGTGGTTATCGCAGCTCCACACAGCGCGGGGCCTGACCGCGCATTACGGAGTGGGCGTGTCCGCGCTGGAGCGGGAGGGCGCGGCGGTGCGCGCCGTGATTCTGACCAACGGTGTGCGGTTGGAATCGGACGCCGTGGTGGTGGGTATCGGCGTCGACCCCAACATTGAGCTCGCCGCGGCCGCAGGCTTGCGGGTGGGCAACGGGATCGTGGTTGATGCGCAGGGCCGGACGAGTGACCCCCATGTCTGGGCTGCGGGCGATGTGAGCAACCAGCCCGGTTTCTTCGGTACTCGGGTCAGGCTGGAGACCTTTCAGAACGCCGCTGGCCAAGCGGACGTTGCGGCCGCCGCAATATTGGGTGGCGCCGGCGGATATCTTCAGCCCTGCTGGTTCTGGTCTGACCAGTATGATTGCAACATCCAGGTCGCTGGACGGATCGACGACAGCTTGAGAATAATCATGCGCGGAGACTTGGACGCCGACAGCTTCACTGCCATCTTCCTCTCGGACAAGATTGTAGAAGGTGTCCTTACCGTTAACCGAGGCGCGGACATGGCGGTTGGCCGACGGCTGGTTGGCAGGCGCGCGTCCATCGACCTTGCTGCCGCAGGTGACATGCAGGTTCCGCTCCGGAGCCTGATCTAGCAGGTCCCCACTTCGACCCGGAGAACGCGCCTTCGGACCAAGTGAGGAGCAGGCATAGGATGGAGGACTGTTTACTAGGCGCTCCATGAACCAACCAGCAGATCTATTGCTCGTCTGAAGGTTGCTGACATGCTCAGCCGATCGCTGTCAGCCTCAATGTGCTTACTGAATGACCTGGTGTTCTGACGCCAGCATCGCCGAAAAGGGGTGTTTCGCATGGGACGATATCGCCTTGGGCTCATTGCCGCCTCACCCGTTGCATCACCGCCAGCGCGACGGAAACAAAAGCCAGCAGCCCCGCCATTATTGGTTCCGAGGAGAAGAGGATCGCTGCGGATATTCCTATGGCTGCGGGGTAAAGCTGTGGATTGGATCTGCTGCCGCGCTCGTTTGCGCGCAAACGCTCAAGGTCCTTGGGTGCGATACTGACCGTGATCGAGCCCGTTCGCGCGACCTTCTCGATTTGTCCCACAAGGCTCGGCGTTGACAGCGCCGCTCGCCCGAGCGCCGCGAACAGCTTTCCTGCCTCGCCCCGCAGTCGTGCCGGGCTAATCCGCTCCCGCATCAGCTCCTTGGCCAGCGGGGCAAGCTCGCGGGTGATATCGAACGACGGATCGATACGCCGGACGAAGCCCTCCGCGGTTAGCAGCGTCCGGAGTACCAACGCCAGATCGGGAGGGAGAGCGAGATGAAAGTCACGCAGAATTGCGAAGACCCTCTGGAAGATGTCAGTCAGGTCGATTTGCTCGAGCAGAACGTTGCTGAACCGGTCAATCAACTCGGCGAGAGCTTCCTCAAGCCGGACCCGGTCGACGTCGGGATCGCCGGCCCAGAGCATTAGAATGTCGACCACCCCGCCGGTGTCCTCAGACGCGATCGCCAGCCCAAGCCGGACCAATTCTTCCCGGCGTTTTGGCAGGAGCGTCCCCACCGCTCCGAAGTCGATAAGGCCGAGAGTACCATCTTCCAGAAAAAAGACATTCCCGGGATGTGGATCGGCGTGAAAATGACCATTGATGACGATCATTCGCAGGATTGCCTGGGCATAAGTGCTGGCAAGCGCGGTCAGATCGATAGTGCTGCGGCGTGCCGCTTCCAGATCGCTCGCCGGAAAGCCGCGGAGCCGCTCCTGGATGTTGACCCGCCTGCCGGAAAGTTCCCAGTCGAAGCGCGCGGTTCGAACACCGAAGCGCTTGAGATAGTCCCCGATCGCATCGCTCGCGCGCGCTTCTGCGCTAAGATCCATTTCGCGGTCGAGACTCTCGGCAAAATGGCGCAGGAGTTCATCCGGTTTCAAGCGAGCGATTTCGGGGATACGGCGCTCCGCGACCCGGGCCAGCCGCCGCAGAAGACGAAGGTCGGCATCCACGATTCGCTCGATCCCGGGTCGGCGGACCTTGACGATGACCTCCCGTCCATCGAGCAGCGTCGCCGCGTGGACCTGAGCGATCGAGCCGGCCGCAATCGCCACGTCGTCAAAACGGCTGAAGAAGCTTTCGACAGGTCCGCCGATCGCCTCTTCGATCAGCGGTCTTACCGACGCGAACGGCAGCGGCGGAACCCGGTCCTGCAACTTCGAAAGCGCGCCAATCCATTCGGGCTCAAGCAGATCACTGCGCATCGCCAGGATTTGCCCGAACTTTACAGCCACGGGGCCAATGTCCCGCAACAGCGCGACGACTGCTTCCGGGCGCGCATCCAGTGGCTCTTCGGTGTTCAGTGCCAGGCCGAGCCGAGCGGCTAAGCCCTTGAGTCCGTGGCGCCCGAACAGAACCAGGATCTGCGCGAACCGGTCCCGCTCCTTCAATGCTTCCGCTTCAGGCCCGGCCATCGGGACAGGATCAGTCATTGTTCTTCGCCTTTAGAGTGGGGACCCGGCCCTGGCGGAAGCCGGCCTCCTTCTCGAGTTTGTCCACGACTTGGCCCAAGTGCAGGGTTGCACTATCGAGTGCTTCCAGTTCTTCCGCCGTCAAGCTGCCGAAGGTCTGGGCCACGATGCCGTCGTAGAGCGGGAGGGCCTGCTCGAGCATCCCTCTACCTGCATCCGTGATCTGCACCAGCTTCACGCGGCGGTCCTCGGCGACCGGCGACCGCAAAACCAGGCCATTCTGCTCCAGCCAATCAATCGCTTGCGTGACCGTACGGGGGGCCTGGTCGAAGAAGCTTGCAATATCGGTTGATCGGCAGGGTTGTTCCGCAAGAAAAACGAGCAACTTCAATCGGGCCATGGATGCCCCGTGCGCCGAGAGGTGCGCGTCGATCAATCGGCGCATCCGATACCAGGTCCAGCCAAAAGACGTCGCAATCGCGCGCAATCGGATTTCCTGAGGTTCCATATGATATGTCCTTGCTGAATCTTCGATGGGGTGACAAGAGGAGGCGCACTGGCATGACCTTGGCGGAGCGAGTCTTGATTACACTTCTTACCTCTGGGCGTTCCAAGGTGCCTTCATCCCTCGACGTTCCAATGCGTGACCCTCGTCTGACGCATGTGCGCTACGCGGCTTTGCATGCTGAAGCTGGAATGGTCTGCTGGCCAGTCGATGATCTTCTTTCCCAATGACCGATGCGGCGTGGCAGCTCGGTGAAGGTGGCAGCCGAACACTGCATGTCAGCGGGGATTGGACAGCGCTGACCTTGGGCCAGGCGGCTGGCCGCCTGCTTTCCTCTTCGGGTGACGGCCCTGGTATCGAGCGGCTTGATATATCCAATATCGGAAGGATGGATACCGCTGGCGCCCTTGCACTTCTGCGCTCCATGGGGCCACAGGCTGACATTGACGTCGGCGGGCGGGAAGACCTGCTAAGGTTGTTTGATCTCGTGCGACCGGCCTTGGAAAAAGAGGCTCTCAGCAGGCCTGCCGCTTCAGGACTTTTCGGTTTTTTCGACCGCGTCGGCCGCCGGGTGACAGGCATTGGTGGTGACGCGTACCAGATGCTGGTATTCATTGGACAGCTCATCGCGGCGCTCGGTCGCACGATCGGCAACCCTCGCCGCCTGCGCGTGACGCCGCTTGTCGCGTTGATGCAGGACGTCGGCATCAATGCGCTCCCGATTGTATTTATCATGACCTTCTTCATCGGAGCGGTGATCGCGCTGGTTGGCACCAACCTTTTGACGACGCTGGGCGTTGAGGTGTTCACAATCCAGCTTGTCGGTGTCGCAATCCTTCGCGAGTTCGGCGTTGTGATCACCGCAATTCTATTGTCCGGGCGCTCCGCGTCATCCTTCGCTGCCCAAATCGGCTCAATGCGGATGAACCAGGAAACCGACGCGATGCAGGTGATGGGCGTGGACCGCTTCGATGCGCTCGTGATCCCGCGCATCTTGGCTGCGCTTCTAATGATGCCGCTGATGACCTTTTGCGCGGATATCGGCGGCATCATTGGCGGACTGCTGGTGAGTTGGGTGACGATCGATATCAGCCCGGCCTTCTTCATCCAGCGGACGCTCGAGACTGTCGACATCAAGCATTTCTGGATAGGTATGTGCAAGGCGCCGTTTCTCGCGTTGGTCATAGCCGCTGCGGGCTGCAGGCATGGCCTCATGGTCGGCGGCGACGTCCAAAGTCTAGGCCGTAACGTCACGTCCGCGGTCGTGCAGTCGGTGTTCCTGGTCATAATGTTCGACGCGGTTTTCGCGGTCATCTTCATGTTGCTGGATTTGTGAGCGCGCAGTTGGGCATCCGCGCCGACGATGTGCCTATTCGTGTCGAGGGCCTACGTACGGCATTTGGCGAGAAGGTCATCCATGAGGATCTGTCCCTTGAGGTCCGGCGCGGCGAGATATTGGGCGTAGTCGGCGGATCGGGGGCCGGCAAGTCGGTACTGCTCGACACCATTCTTGGCCTCAGGCTTCCCGATGGCGGGTCGGTCGAGATATTCGGGCGAGACATTCGCGATCCGCAAGCGCAGGCCGATATCGAGCGACGGATCGGCGTCATGTTTCAGCAAGGCGCATTGTTCTCGTTTCTCACCGTTCAAGAGAATGTCGAGGCACCACTTCTGGAGCACACAAAACTTGCACCCGATTATGTCCACGACCTTGCCAGGCTAAAGATCAAGCTGTCGGGTTTGCCGGACGAGGCAGGCGCTCTAAAACCGGCCGAGCTTTCCGGGGGAATGCGCAAGCGCGCGGGGGTTGCCCGTGCTATCGCGCTGGACCCCGAAATCCTGTTTTTAGACGAGCCTACATCCGGTCTCGATCCCATCGCAGCTGGCGAGTTCGACGATCTCGTGAAGACGTTGCGCGATGCGCTTGGACTTACCGTGTTCATGATCACGCATGACCTCGATACCCTGTATGCGATTTGTGATCGGGTTGCCGTCGTCGCCGACAGGAAAATCGCTGCTGTTGCACCCATTCACGAGCTCGAAGGGTCCGATCACCCCTGGATCAGAAGCTATCTTCTGGGACCACGCGGTCGTGCCGCCAAGAAAGAGAAAGAAAGCTGATGGAACGCCACGCCAATTATGCCCTGGTAGGCGCCGCCTCGATCGCATTGCTGATCGCGGCCCTCGTGTTTGTCGTTTGGCTGGGCGGATCCGCCAAGCAAAGCGATTCGTACCGGATTGTTTTTCAGGGGCCGGTTCGCGGGCTGAGCGTCGGCGGCGAGGTTCAGTTCAACGGCATCAAGGTCGGTGAGATAGGCGGAATTCGCCTCGACGAGCGCGATCCCAACCGGGTGATCACGGATATCGAGCTGACGCGAGGCACGCCGGTCCGCGTGGATTCGGTCGCATCGACCGAGAGTCAGGGAATTTCCGGCGTAAGCGTCGTTCAGATCAGCGCAGGCACGCCGAGCAAACCTCTGCTCAAGGCGACCAATCGCAGCGAGCGTCCGGTCATACCGAGCAAGCCCAACGCAATGTCCTCGTTACTACAGGGGGGCGGTCAAGTGTTGGCGGGCGCGACCGAAGCGATGGATCGCGTGAACAAGCTTTTGTCCGACCGTAATATTGCCAATATCAGCGAGGCGATTCAGGATGTCCGACTGACAACTGCGGAGTTGGCCGCGAACCGTGCCATGTTCGCTCATGCAGGTTCGGCGCTCGCCAAGCTGGACCGCGCCGCGGACGACATCCGGGGAGCCGCAGCGTCGGTTCGGCAGATCGCCGACGGCGATGGTAAGCGCGCATTCTCCGATATCTCGCAAGCCGCAAACGATCTCAAATCCGCGGTCCGGGACGCGCGGGGCGTGATTGCCAAGCTCGGAACGCAAGGCGCCGATGTTGGAAACAACGTCAATGCCACCCTGCTGACACTGCAAGACACGGCGGAAACACTGGACTCGCTCATTCGAGAGATTCGTCGCAGCCCCCGCGAGGCGCTGACCAAGAACAAAGGCACGGAGCTGGAGTTGCCCAAATGAGATATCAAAACAGGAGCCGGACGTACGCTCTTCTATTGGGAACCTTTCTGCTGGGCAGTTGCGCTGGCCTGCTCGGCGGCGGCAAGGCTGACCTATTCCGGTTCGGCGTGGCGGAGCAGACTACCGTTCCGTCTGCGCAAAGCGCGCCTCCCACCCGCTCGATGTCGTTGCTGCGACCCAAATTCTCGCAGGAGATCGAAGGGGATCGTATTCTCACGACGCACGGAGAACGAGCGCTGTATGTCAAGGGCGCGCGCTGGGTGGCACCGGTTCCGGAGCTTTTCACTCAGGCGCTGATGCGCCAGTTCGCGTCGCGAGCGCCGGATCTCCGCCTGACGGGTGCGAGAAACGCCATGGGCGCATCACTCGCCCTGCAGATCGGGATTGAGCGCTTCGAGGCTCGCTATGACCCTGATGCCGGTGAAAAGGCATTGCCAACAATTATCATCGAAGGGGAAGCAACTCTCTTCGATCTCGCCGATCGTCGTCCCGTTGCGTCATCTCGGTTCATGGTGGAGCAGCCCGTATCTGCCAACACCACAAGTGGAATCGTTGACGCTTTCGATCGCGCGGTAGCTCGCTACACCGTGGAACTGACCGATTGGGCTATGAATGCTGACCGGAAATGAGCGCCAGGGTCGCGCTTTGAGATGGCGATTTTGCGTTGGAGGATAAGGTGTGCCGGCGTGTTTTCAGAGCGAGAAATCCACCGAGAAATGGTGCCCTAACCTGATGGGGTCAGGCCTTGTACACCGCACAACGATGGCAACGTGATGAACTCAACGAGAGCAGGTAACGGCCAGCGGATTTTGTGAGGTTCCATATCATATGCCATTGCCGAATATTCGTTAATGCGGCAACGGAAGATCTCAATCGACCTGCATCAGGATGGTAATTGATATGGCGGACACGTCGACCGCTGCTTTGGCGGAATCTGAGAACGTCGAAGAACTTCGTACGTCTCCGCTCAAGTCGCCGCGTGTCAGGCTGGCGCTGGTGATCGGCGTGATCGTGCTCGTCGTCGGCGGCGTGCTCTGGTATTTGGACCACCAGAACCGCGGCCGCTATATGCAGAGCACCGACAACGCCTATGTCGCGGCGGATTCAGTCGTCATTGCGCCGAAGATCGCCGGGTATGTCGAGCGTGTGTTTGTCACCGAGAATCAGTCGGTCCGGAAGGGACAGCCCCTGGCCGAGCTCGACCCACGCGAATATCGGGCGCAGACCGAGCAGATTACCAGCCAGATCGAAACGGCGACCGCCGCTGGTGAGACGACGCGCTCCCAGATCGCCGAGCAGCAGGCGGCAATCGCGCAGGCGCGCGCCCAGCTAGATGCCGCCCGAGCGGAAGCTGCCTTTGCCGCGCAGCAGGTCTCTCGGTATCAGCCGCTCGCTGCATCCGGCGCCGAGCCGGGCGAGCGGCTCGCCCAGCTTCAGATGCAAGCGCGAATGGCGCGAGAGCGAGTAATTGCGGCCCAGGCCGGATTGCTCGCCGCGCAACGGCGTATCGGCACACTGGGCGCACAGGTTCGGCAGGCCCAGTCGCAGGCACAAGCCGCTCGCGCTCAACTCTCGGCGGCGCGCGTCAACGTCGAATCGACCGTGCTCAGGGCCGCGATCGATGGCCGCGTCGGTGATCTTTCGGTCCGCGTCGGACAATTTGTGCAGCCTGGCATGCGCATGATGACCCTGGTTCCCGTCGACCGGCTGTTCATCGATGCCAACTTCAAGGAAACCCAGCTCGGGCTCATGCGGGTCGGGCAGCCGGTCACCATCGAAGTCGATGCGTTGCCCGGCGTCGAGCTGACCGGTCGGGTCGCCAGCTTTGCCCCTGGTACGGGCGCCCAGTTCTCCGTGCTTCCGCCGCAGAATGCGACCGGTAACTTCACGAAGATCGTGCAGCGCGTGCCCGTCCGCATCGCAATCGATGCTCCGCCAGAAGTGCGGCGACTGCTTGTTCCAGGGATGTCGGTCGCTGTGACTGTCGACACGCGCTCGGCCAAAGGGGAGCTGGACCGAATCCGCCAGGCCGCAAGCCGGAAGCGATGAGCGTGGCGCCGGCTGCAGCCTCTCAAAGTGCCGTTCGCGCGGAACGCGCGGACGCGACCGCTTGGATCGCTGTGGCTGCCGGCGCGCTCGGCGCGCTACTCGCCACGCTCGACATCTCGATCGTAAACTCGGCGCTGCCCACGATCCAAGGAGAAATCGGAGCGACCGGCACTGAAGGGACCTGGATCGCGACCGCATTTCTCGTCGCCGAGATCGTCGTCATTCCGCTGAGCGCTTGGCTGGAGCGGCTTTTAGGGTTGCGGACCCTCCTCCTTGTCGCGGTGACCGCATTTACCGGGTTTTCCGTGCTGTGCGGCCTCTCCACGGATCTGATGACGATCATTATCGGAAGATCCGGCCAAGGGTTTACTGGAGGGGTGCTAATTCCGACTGCGATGACGATCGTCGCGAAGCGCCTTCCGCCGCAGCAGCAGCCGATCGGCATGGCACTCTTCGGAATGACCGTGATCCTGGGACCGGTGCTCGGTCCCCTGCTCGGCGGCTGGCTCACGGAAAATCTGAGCTGGCACTATGCCTTCTTCGTCAACGTGCCGGTCTGTGGCCTGCTGCTTCTGCTTCTGCTGCTCGGGCTGCCGCACGAACGCACGAATTGGGTCTATCTGCGCGAGGCCGACTGGTTTGGCATCATCGGCATGGTCCTGGGCCTTGGAGGGCTGACGATTGTCCTCGAGGAGGGGCACCGTGAGGAGTGGTTTGAATCGTCTCTCATAATCAAACTGACAGTCGTGACGATAGCGGGATTTGTCATGTTGGGGATCGGGCAGCTTTGGGCGGCGAAGCCGGTATTGAAGCTGCGGATCGTCCTGAACCGGCAGTTCGGCAGCGTCGTCGTCATGGCGCTGGCGCTCGGCATGGTGATGTACGGGTCGACCTTCGTCATTCCGCAATTCCTGGCGCTGATCGCCGACTATAACGCCCTTGAGACAGGCCAGGTCATTTTCCTCATGGGTGTGCCGGCCTTTTTGTTGATGCCCATCGTGCCGTTCCTGATTCGGGTCGTCGACATCAGGCTCGCAGTCGGTGTGGGTCTCGCGATGATGGCCGCCAGCTGTTTTGTGAGCACCAGCCTCACAGCGGAATCTGCAGGCGAAGCGTTTACCGCCGGGCAGCTGATGCGCGGGGTGGGCATGATCCTGACAATGCTGTTTCTGAATCAGGCGACCATCGCCTCGGTCAGCAAGGAAGACGCCGGCGACGCCTCGGGCATCTTCAATGCCGCACGAAACCTGGGCGGTTCGTTCGCCCTGACCGCGCTGGCGTCCTTCCAGGACCAGCGCATGTCGCTCCACAGCCGGCGGATGGAGGAGACCCTGTGGGCGAATGACCCAAGGCTCCAGGAGTATCTTGCGGGAATGTCACACACGCTCGGAAGTATGAGCGCCGGAATTCAGTCGCTCGCTCGGACCATCCAGCAGCAGGCATTTGTCATGACCTACAATGACATATTCTTGGTAATGGCCGCCGCGACGCTGGCAACCGTTCCGCTCGTGTTTTTCCTGCGCCCGCTGCCCAAGGGGCTGTCGCTGGCGATGCATTGAGGTTGCAATGGCAAAGTTCAAAAGTCTCGTCCTCACTCCGATACTGCTTGGCGGATGCGTCGCAGGCCCAGACTATTCCGGACCGCCAGTGCTGAACAGCGCTACACCTCAGTCCAACTTCGTTCGGCTGGCGTCGGGCATAACGCCGAACCAGCCGGCACTTGCCGACTGGTGGACGACGCTTCAGGATCCTGTGCTCGATGCGCTCGAGCGGCGCGCGCTCGCCTCGAATCCGTCGGTTGAGGTCGCCCAGGCCAGACTTCGCCAAGCCCGCGCCTCGGTGCGCAAGGAGCGCGCAGACCGCTTTCCAACGGCCGGTGCTCAGGGAACCGCGGTGTTGGCCGATCTGCCGGGAATCGACCTTCGGTCAAGTCAGGGAAACGGCACGTCAACACCCACGCCGGCACCACCAGTCACCCAGGACCCGGACACGTCGCTACAGTTCTACAATCTCGGCCTGAATGCGAACTGGGAAATCGATTTTGCGGGCGGGCAGGTGCGAAAGATCGAGGCTGCGAATGCGCTGGCTGCGGCTGCCAGCTACAACGCTGCAGACGCACAGGTCCAGCTAACTGCGGAAGTCGCGCAAACCTACACGAACCTCAGAGACCGGCAGCAGCGCACGGGCGCCCTGCGGCGAGGACTTGACGTCCAACAGCAGCAGCTCGCTTTTGCCCGGCAGCGCTTCCAGCGAGGCACGGTGCCGGCCTTCGCTGTCGGCCAGGCCAACCGCGCTGTTCAGGCAACCACCGTTGATCTTGCCGCTGCTGAAGCCGAAATCGAAATCTACCTCAATGCGCTGGCGGTGCTCGCGGGTGAAGAGCCGGGCTCGCTTGATTCGCTGCTGGCGCCACCGCGCGATGTACCGCTGCCGCCCCAGGCCGTCGCCATCGGCGACCCTGCCTCGCTCCTTCGTCGCCGGCCAGACATTCGCGCGGCCGAGCGCAACCTTGCGGCCGCGACAGCACGGATCGGAGTCGCTGAGGCGGCGCGCTTTCCCAAAATCAGTTTCATGGGCATCCTCGGTATCGGCGGGACGTCGATCGGAGACCTGACCGACCTCGGCAACATCTCCAAGATCGCCGTCCCTCAGCTCCAGTGGGGCTTCCTCGACTTTGGGCGAACATCTGCTGCGATTGCGCAGACACGCGCCGGCCGCGACGAGGCCGAGGCGCAATATCGCCAGGTAGTGCTCGGCGCACTTCAGGACGCCGAGACCGCGCTTGCGCGTTTTGCGCAGCAAAGGCGGACTGTGGCCGCGCTTGCCGAGATCAAGCAGTCAGCCGACCAGTCGGCGATCCTGATGCGGCAACGTTACGAGAGCGGCGTGATTTCACGTGGCGACTATTTGGAGGCCGAGCGCCAGCAAGTGCTCGCAGAAGCGAACCTGCGCAGCGCGGTCGCAGAGCTTACGGGCACCTATATTGCGATCCAGAAGTCGCTTGGTTTGGGGTGGAACGAAGCCACTGTAGCAACTTGACCAGCGCCCGCAGAAAGTCGCGCTGGTGTCCAGTTCGAGCGCTTTGGTATCAGCCTGGCAGAGCGCGTCGTCACGATCCAGCATGGCAAGGGCGCCAGGCGCCGCGAAGTGCCGATCCGGCGCGACTCTGCGCAAGGTGACGCAGATGACACTTCCCGTGGCCATTGAGCAGACTGATCCGTTTATTAGCCAGCGCGGTTTTAGCCATGCTGTGCGCAGGGTGATGCCGAACCTACGGATTTATGCGCGTCGACTGACGCGTAACGAGGCAGATGCCGATGACCTCGTTCAGGATACACTGGTGCGCGCCTGGGCCGCGCGAGAGCGTTTCGAGATCGGGACGAACCTCAAGGCTTGGCTTATGCGGATCGCACGGAACAGCTTCCTGTCCGGGAAGCGAAAGGATCGGCGCTCGGTATCGTGGGATCCGGCAATCGCAGAACGTCTTTTAATTGCCCCTGCCGCGCAGGACGAAGGGATTTTCGCCAGTGAACCCAACCAAGCCGTGTCGTCGCTTTCTGATGGACAACGCGTAGCCTTCGAGCTGGTGACACGAGACGGGCTGACATTCGAGGAAGCCGCGGATCGTCTGGGCGTACCGCTTGGCACCGTTAAAAGTCGCGTATCGCGAGCCCGTCGGGTGCTCGTTGACGGCTTTGAAACCGATCCGCCTCTCCCGGTCCAGCTACCAATGCTCCCCGCGCCCGCGTGCGAAGCTCCTGAAACAAGCGATGCGAACATATACCGAAACTGGAAAAGATCCGGTTCGAGAACAATAGGATGAATACGCCGCAGCCTGGACAGTTCGGTTTCAATCGCGTCACGCCGGATCAAGGCCACATAATTGATTCAGTCAAAGAAAGGCACTGAACACCATGCGTGAAATCCCGTCCGATATCGTACAGACGTGGGCGCCAGATCCTGCATACCTGCCCGATTGGTTTGTCGACGCGCTATCCGTGCCGCGCGAGGAAGGCTTCGTCGAGGTCTCTGGTGTGAGAATGCATTACTTCCGCTGGGGAGATCGTTCCGCGCCTCCTTTACTGATGACCCACGGCTTTCTCTCTCATGCACGGTGCCTGGCGTTCGTCGCGCCTTACCTGGCTGAAAATTACCATGTGATCGCCTACGACCATTCAGGAATGGGGGACAGCGACGTTCGCGAGAATTGTGACATGGTCGCGCGAGGACGGGAGATGATCGGGGTCGCGGAGGCCCTTGGACTTTTTGGCCACGAGCACAAGCCGATCATCGTCGCACACAGCTTTGGCGCGGCAGTCGCGCTCAAGGCGATCACGCTGGCGCCGGATGCCTTTGCCGGCACGGTGATTTGCGATCTGATGGTGCTGCGTCCGTCCAGCTTTGACGCCGTTTGGGGCGGCGGCCGCACCGGCCCGGGATCAGGCGACCCCGATCGCCCGCATAAGCGCTACCCCGATTACGCCAGCGCCCGCGAGCGGTATGTTCTATCTCCGCCACAGCCTGTTGGTGAGGCGTTCCTGATGGATTACATGGCCTACCACTCACTTCGACGCGAAGGCGAAGCTTGGACCTGGAAGTTTTCGCCATCAGTATTCAAGCGGGATAATGTGCCGAGCGAATGGCTTGAAATGGGCAGAACGCTGGTCGAGGCGCCAGGCCGCAAGGCGATAGTACACGGCGAGCAAAGCCTACTTTTTACAAACGATTCCAGTGATTACGTGCGCGAGCTAGGCGGCATCGATATTCCGATCATCGCTGTACCCGAAGCTCGGCACCATCTGATGCTCGATCAGCCGCTGGCGTTCGTCGCCGCCTTGCGCGCGTTGCTTGCCATTTGGAGCATCCAGCGAGATAGTCCGGGTCGGGTGTCAGCTTAGCAGGGTGATTGCGGGTCGCCCGCAGCGGGCGGCAATTCGAGTAGCGCGCGGGTTACGCCGTTGGTCCAACCAAAGCCGTCCTGTACTGGATACTCGCCTCCGCCGCCGGGCGTCGCGGTGTCGACGTCATCCGCGACAAAATCGTCGCGCTGGAGTGCGAGCGCTTCGGAAATCCGCAGGCCGGTCGCCGCGAGAACTCCGAACAGATAATGGTACGTGTACGGGCTGATCTTGCCTGTCGGCGGAAGGTCGAGCGCGGCTTGCATGATCGCTCGAATCTGTTCGGGCTCGATAATATGTGGGGTCGGCCGCTGCCGCTTCCCTCTGCCGAAGACGCCGACGGGCGGGACTTCATGCGCCTGATCTTCGGAATGGACATAGAGGGCAGAAGTTACGAACGACATCGAACCGGCGTCTCGACACGTTCTGCGAGCTCGCAGTCCGGCATCAGCCGTAAATCCGGTCTATCTTGGTATGTTGATCGCCGAAGCGCTCCGCATAGTCGGCGAAAAGCTGGAGCATGCGGCACTGCTCGGAAAACTTGCGGCCGAGGCCTCGATGCAGCGCGACATAGCAGGAGATATCGCTGTTCAGCACGACAGATCCCCCGGCCAGGGCTGAGCGACCTTCAGCAGCATCGGGATGTCGACTTTGGCGTAAATAGCGGTCGTTGCGGGCAATCTGTGACGCAAGATCGTTCCGACCGACTCTAGCCCGGCGCCGGCGCGAAGCATCCGCGTGGCAAGCGAGTGCCGGAATGTGTGAACCGGTCGGCAAATCCTTGATGGCGCCGCGATCGAACACCCGCGATACGATGCCGGAGATCTCGGTTGACGAACGGAATGGCGTGAAGGGCGCCAGCGTCCGCAGCAACAATCGCTCTTCATCAACCCTCGGGCGAGCACGGTCCACATAATCGAGAACGGCGTCGCCAGGGTCCTGAGGAAGCGGGAGCCGGCTTGGTCGTCTTCCCTTGCCGCTGACGAGAAGGGATCCGGATACCAATCGATATCGGCCAACCGCAGCTGGCAGACATCCCCTGCTCGCAGCCCCAGGCTGTCCAGCAATAGGATGATGGCCTCGTCACGGATCTCGACCGCGGTGTCGGCCTTGCACGATGTTACGATCCGCTCGATCGCCGCTTCGTCGAGGTATCGAGGCAACGACGCCAATCGATACCGTCGCACCGATGGAAAAGCGTGCAGTAGCGCCGGGTAGCTCTCACCCGGGAAAATCAGAAAGCGGACAAAGCATTGCGCTCCTTGTCGACGCCTTGCTGGGCCGGCGCGACCGACCAACGTGCCACGCTTGCGATAGACCGGGCACCGGCAGTGGTACCGAGCATACAAGAGGGCGACGGCGGCCCGCCAGGCTCTGCTATATCGGCCACGCCAAAAGGGAGAACCGTAACGGCTTGGCGGTCGACGGCGGTATCACCCAGGCAAGCGGCACCGCAGAGCGCGAGGCCGCGCTTGCGATGCTGGCCCTTCTACAGTCTGGCTGAGGTCAACAGCGGCAAGCGCGCCGATGTCCCGACCGAGGTTGCCGAAAAAGTGAAGGCGCTAGAACGCGAGCTCCGTCAGCTGCGGCAGGCCAACGATATTCTGCGCAAGGTGTCCGCATATTTTGCTCAGGCGGAGCTCGACCGCCCATTCCGGCGATGATCGCGTTCATTGGCGATCACTGCGATGCCTATGTGGTCGAGCCGATCTGCCGCGTCCTGCCGATCGCCCTATCCACCTACCACGAGCGCGGCGCGCAGCGACAGGATCCGACACGCCTATCGTACGCCACGTCGCCTACTACCGTGCCAGCGAGGCTGCCGACCTCATGATGCCGTGCCGCTATTTGGTGGACGCCGCTGCTCTTCTCGCTGTTCGAGGCAGGCGGAAGGTCGCTCTCCACCGGTCGCTGCTATAAGTGCGTCTGTTGGTCGGCGGCAAGCGGCGGCCCGTGGCAAATGCCGCCAATCCTTTTGTAGGCACGGTTGAATTGCGCCGCTTGCTGAGCGAGTGGCCAGCGCGCTCACGGCTGTTCCAACACTAGCCGAAATACGGACTCATCCAGCGACGGCACAGTTGCGCGGCAGGAGACCGGAGTGCGCCCACCACTTCTCCGCGAGGGTCTTGCGCGCCTTGTTGGTGCGCAGCCAGTTCTGCCGCACGCGCCCCACATCGGTATGCGCCGGATCAAACCCCCGCATTGTGATCAACAGGTGGCAATGCGGAAGAATTTCGGGGCGCTCGCCATCGGCCGCGCGATGATGGATCGCCCAGTCGGTCACCATTCCCTGACTCTTCAGGTGATCCTCACAGAACCCTTCGATGAGATTTTGCCAGCTTGCGATATCTCCGCCAGCCGGCAATGAGCCGACCGCATGCGCGAGGACCGGCTCGTCGGGCCGGATCGCCGCGGCATGGGCATCGGCCCGATCCCACAATCCGATGCCATCGAGCGACGCATGACCCGCCGCCCTGATGGGAGCGCAACGGCCATGCGCCACCAGATCGTCTCGCACCGACCAATCCGGTGTCGGGCCGACCAAGTCGATTCCATGCTGACGATGGATATAGAGCCACGACGCCCGCGCCGTGCGATGGGTGCGAAGCAACTCCGGCGTGTAGCGCCCATTATGCTGGTGAACGGCGTATCTGATGTTGAACGGGCGATCATGATAGAGGCTGAACATGGGTCTTCTCCTTGGGTGGTGGCCGCGGGCTGCGGCGATCCGCGCAGACCGGACGTCCGCGGGATTTCGTGAAAAGGGTGATGGTGATGTCAGGCGCGGTGGCGCCGGTGCCAGGTGATCTGCTCGAGCGTCGGGTTGCGGCAGGCCGCTTCGGCGGCAAGCCAGTCTTGCTCGTCATCGGCAGCCGTCAGGGCCACCTCGATCCACCAGCGGCGGATGGTCGCATTCCATCGATAGCCGCGCGCCTTGAGCCGATCCTTGACCTCGAACGGCGCACCATCGGCGGTGATGCGGACGGTTGGGCGCTGCGCGGACAGGATCATCTCGCTGCACGCCGTACGGCCTGAGGGCAGTATCGCGGTCAGCAATGCGACCAGGGCGGCAACATCGGCGTCAGCGCGGTGGCGTGCGTTAAAGAACCCCGCCACCTCGGCCAGCAGCGCTCCGAGCTGACGCCCGTCATAGCCGCAACCACGCCAGTCGATGTCTTTGAGCGAGCAAGCCCAAGGCTTGCCCGCGATGGCCGGATAGCGGCGCTCGATCCAGCCGGAATCGAAAGCGGCGTTGTGCGCGACGATCAGATCGGCATTGGACAGCAGGTCCAACGCCGCCGCGTCATCGATGCGCTGGCGCGCCAGGTCAGCATCGGTGAGCCTGGTCAGCCGCACTGTCTCGGACGGCAGCGGATAGCCCGGATCTTCCAGCCAGTCGTAGACCGGCCCGATCGCGACGATGCGGCCACGCGCATCGAATTTGACCTGACAGATCGCGAGCTCGATGATGTGCCCGGTGGCAGGGTCGAGTGAGGTGGTCTCGGTGTCGAGAATCGCTGCTGTGCGGAGCTTTCCTTCGGGCTCGGGCAAGGGCAGCAGGTCTAACGGCGGCAGGGAGCGCAGCACGCGGTAATCGGGATGCGCTTCGAGGATTGCAGCAGCGCGCTCGGCGTCTGGTGACAGCCAATCGTGCATGGTCGTTCTCCTATAACGACACGGCCCCGCCGAAGCGGGGCCGTTTCGAGGTGAGTGATGATATCGGATGTCAGACGTAAGATTGGCCGTCCTCGAAGGTCAGCCAGCGGCTCTCGTCACCCGCATCTCGCTTCGCTCGATATTCACGGTAATAACTCGCGAACGACGCGGCGCGATGGAATGGACGCGAAGCGAGCAGCGGTTTAAGTCCCGGATGTTCGGCCTCCATGTCCAGCAGCCGCAAGCGGAGCGGAATCAGCATCTCGAAAAACGCATCCGGGAGCCCGCGCAGGAACGACGCGCCGTGCGCCCACAGCATCACACGCGACACAGCAGCGGTCAGCGCCACGTCCTCGACCGCTAACGGCGTATCGCGGCTCCACCAGCGTGCGACATCGCTGTCGGGCACGAGGTTGGCCGGGATGCCCAGCCGTCGGCACAATGTCGTCTCGTCACGCCCCCCGCTGAACATCGCTACCGGATCGACCAGGTCCTGCCCCTGGCCAAGTGCACCGAGCGTGGGCTCGCTAAAGAACCGGCGCGAAGCGGCTTCGATGGCCAGGGCGTCACAGTCGCGCTGAGTGATGATCGTCGGCGCGCTCGCGATCAGCGCGTCGTTGACCAACACGGGCAGCGGAAATTCCATGTCGCGGGCGTCGGTCACGCACTTGATCGTCACGTCGCGGTGCCCGTCATCGCGCTCGACGAGCGCAATGATCGCCGCTGCGACGGGCTTGCGCGCGAGCGAGGTGCCCGGCGGCATGTCGACGACGGGCACGCAGGCGAGGCCAACCGCCTGGATCACAGGCGGCACGATTTGAGATTTCATAACAGGTCTCCTTGGCAGGAGAACCGGAAGGCCAAGAGCCATATGCTCTTTTTTCCTTCACCCTCCAGTTCTCAAGCCCAAGCGCCAGCGTTCCTCTGCTCCTGGCCGCGCGTTGTTCGCGCGGCGGCCTTGCGCGACGTTTCCGGAAATCGTCGCGCTTTTCCACGCCGGTCACGTGAAAGCGCGTTTAGCGCGACAGATGTAACTCTTGCTGCGACCAGGACGGTGCTGGCGCGTTCGTGACGATCGCCCGCATTTCGGCGCTGAGCTCCGGCGGCCAGACCGGCCGGCTCGCAGCGCGGCTGAGGCTGACGGTCGCCACGACAAGCTGCCGCACGCGAGTATCGTCTTGCCATCCCTTGAGCAGCGTCCGGATTGTTTCCGGCACATCGTCTGTGGCCTCAAGAGCCGAGCGGCGAGCCACGTCGATGCGGTTGGGATATTCGCCGGCATAGCGGATAAGCATCAGCAAGGGCCTGGTCGGTTTCCCTGTTCCCTTGGCGAAGGCGAGGATCCGGACGCCATCGAGTCCGCTACCATCGTCATGCCGTTGACGCGACGCACGCCGGCCTGCGATCGGCTCGACGTCGACGCTCGGCTGCGTCGGTGCCTGCCGGCGGTTCTCGGCCGCATCGTTGTCACGATGCGCCTGTCGCACGGCCAGTTCGATGGCGAATACATCACTGCCAAAACATTCGTCCTGCGCCCAGCGATCAAGCCGTTGCTTGAGCTGCGGGGCGAGATCGTTCGGCCAGAAGCGCGTACCCGTCTTGCTGAACGCGAGCGGCCGCGCTTGAGTCTCGGCGCTCAGTGCAGCGACCACTTGCTGTTGCTCGCTACGAATAGCGCTCAGCGCCCGCTGAACGCGCCGTTGCGACAACCAGTCGTCATCGACTTTCAAGGTATTGATCACGCGCGGATCGAGCTCGAGCCGACCTGCTCCGAAATCCCCGACATAGATGTCGGCTTTGCGCAGCCGATCGATCAGACGCTCGTCACGCTCGATCGCCCGCACGGCGCGATCATCGAATTCGGTCCGCGGGTGATCCTCGAGCCATTCACGGTCGGGAATGGCGTCAATGGCGTTTCGTCGGCCGGTATCTGCGCCCTTCGCAAATATCGGCCGCTTACGACGGGCGCGAACCGTAGGCGGGACGGCCGCCGGGGTTGCCGCGCCGGACCCATTGGGCGCATCGGTCTGACGGGTCTCGATCTCCTGGATCTTCTTCTTTGGCGCAGCCGCGTCCGGCGCGATGACTGCGACGCCGCGATCGGCTTCGCGCCAGTTGGCGAGGGCGGCAAGCAAATTGCGTGTCCGCATGGCCGTGGCATCATGATCGCTAGCCTCGATCCTCGACGCGAGCGTTGCGCGGCGCGCCTCTGTCGGTGCGGACGGTTCGAGTATCTTCGCCGGATCGCTTCCTTGCGGCGAATAAATCGACGCGGGGGCAGGGCCGGGCAGCGGCGACGACAGGCGAACCGGCCGCGCCGCCGTGTCGTTAGAGGACATCCCGCGGGTGTGAGCGTGTTGACTGGCCTGCTTCCGATCGGCGACCACGACGTTCCGCCCAGCGATGAGTGGTGTCGGACGTGACTCGTCACCTGCAGGTTGCGCATGATGCAGCGGCGCCGAGACAGCCCGGCCCGTCGCGGAAGCGCTCAGGCGCGAAATATCCATTCCGCGACTCGTGGTTTTGATGCCGGACGGTCGCCGCACCTCGTTCGCCACAACGAGCGGAGCCGCCGGTAGGGCTGGTCGCTGGGCGACAAGCCGCGTCAGCGGTTGGCCGGGCCTTTCACGCTTGGCTCGAAGTGCGGGATACCGCGCAGCCGGAACTGCCGCAGCGACACTCAAGCGAACTATCGGCCGCTTGCGGTAGGCGACGGTGATGAGCGGCGATTGCCGCACGTCTGACGCAGCCGGTAGGACCAACGGCATAGCCGGTCGAGAGACATTCGCGCGTACGAGCTTGCGCGGCGCTATGACGTCGGCGTCCCTCGCTCGCATTTCCGCGATAGCGCCGTCGCGTAACTGCGTGAGCGCAGCGATCTTCTTGTCGGCGTCGCGGATCGACTGACGCAGGGCATTGCGCGCGCTCTTGATCCGGTTGCGTTCGTAAGCCCACACGGTCTTGCCGCGGCGGACCATCGCACTCTTGGCCTCGTTGAGATGCTCGCCGGCCTCGAGGTCGAGACCACGCGCGCCATAGCCCAATCCCGTGTAGCGCATGTTGCGCTGCGACTTCTCCGCGGCTTCCGACATCGAATGCGCCCACAAATGCCGAAGCATCTGAACGCCGTCCCGGCCATCGAGTTCGCCGCGGACATGATTGGCGAACGACCAGCAATAGGGTTCTACGCGCGCGGTCGGGCGAAAGTTGGTGAGGATGTGCGCATGGGCATTTCGTGCGTCGCCACCATCGGGGGGGCGGTGAATCACCGCGCTATAAGGCAGCCCTAAGGGTTCGAGCACCGTCTTGCAGAAATGTCCGAGCGCCGCGATGTTTTCGGCATCGGAAGCGTCGGCATCGAATGCGACGATGATGCGGATCTGGATCTTGCCATTCTTTCGCATCGTCGCATCCTCGATCGCCTGCCAGCCGACCCCGATCTCATCGAGGTTGTCGCCCAAATTGGCGATGATGATCGGCTCGTCGTGTTGATCGCGCAGCACCGCCTCGTCACGCGCCTCATATAGCCAGCGGTCACGCGCGGCGCCGCGATGGAAGCCCGGCGACTTCCGCCCGATATAGCTTTGATTATAGTGAACGCCGCGCATGCCGAGGTCGTCAACCACCCAGGACGATGGCACTCGTGTCATCGGGATGGGCATGCGCGACGGCGGCGATGCCGCGCGCTTTACGACATCGGATGTCTGCCGCGCAGGCTGGTCGGCCTTGACCCTGCCACGCAGCGTCGCCGCGATCTGGCGGCGATCGCGGTCGATCTCGGCAAGTTCCTGCAACAGGCGCCGCGCCGCGGCGCGATCCTCGAGATTGCGCTGGAGCTCGGCCGCCTTCTCATCGGCTTTCAGTCGGGCCTGCTTGGTCGCTTCCGAGCGAGCCTGCCGCAACACGATCTTGAGCATGCCTGGGGTTGCAGGGATGCAACTGCCGTCCGGCAGGACGACAAACACTTCTATCGGGGGTGGGGGTGGAACGGGGCCGGCGGAGCCGCCCGAATTTGCCGCAGGCAAATTCATTTAATGCGCCCCCCACCCTAAATCTGAAAACCTGCTTCTTTCGGCAGCGGGCGCTGATTGATCGTTATCACACCGAAACGACAAATTGCGCCGCTGCGTACCCTTCTGCGCTTGGCGGCACAGTCGATGATCGGGCGATGGCGGGTCGCAACGGTCCATGTTGGACACTATTGCCGATCGAGTGGCTCGAACCGATGTAAGTCCAGCTTCGCGAAGCGCGTCGCGGTTTCTATCTCGGTCTTCGCGGCCAAAAAAATGGCTCGTCGCGCAGATTCGCCTGTGCGTCGGCGGAAGCATCTCCCATAAGCTGGGAGTTGGGCATCCCGCCCGGCAATAGGAGCCGGGTTGCCCGATGATCGCGCAATATCATATCGCTGCCGGACCGCGGAACGCGGCGCAGCACAGGTTCCGCACAGGACTTACATCGCTAGCGAAGCGGGCTGTGTCGATGACGAATCTCGAAGGAGATTCTGTCATGCCCCGTCCCGACGTTCCCGGAGATCCTCGCGCACTGCTTGCGGCGATCGACCATCAGCTTGCAAGCCTTGTCGCAAGCCGCGAGACTGCGCTCGACCGGATCGTCGCGCTCGACGCAGAGCAGGCGGCGCTCGGCTATCACCCGAACTACCCCGCCTATGTCCATGGCGGCATCTACGCCGACAAGGGGTTCGGGTCTGGGCATATCCTAGCCGTCGCAGGGTTCCACGACCTTGATTGGCGAGAGGCGCTCGACCGGCTCACCACCGCGCCGGCCGACGTCGGCGACGACCCGGACTGCCTGCTGGTGCGGCTGCGCCATGCCTGCGAGGCCGACGCGATGCTTGAAGTGTCCGGGCTGGTTTGGTGCGATCAGGTTGGTTTGCTCAAGCGCGGCGCGATCAATGCGTTCTGGATCAAGCGGCCGAAACTAGGCCTCGGCCAGCCGGCAAAGGCGGCGGGGCTGGGGCCGGGGCAAGCCGCAGCGCATCGCGGGCTCTATTCGCTTTCGATTGCGACGCTCGCGCGCGGGTTCGACAACGCCGCGGTCAATCAACCGGATCATCGCTTCGGCGCGATGCTTTCGGCTGTGATCGAGACGGGTGGGTCGCGCCTTGCCCGCATCGGCGCCGAAGCACTCCATCGCGACGCCGAGGCACGTTATCGCGACGATTGCCGCAGCTTCGCCGCGCACCAGGCGGCGACGTCCGACCGGCACTGGCGCTGGAAGCCGCCGCTCTCAAGACAGGGGCACCTTGCGGTCACAACGGCCCGGGCGAAGGACATCGCTATGCCGACCGAGCGCACGCGCGGCCATGCCGCCAGCTGGCTCGACGACCATGACGCGAACATCCGCTTCACTCAAGGGGACGAGGCATGACCGCGATCACCATCATGGTGGCCGACGTCGAGCGCACGATCACCGACATCACTTCCTATCGCTCGGATCTCGCCAATACCGGCCGGCTGCTCGATAAACTCTATGCCGACTTCGATCCGGCACGCCCCGAACTTCTCGTGTCGCGCGAAGAAGAAGTCGTGAAGCTCTTCAACCGTTACCACGAGCTACGCGCAATCGTCGACCAATGGGACGGGGCCGAGCAAAGCCGCGAGAATGTTCTCGCCGGCTGGGCGCTGGTCGAAGATATCCGAAACAGCAGCGCGTCATGACCCCCGACCGCGCCTTTCACCAAGATGTTCGGACCGATGCGCTTTGCCTGTGGCATCGCATGTCTATCGCTTTGCCGGCCTGTGTCCGCGCCGATGGGACCGCCGCGGCCGAGCAGGTCGCGATCGTTCCGCCCGATACGGACCTTCTGCTTGCTGCATTGCCCCATCGCGAGGGCGGCGGCGATCCCGCCTTGAGCCCGGGCGCGGCGCTGGTGGGCACTCGCGAGCCGGATCTGTCAGGCTATCTCGCAGGCCACGCGGTGCTGGCCGATGGCTATAGCAACAACGGCATCGTCGTGGCGCAGGGTCGCCATGCGATCCTCGCCTGGCTGTTCAACACCACCGGGTTTGGGTACGCGCCGGCGGCGCTATGGAAGCTGGCCGGTTGGCGGATCGGCTGGGTAGCGCGTTTTCTCGATCAGTTGCGAGCCGGCGGCGCCGAGGGTGCGCTGATCGTCGCCGAGCGCCAGGCTGCCGCGGCGCTTCGCCAGATGTGGCTGGCGATCGACCAGCCGGCAGTAGAGAGAGGTCATCTCGCGGCGAGCGGCGCGGTGCTCGTCGGTCGCGCGCTCATCGACCTTGTTACCGCAATCGATCGCGTGCTGGACCAGATGACCAAGCCGGACGCGCCGGTCCGGCAGATCGTCGCAGTCCGCAAGATTCGCGCGGCGCTGGTTCACGGCCTCGGCCTTTACTGCCGCTTTCTCGCGGACGCGGATCGTACGGCCGCCGAGTCCGCAACAAAAGCGTCCGTCCAGACCAGCGGCGACGCAAAGCCGCGTGCATCGGCCGATCAACTTGAACTGACCAAGCTCAAAGGCGCGTTCAAGGTCGCGAAGGTCATGACGAGCGCCGCGATGCTGTTCGCGATCGCGACCGACCACAAAGACGTTGTGCCGACGAGCTTGCCCAGAGACAAGCCGGTGAAGGCCAGCATCCGCATTCTCGAACACAAGCTCACGAGCACCAAGGCATTGATGAGCGCGCCCGACATCTCTGCGCTCGATGTCGAGCTCGATCGGCTCAACGACTTCCTCAGCCCCCTCGCCGCTGACGCGCCGCCGTCCTGGCGCACCAAGCACCACGCCGGACTTGCGCGATTGAGCTTCGGCGACCGCGCGGTGCGCATGTCCGCGCTCGACCGAGTACGCACCGATCTGATCTATCGGCTGATCGTCACCCGGCGTCTCGATCAGGTTTATCGCGTGCTGCCGTGGATGGCAGCCTTGTCTGACGTTTTTCCCGGTGTGTTCTGCGGGCCGCTCGGCGCGATCGCGCAGCTGTTCGAGGCGGGCCGCGTCCGTGAGATTGCTCTCGAACTCCTTCGCAGGCTGTACGACGAAGACGATGAGGGGCGTCTCGATACCGAAAGGGGTAAGAACGCGGTTAGAACCCCCGCGTTGCTCGTGAATCAGGTGGTGACCAGGAGTCGTGCCGGCTTCCTGCTCGCCGAAGGTGCACTCTCGCACCGCATGGCGCAAGCGCACCTCGCCGGGTGCCATCTCGATGCGAATCATCCCATACCGATGGCGATCGCCGGCCGCCTTGACTGGAGATTTGCTGGCAGCCTTTCGGACGCTGCAACCGCAGCGACGGTGCAGGGCGCTGAACTGTCCAAGTCTATCTACGCCACCCGACAATATGAACGGGATCTCCCCCGTTATATGGGCCTCGCGCTGCTGCCGATGCTTGGCAAGGCGATCACGGATATATTCGTCGGACGTCTTCGTGGGCCAGCGTTCTTCGATCACGTCACAACCATCGAAGAGACCGACAAGATACTCGCGCGCGTCGCGGCGCCGGGCATGACTAGCGGTGTCGGCGTTGCGACACGCGAACTGATGCGCTCAGTGCTGAGGTCGCTCGACGTGGAGGATGCTGTCGACCCTGATGAGTGGCGAAGCGACGATCAAGTTGTCGCCGATACGCGCACGCGCGAACTCAAACGCGCCGACAACCGCATCAACCGCAACACGCCTGCCGCCAAGGAAAAGGACGGCGGTGCGATTCGCCGCGCGGCGTCGAAAGCGGACGAGGCCGCCGGATCGCCCGGTAGCGATATGTGGGACCTGATCGACCGCGCGCGGACCTGGAAGTGGAGCAAGGATGGCGCGGTGAAGTCCGACGACGAACCGCTGGAACTCGTTCTGGAAGGGCAGACACAGCCGCCAGGGCTCGTGCCGCTCGGATCACAGTTCATGTATCCGCTATGGTTCAGCCCTCATATCGACCGGCATAAGCTGGCGTGGCTTGCCGACGGAGCGCCGCTCCATTCGCCGGTCGCGTTCGGCGACATTAGTCACGCCGGCCTGATCGCCGACGCAGTTGCGGCGATGCGCGCCAGCGCGCCCATGCTCTACGCCCATTCGGTGGTTGATGCGGCAATCGTCCGCGTGATGACGATATGGTTCACCGGGTTGTCCAACATCGCCGCGGACCACGTCCATGTCCGTATTCGCTAGCTGGAAGGTACGATCAAGCTCGTTCGCGCGATGACCAGGAGCCCCCGCCCGGACTTACATCGCTAGGAGACCGGCCAATCGGCAGACCGATTCGCATCACCAATGAAGGAAGATGAGATGACCGATCAGCTGCCCCTGACCTCCAGTCGGTCGACGACCCGGATCGTCCACGTCGATCCCAACAAGGTGCGGCTCTCGCCCCTCAATCCGCGCGCGCAAACGCCGCATTCGTCTGAAAGCGTTGCGGCGCTCGCCGCGGAGATCCACGAGGTCGGTCAGATCAACGACGCGCACGGCGAGGCCGCCAAGGACGGCGTGATCGAACTGCTCGCCGGTTCCCGGCGGCGCGAGGCATGCATCGTCGCCGGGACCGAGTTGCGCATCCGCGTCCACCCCGACCTGACGCGCGATGCGGCGATAGGCATCGCCTACCGCGACGACCGCGAAGCCCTGCCGGTCAGCCTGTGGGATCTATCAGCCGGCTGGTCGCGTATGCTTGGTGATGGCGTCGTCAAGACCGAGGCGGCGCTCGCGAAGGTCGTGGGCGTCGACAAGAGCACGATGAACAGAGGCCTCGCGTTCCAGAAGGCGCCGTCCCAGATCCTGGATGCGTTCGCCGACCGGCGTGCGATCAGCTTCACCCAGTGGACCGAGCTCGCCCCGCTGATCGAGAACGAGGACACCTGCGCGAGGCTCGTCGAGCGTGCCGGGCTCATCGTCGGTAAAGGATATGCCGCGACGCGCGTCGCCGCCGAACTCAAGGCCGCCGCCGCCAACAAGGCCGAGATCAAAGCGATCGAGGTCCGCAATCGGCACGACAAAGTGATCGCGGTGATTCAGCCGGACCACCGCGGCGGGTTCACGATCAAAGTGAAGCCGCTGGCCGAGGCGCATCCCAGCTATCGGCTGGAGTTCGCCAAGCTCATCCATGACCGCTTCGTCGAGGTTATCAAGACCTGGTTCGACCGCGAAGCCTGACCCAAGCGCGGATGAGGAAACACATCATGGAATCGAAGGAAATGGTCGAAGGCTGGTTCGGCGCAGTAGAGCAGTTGGCTGGGGCCGACGACAGCGTGGTTCTCGCCCAGTTGCCCAAAGGCGCTTACCCCGATCCGAAGCCGTCATGTGCGACCTGCCCGGCGAAGGACTGGTATCTCACGAAGAAGGGCTTGCGTTGTTACTGCCAGGAGCACCGTTACGTTTCCTGGGTGTCGAACGACGATCCGGTGCTGGTCTGCGACGCACGCGAGCGCCTTATACGCGATGCACAGTCTGACGAGATCGAGCCGCCGATCGACTATGGCGGATAGAATCTTTGCGCTACAATCAGGACGAAAGTCGCCGGATTGTCGCGCGGGACATGCCACAGAGGGAGCATGCTGTGATGCTCCGCTCAAAGCGCGTCCTCCCCGCAAGCTCGATGGCGCGAGCCCGCGCTTCATGCGCGTTGGCGAGCACCAGCTTCTCCGTAATTCAGTCGTCGCAGATCGCACCGGGTGCGAGCTGGATGATGAGTGCCTGAACCTTGTCCATCCCTCCCGTCTGCCCATGTACCGCCTCTATTGGCAACCGCATTCGCGGGCAGTTCGGGCGAGACTGAAACCAACACCGAATTTTGCAGCCGCGGGCGTCGTCGCCTGCGCGATAGGCAGGAGTGTTACCGCATGAGCATCTGGCGCCCGCGCGACGGCAAGGAGAGGGCTTCGCCCCACACGCTGGACATCTTGGGCGACGTCGAACGCGGCCTGAGCGCGTTCGCCGAACCGCGCCCGGTCGTCTCGTCAATCCGTATCGGCGCAGGCCTTGCCGACCTTCACGACTTCGAGGTCGAGATCGCCTTCGCTCCCGGTGCGATCCTCGCCATACGGTATCAGTCGGTCGACGAGGAGGGTCGCGATCCCGATTCGCTCGAAAACGAGGCCGGCGCGGTCGCCTGGCTGGCGATCGACCAGATCCGCGAGTGCGACACGTTGGGATTCGGGAGGCTCGCCGATCTTCTCCATGACGCTCGCATGCAGGCGCGCAAGGAAGTCGCAGGTTGGTGGCCGGACGGGATCACCGCGCGGTTCGGAGACGTTCGGCTTGTCAGCGACGAATATTGGGGGCCGCGCGACATGCTGAAGACCGAGGCGCGCATCCAGTGTATCGATGAGCGGTTGCGCCACACGATTACGACGGTTGAGAGCGACCACCCGGACGAGCTGGCGGCCGAACTCGCAAGCTGGCGGCCGACCCTTAAGGAACGTTACGCGAGCCTCGCCGAACTGGCAGCGCAGGGCGCGGACGGCATGGTGGACCAGCTCGTGCTCAACGCCCTCGCTTTCTATGGCGACGACGGAACGACGCTGGGCCGGTTCCGGACCGGACAACCTTACCGATGGTTTAACGACCTCACGATCTTCGCCCAGGATAATCGCCTCCGCTGTCACGGCAAGGATGGCGACTTGCAGTGGAATCGCAATTCGGTGACTGTCTTCGGACGCTCGGCTCCCGACACCGTGCTGATCACACTCATCGGCCAACCCGTCACCCGGCTGGTCGAGCATCCCGTGCTGTCGGACGACATGATAGTCACCGAGGCGCACTCCAAGTTCGCATTCGACGTCCATTCGATCTACGCCGAGTTTGAGCAGCCTCAACGGCTATTCTGCAGTGCTTCGGGGCGGGTATGGGACGCTGATCGACAATCCGCCTGCAGGACCGCTGCTCGTGACGCTGAATGAGACCGAAGAGTTCGCGCGCGCGATCATCAACACGTGCGCGAGTCCGGGTGCTTGCGATGTTGTGCGCATCGAGCGCGCCACGTCATCCGTCACGATCCATCTTCTCGACGAGCAGGTGGAGCTCGACTTCACGCAAAATGATTTTTTCGCCCAGGTCTCGCTGCTCAAGAGACTTATAGCCTTGCTCACCAGCCATGTCCGCGCGAATGCCATGCTGGATGCGACGGGCGATGCAGCACCGCCGCCGCTTTGGTTGCTCTCAAGCAGCCAGTTCTTCGCCGAGTGGGTTTGCTGGGCCGGTGCGGATGATGGCTTGCGCACCTATTCCAGCTGGGCGCACGATTTTACCATCTGGCCGCAGATGCCGACGCAGGTCGAGATTGCGACGACGCACAGCAACCGTGACATGGCGCTGTCCGCGACGTTGTACGCGGGTGAGCTCACGGGCGTCCTGATTCTGTCGACTAATCCCCTGTGCCGTTTTTCCTGGTCGCGCAGACCAGAAATCAAGATCGATGCGACCGCGCTTCCCGAGACGGTGATCGCATCACTCCTCCAATTTGAGTCGGAAGGCGCCAACGGGACGCTCCGGCTTAGCGAGATCGTCTCGCATCCGTTCTTCGATGTCTATGATCCGGTCGTGGTCGACATCGCCAACGATGGCGGGGCGCTGGTTATCCGGATCGAAGATAGGGCGACCACGCTGCGGCCAGTCCCGTCCTCCGCGCTGCAGATTTTGCCCTCCGATTGCGATCAAGCGCTCCCCTGGGAGCCGACGCGATCCGAGCTTGAGCGCTTGCGCAATCTCAACCCGATGGCCTTTCAGTCCCGTTCAGATGGCTGAAACGCAGCCGGTCGATCTCGTCGGCCAGCTGCCTGGAGCTCACGGTTTCAAGATCGCCCAGTTTCGCGACGAGCGGAGCCATGTACGCCCGGGTATCGATCAGCACCCCTTGCGCGGCTGATGCATTCCAGATCGTTTCCACGGGATCGCTATCACCGATGCAGCGGATCGCACCCAACGGTCCGTCATAGCGCGTGTCGCTCGCTCCCTTTTGCCCGAGACGTGCAAGCGCCGTGCCCTCGATCGCGACGAAGCGACCAGCGGGAGGCGTATGGTCCCAGCGGCTGCGACCCTGTTCCCCAATCCCTGATAGCAGCGCTGGCACGAAATCGGCCCAGCGTTCATTGATATGACGGACCGCGACGATCGGCAGAATGAAGGCCGCCATCAGACGGAACGCGGTTGCCAGCGCCGCCAGTTCGACCAGGCCGTAGCTGAAGCGCTCATAGGCTTTGCCATTGGGCTTCTTCAGCAGCCCGATCCGCTGCAGCTGGCGTATCCGCGCCTGGAATGCCGATCGCGCGCCTTCCGGCTGCTCGAGCGCCTCCATAAGCAGCGTCGTCGCCTCCTCGTAGCCGAGTCGAATCGCTTGTGGTTGTGCTCGCCCGCTCATTCCACCTGCGTGCCGCGCCAGCCATTGCGTAGCAAGAATGCACCACTAGATAGAGAGTTCTCTATTTCTCTTGACGTAGGCTCGATAGCTTAATAGACAGCTCTCTATATTAGATGCGGCTGAGGTCATGGGACTGTTTGAACGGATGCACGGTGATGCGGCGGAAAAGGCCGCGGTCAAACCTTCCCGCGGTCGTCCGGTTGCATTCCGGATGGTGCGCGATCTCGACGCCAAGCATGGCGTCGCGCTCTTGTTCCAGCGCCCCGGCACGAACTCCACAGTGCGCATCTGGTCCGGTGTGTTCGATTCGCGTGCCGAATGCACGGCGATCCTCGTCGCTGCAAAGGAACAGGCCGACAGACTGGAATTCTGGGGCCGGCTGGTGCTCGCCTTGGGCGCCGCGCCGCTCGACCCGATCATCGCGGTGGTCGCCTGCAAGGCCCGCAAGGAGGCGATCGAAGATGCCGATCGCCGCCGTAAGAAGGCCGCCGCGCGCCGCGTAATCCATCTCTATATCCGCGAGCGGAAGGGCCGATTCTATCTTGATCTCGAGCGCGCCAGCGATAACACGCCCGAATGGTCTATACGCTTTGATGGCCGCAGCGAGCGCGACCGGATGTGCGACTGGCTTCGGTGGCAGAAGCAGCATTTCCGCGAGTATCTCGCCTACGCTGCGGCCAACGGAGACCACGCCCTCGAGAAGCGGCTAGTCGACGAGATGTTCGAGACCGAGGCGCGGCTGAAGAAGGAGGGTCGCGTCGCAGGCGGCCTGCGGCCGTTGCGCATGTGGAGGGGCGAGTGAACACGCTCCCCACTCCATTCCAACCCGCGACCCCGGCGATCATCGTCGGCCACTCGACGACCGCGTCGGCACCCCCGCTCGGGCTCGGTGAGCCGTTAACGCTGATGGGCGGTGACCGCCTTGGCCCGGGCGGAATCGCGTTCGACCTGGGGCATGACTGGCAGCGCGATTTCGTCGACGCCGTCGCGGACGCCTGCGACGACCTTCTCGCGGCTGAACGGCCGTGGTTCAGGATGCCGGCGATGGCATTGGTCGGACGTGTCGGCTGCGGGCGCAATCACGCCGTGCGGATGCTCGCATCCGCGGCCGGCGTGACGCATGTTATCCTCAATCTGTCCGATCCCGTCATCGCGATGAACGTCTCGGCATCGGGCGAGATCAACGAGGCACTGTGGGTGTCGCCGGTTGTCACCGCGATGGCCGCGACGCGGTGCGCCAATCCGGCCGTCACGGTGGTCGGTGCCGAGTATAATGCCGATGCGGCAATGGCACTGGTCGCGATGGTCGACCCGATGCTCGGGCGTGCGTGGCGCGAAGACCGGATCGCGACCAGCGTCGACTTGGGCGAGGTAAGCTGGTTCATCCAATGCTCGGACCCGTCCAACCTCCCTGCGCCGCTCCTCGACCGGCTGCAGATCGTCCCCATGCGCGAGACGAATGTTGTGCCTGACACCACGATCGCGCTCTCCCTTTTGGTCGAGGTACTCGCCGATCTGGGCATCGCCCGCAACGACCCGGCTGTCGTCTGGCACGATATCGTCGGTCGCATCGACTGGCGGGGATTCACTACCGCTGCGAAGGCCTATGCCGACCTGCGCAGCGCCGTGATCCAGGCGCAATACGACTTCGCCACCCGGCGACACGCTACCGCCGACTTCGACCCCTACTGAGAAGGAGACTGATGATGACGATGCTCACGACCAAGACCTTCGGCGATGGCGCTGCGGTGCCCGCAGCCCTCCTCCAGCATGATATCGATCCGCCCGCAGCCGCGCCCGCCGCCCGGCGCGCGCCCTATTACCTCGTCGGCGAGCACGAGCGCAGCAGCGCGCGCCCTGCTGACGTCGACGCCGGCCGTACGCTCATCTGCGTCAACGGACGCTGGCACGGCTTGCGCGGCGACCTGGCGACGTTCGAGCAGATCCTCGCGCTCGCGTATCCCGATCTCGATCGGCCTTGGTCCACGGCGACAGTCACCTACCGCCGCGGGGCGACGATGCGGCCAGCAGGCTCGCTGTCTCCTGGCGACGTTGTGCCCGTCACCGACGGCATGCTGATCAACGCCAACGTCACCGTGCTGAGCTGAGGGTCGCCATCATGTCGGTCTCCCCGTTCGTCTACGCCGATACCGCGACACCGCGCGCCGGGATCGACGCGGTGTCGGCGCGTCTCGCCGGCGGCACGATCGCCATCATCGGCTGTGGCGGCAATGGCTCGTACATCCTCGATCTCGTCGCCAAGACGCCGGTCGAGCGCATCGTCCTCATCGACGGCGATGTGATGGAGCAGCACAATGCGTTTCGCTCGCCCGGCGCGGCGTCTCAGGCCGAAGTCAACGCCGACATGTTCAAGGTCGACTATTTCGCGCGCATCTATGGTCGGATGCACGGGCGTATCGAGGCGCATGCGGCGCACCTCGGCCCTGACAATTTCGATATGCTCGATCGGATCGACTTCGCGTTCCTCTGCGTCGACAGCGTCGAGGCGCGTGCCGAGATCGTTCCGGCGCTGCAGGCGCGCGACATCCCGTTCATCGACACCGGGATCGGGCTTACGCTCGTCGACGACCAGTTGATGGGTATGGTCCGCGTCACCACGAGCACTCCCTCGGTGCGCGGCCACGCAACCGCTCGCGGACGCATCCCGATCGAGACGAGCGGCGCGGACATTTATCGCAGCAATATCCAGATCTCGGACATGAACGCGCTCGCCGCAGCGCTCGCGGTGATGCGCTGGAAACGCCTGCGCGGTTTCTACCTCGACCTCGAGGGTGAGTATCACGCGACGTTCGCGGTCGATGGTAACCACATGCTTAACGAGGACCACCGTTCGGCCGAGAAAGTCGATGGATGACGACGTCCGGCATCACGCTGATGCGGCCGCGCGCACAGCCCATGCTATTACGAGTCGCTCGGCACGAGCATCGGCCAGCGGCAGAAGGCTCGCCATCTCGGTCCGTCGCAATGACCAGGCAAGCGAGTGCGCCATCAATCGTCGCTGACGGCGGGTGGGGCGGGCGTCGAACGAGATGAACGCCGGGTTGTCGCCGCGCTGCGCGATTAGCTCACTTGCCAGCACGCGACAGCGCCAGACGATGACCATGCCGATCGCGGTCGCGGCGATATCGACGAGCAACAGCGGCGCCTTGCGGATCGCCAGCCAGCAGATGAGCAGAACGAAGATCATGATCATGTTGAGCACTTTCAATTTTTCCCCAGCCCCAGCTGGATCACTTCTCCAGAACCCTTTCCGTTTCTTCCCCACAGCTCTCATAGCGGTCGTCGAAGCCCTCGCCTGGAGTTGCGTCGGACTTACATCGCTAGAACGAAACTCATCCGGTCAGAACCTGACGGATGAAAGGTTCAACAGAACAAGGTCGCGCCGCAGACCCGTCCACCGTCAAGAACGGCGTGGGGTTCGTTGGGGTGATTCTGCTCAGTCCTGTGAGCGATCCCGACCCGGCGATCGTCGAGTTCGTGAAGGCATTTGCCCGCGCGAACGTCGCGCGCGACCGCGCGCGCCTTCGCTTGGCGAGGGGCGCGGAATGATGTCGCCCAGCTCGACCAAGCGCATTGGCCGTTCGGGTACGCAACTCGAACGATGGGCGCGCAAGGGCGCCGGCGCACGTTCAGGCGGCATGCCGTCATTGGCAGCCGCTGTTCATGGGCACGCGAAGTGATGGCCAGAATGACCAGACCTTCTGCCAGGCTATCGGCTTTCGCCGGCGAGACATCCGTTTCCGACGGACCGACCAAGGAGGATCGTCGCCGTGTCCGGAAGGCACGCCGCCAAGCCCGTGCGGATGCCGCCCAGATTGAGAAAGAACACGCGGCGGCCCTGATGGCGGTGTTCCGGACAGAGATCAGTCAGGTCGTCCGGTCAACCTCGCCGCTGCTGATCTCGCTCCTCGCCAATGAAGGACTTACGCTGGACGACGCGATGGCTTTGATGAAGCCTGGGCAACTTTGGCCGCACGAACCCCAATTGCGGAATCGCCCGCGTAAGCCGGCGATCCACGCTCATATGCCAAAATACTATCCGGTCGGTCTGCGGCCGATGCAGATTTGCAAGCATCCGCTGCACAGTCATCGGTTTGATCGCCCGGGTGGCGACTATTTGGATATCAACATCGTCGATCACTCGCTGGAGCTTAGCGCCAGAATCAAGCCGGTCTTCCTCCAGACGCGGTTCGGAGTGCTGCGCGTCGAGTTGGACGAAGTGATCCCCGACACGGTCCTCACTGGTAGCATCGGCCGAACAATCGACGAGGTCGTCGATCATGAGGCGTGGCGCGGGCGCGGCTGGCGGATCTTCGCGACCGAGGACGGGCATGGGCCGCTTCAGGGTCAGGCGCTGGTCGTGGCGATGGGGTCGGAGCCCTACCGCGTGACATGGCCGGAGCCAGACCAGAAATGAAAGCAGTGATATACGCGCGTGTTTCAAGCGATGCCGCGGGTGCGCGCACGATCGACGACCAGATCGCTTCATGCCGCGAGCGTTGCGAACGCGAAGGCTGGGTCGTGGTCGACGTCTTTACCGACAAGAGCAGTGGAAGCGGTGCGCTTGATTTTAACAGCCGTCCCGGGCTTCGGGCCATGCTTGGACGCGTCGCGGTAGGCGGAATCGATCAAGTCGTAACAGAGACGTTGGACCGCATTGCCCGAAAGCACGCCGAGGCGTCCGCGGTGCTGAAGTTCTTCAAACGGACCGGTGCCCGGTTGGTCACCCTTTCGAACGCCGAAGCAGGCGACATCGCGGCGACTATTTCGGCGTTACTCGGGGCCGCAGGTGGTCACGACAGGATTACGAAGGTAAAGCGCGGCAAGCGCGCCCCGTCTGGCTCAGCCCTCGGCAAACCGTTGGTCTAACCGTGCAGACCGTTATCTATGCGAGATTTTCAAGCGCCCTCCAGAATGCGCGCTCTATCGAGGATCAGATCGCGCTGTGTCGTGAGCGGTGCGACCGCGAGGGCTGGCCGGTCGTGGAGGTCTTCACCGACTATGCCATCAGCGGCGCGGCCGGCATCGACGAGAACGGTCGGCCGGGATTGAGCGCGATGCTGGCACGGATCGAAGCCGGCGGGATCGATCAGGTCGTGGCGGAGGCGACAGATCGCATCGCGCGTCATCAGGGCGATGCTTTTACGATCCGGGAACGCATCACTTTCGCCGGCGCGCGGCTCTTCACGCTCTCGGATGGCGAGGTCACCGACATCACCGCTACCTTCCGCGGGTTGATGGACGCACAGTTCCGCCGCGACCTGGCCGCGAAAATCAAGAGAGGTCAGCGCGGTACCATATCGCAGAAGCGGTCGGCAGCGGGGTTGGCTTATGGGTATCGCAAAGCCAATCGGTTCGATGATCGGGGCGAACTCATCCGGGGTCTGCGCGAGGTTGATGAAGAGCAGGGCAACGTCGTCCGGCGCATCTTCGAGGAGTTCGCAGCTGGACTGTCGCCCCGTGCAATCGCTGAACGTCTGAACGAGGATGGCGTAGAATCACCCGGCGGTCGGCTCACTGGACCGCGATTCTGGCGAGCCTCCACCATCTACGGCGATCGCAAGCGTAAGAACGGCATCCTCCAGAACCGGCTTTACCGCGGCCAGTTGGTGTTCAACCGCACCAGGAAGGTGCTCGATCCGCGCACCCGCACGCACCTCATCCGCGCCAATCCTGAGAACGAATGGCTGGTCGAGGAAGTGCCGGAGTTGCGGATCGTCGACGACCCGCTCTGGGATAAAGTGCAGCTCATGCTCGGCAAGGTCCAGAGTCGCGCGCCGGAAAAGAACCGACGCCCGAAGCATATTCTGTCCGGTCTCGTCGCTTGCGGATCGTGTGGTGGTAGCTGGACGATCCACAGCGGCAATCGTTGGGGGTGCTCGCGTTACAAGGAGGGTGGGAAGCACGCCTGTTCCAACAACCGCATCATCTCGACCGATCGGCTTGAGACCCGGGTGCTGAATGGACTGCAGCACTACATGCTCAACGAGAAGCTCATTGAAGTCTATGTCGAGGAATATCGCGCTGAGTTCGCGAAGCGGTCCAAAGAACTCGATCGCGAGGGTGTTCGTCTCAAAAAGCGGCACGCCGAGGCTGTCGCCAAGATTGAGCGGCTGGTGGCCGCCGTTGCCAACGGCGCTGAGGATTTTGTCGAGATCCGTGACGTCCTTGCCAAGGCGCGCACTGAACGCGATCAGCTCGCGGAGCAACTATCGCAGGTCGAGCAACTACCAACCGTTGTGCTGCATCCTGCCGTCGTTGCCGACTATCGCCACCAAGTCGCCAAGCTGAATGCCGCTCTTGGCGACAATCCCGAAGCCCGCCTTGAAGCCATTCCACAGCTGAGGGCGCTGATCAATCAGGTAAAGGTATCACCCGCTGAGCAGGAGAAGGGTGTGACGATTGAGGTAATCGGCCGGCTGACGTCGATCATGGCTCTCGCCACGCGCCAGCCTGTTTCCGAAAAACAGTACTATAACGTTGGAGCGGGCGAAGGGATTCGAACCCTCGACCCCAACCTTGGCAAAATTGCCGGGGGACCTTTCCGGGACTTCGCCAGAGCACGCGATTCTACGCTTATCTACCTGAATAATAACTGGAATATTTTAGGCATCTACGCTAGAGATATCCGTGAGATATCCGGCGAATTCCGCTCTGGTGGACGCCCGGTGGACGCCCGCAGGCCCAAGGTTGGGGTCGAATAGAAGGTACGTAGCGATGGTCAATTCCGCCTCCGTAGTGCTGACAAAACGTCTGATCGAGGCTGCCAAGCCAGCGGCCAGACGTTATGAAATCTGGGATAGCGATGTTGCCGGCTTTGGCATTCGTATCGGCCTGAGCGGCAGCAAAACGTTCGTTGTACGATACCGTGCCGAAGGCGGCGGCCGCGAAGCGCCACGGCGTTATGTCACCGTCGGTCGATTCGGGGCGCTGACCGTCGAGCAGGGGCGGAAGAAGGCTAAAGAACTCTTAGCCGAAGCGACAGTCGGGAAAGATCCCGCGGCCGAACGCAAGGCCAAGCGCCTGGAAATGAAGATGAGCGCGCTCGTAGATCTTTACGACGCGGAAGGGTGCTACATCCAGCGCGGCAAACGGCTGGGTCAGCCGATGAAGCCAAGATCCAAGCAGTTTCTGATTGCGCGCCTGCGTCACCACGTCGTGCCGCTGCTCGGGCATATGAAGGTCACCGAGGTAAAGGTCGGCCACATCGAGCGCTTCTTCGCCGATGTGAAGAACGGCAAGAGCGCCAGGGACGTAAAGCTTGGCCATCGGCGCCGCATCATCGTGCGTGGCGGCGAAGGCGCGGCACGGAAGGTCTTTCGTGACCTGTCGGCAATGTTCAGCTTTGCGGAGCGGCGCGGCATCATTCCCGCCAATCTCTGCCACAAAGCGGTGGTTCAGAAGACCGACGGCGCGAACGATCGCTACCTGACGTTGAAGGAGCTCGAACAACTCGGCGCAGCCTGTGACGCGCTCGAGGCGGAGGGCACGAACGTCAAGGCATTGAACATCACGCGGTTGTGGGTACTCACCGGCTGTCGGCGCGACGAGATTGCCGGCCTCAAATGGCAGGAAGTAGATTTCGAACGCGGCGTGCTCGCGCTCGAAGACAGCAAGACAGGCAAATCTGTCCGCCCGCTTGCAACTGCCGCGATCACCCTGCTGCACAGCATCAAGTGCGAGGGAGGTAGCGGCTATGTCTTCCCCGCGGCGTCAGGCGACAACTATTATCAGGGCACCAAGGGCATCTGGCCGAGGATTGTGAAGCGTGCCGGCCTGGAAGGCGTCACGCCGCACACGCTGCGTCATACGATGGGCGCGATGTCGACATCCTCCGGCGAAGCCTTGGCATTAACCGGCGCAATCCTCGGTCACGCGAACCTTCGGTCCACCATGCGCTACGCTCATGTCCAGCTCGATCCTTCGCTCAAGGCGGCCAATCGGGTCGGAACGATGCTTGCCGCCGCACTGGCGGGTTCCAAGCCACATGAAACTGAAGTCAGCAATGATGCGCAAGCCTGAACGCCAAACTGGGGGGACGTGGGTGAGCATCAGGTCGATGATTAGGCGGTCGATGACGAGCCGGTCAGCACCGGGATGACCGAACGCGATGTCGTGATGTGTGAATCGGCGTCCAAATCGGGACCCCCTGCGATCTTGTCGATAAGCGACTGATGAGCCAAGAGAAAGTTGTGATCGGGTGCGGTTCCAAGCGGCGCCGATTTCACGATAACTCACCCTTGCAAATCGTTCTAGGACGTGTTGACAAAGGGATTGAACGAACCCGCTGACGCGGGATTGGCGTGAGTGTTGGCCGGAATGGCCTCCTGATGGGAAGGTTTGGTTGCTGATACCAACCCCTGACCAGGAGACCATCCCATGGCTGAGGCCACGGCAG
>NZ_JARYTI010000147.1 GCF_029911635.1 Sphingomonas sp. AR_OL41
GGCATGGTCGGCGCGATCCTCAATGCCGCCGCGACCGGCAACATCGACGTTACCGCGAACGGGTCGATCGACGCACGGTTCGGCGTTGACGCCGAGAACTTCGGCAAGGGCTCGACCAGCGTGACCACGGTCGGTCCGGTCAACGCGACCAGCGGCAACGGCATCTTCGCGCTGACCGCCGGCGGCAATGTCACGGTGAACGCCGGCGATGTCACCTCGACCGGCAACACCGCGATCATCGCACAGCAGACCGCCGGTGCTGGCGCGGGTGATGTCAATGTGACTGCGGGCAATGTCTCGGGCACGACCGGCATCGATGCGCATAACTTCGGCACGGGCGCGGTCGGCATCGTCGCGCATGGCACGGTGACCGGCACGGCGGCTGAGGGTATCAAGGCGACCGGCAACGGCGCGGTGACCGTGACGGTTGACCAGACCGTGACCGGCGCGACGCGCGGGCTGAGCCTGGTCGGCGGCACCGGCGGTACCGGCAACATCTCGGTAACCGGCACGGGCGGGTTCGTCGGCGGGACCGGCGACGCGGCCAACATCCTCAACAGTGGTGCGGGCACGACGACCGTCAACATCTCGGGCGCGAGCAGCTCGACCGGTGGCAACGGGTTCATCGTGCGCGACACCGCGCTCGGCGGCAATATCAGTGTCACCACTGGCGCGGTGACCGCGCTGACCGCGGGCAAGAACGCGATCGACGTGCAGAGCCAGTCGCTGACCGGCAACCTGACCGAGGTCGCCAACGGCAACATCCAGGCCGGTAACGCCGGCATGGTCGGCGCGATCCTCAATGCCGCCGCGACCGGCAACATCGACGTTACCGCGAACGGGTCGATCGACGCACGGTTCGGCGTTGACGCCGAGAACTTCGGCAAGGGCTCGACCAGCGTGACCACGGTCGGTCCGGTCAACGCGACCAGCGGCAACGGCATCTTCGCGCTGACCGCCGGCGGCAATGTCACGGTGAACGCCGGCGATGTCACCTCGACCGGCAACACCGCGATCATCGC
>NZ_JARYTI010000148.1 GCF_029911635.1 Sphingomonas sp. AR_OL41
GATTCCCATAGGGCGTGAAAGCTGATTCAACCCGCGAGCCGGGTTGGAGGCTGGCGAGTTATGGGCAGGCCATATTCTGATGATTTGCGGGTTAGGGTTGTTGCGGCGATGGAGGGCGGCGGCAAGTGCCGCGCGGTGGGAGAGGCGTTCGGGATAGCGCCGAGCACGGCGGGGAACTGGCATCGGCTTTACCGGCGGACGCAGACTTATTCGGCGCGGCCGATGGGGGGCGATCGACGATCCAAGCTATTGGATCACGGCGATCATGTTGCGGCGTTGCTGGCGAAGACGAGCGATTTGAGGCTGGTCGACGTGCAAGCGGATCTGGCGAGCCGCGGCGTCGAGGTCGGCTATGGCACGGTCCAGAGGACGGTGAAGCGGCTGGGACTTCGCCTCAAAAAAAACGATCTTCGCGACTGAACAGGATCGCCCCGACGTTGCGCTGGCCCGTGCGCTTTGGCGAGCGGGACAAGCAGAGCTCGACTTCACATCGTTGGTGTTTGTCGATGAGACCGGCACGAACACGGCGATGACGCGCAGCCATGGCTGGGGCCAAAAGGGCAAGAAGCTCTTCGCCCAGGCTCCGCACGGTCACTGGATGACATCCACCTTCGTCGCGGGCCTGGCGCATGACGGCATCCTGGCCCCGCAGCTGCTCCCCTGCGCCATGACCGGGATGATTTTCCAGCAATGGCTCGAGGAATGCCTGATCCCGGAAATGCGGCCAGGCAGCATTGTCATCGTCGATAATCTGCCGGCCCACAAAGTGGCCGGCATCCAACAATGCCTCGAAAACGCCGGCATGCACTTGTTGTATCTGCCGCCCTACAGCCCTGACTTCAATCCGATCGAGCAGGTCTTCTCGAAGGTCAAAGGCCTCATCCGGCAAATGAACCCCCGTTCCTTCGACGCCATCTGTGACGCGCTCAAAACCATCCTCGAAAAATTCAAACCCGGCGAATACTCAAATTACATCCGACACTCAGGATATGTGCAAACCTGAACGGGTATGAGTCTA
>NZ_JARYTI010000149.1 GCF_029911635.1 Sphingomonas sp. AR_OL41
GGACGGACGTCGCTGGATATCCTCGCGGCCTGCGTTCCTGCTGCCGGTCAGGGTGCTGGGCAAGCTGTTCCGTCGGCTGTTCCTGACCCGGTTGATGGCGCTGCACGATGCCGGTCGGCTCGCGTTCTACAGCGGCATGGCGCAGCTCGCCGACCGCCGCTCGTTCCTGCGTCACCTCGCGCCCGTCCGGAAGAAGCGCTGGGTGGTCTACGCCAAGCCGCCGTTCGCCGGGCCCGAAACGGTGCTCGCCTATCTGTCCCGCTACACGCACCGCGTCGCCATCTCGAACAGCCGCCTCCTCCGCTTCGACCACACTGGCGTCACTATGCGCTACAAAGACTATCGCCGCGACGGTGCCGACCGGCAGCAGGTCATGACGCTCAGCTCGGACGAGTTCATCCGCCGCTTCCTGCTCCACGTGCTGCCCAAAGGCTTCCACCGCATCCGTCACTACGGCCTGCTCGCCGGTGCCACCCGCAAGGCTCAGCTCGACCACATCCGCCACCTGCTCGGGGTCGCGCCGCCCGCTGCTCCCAATGTGCGGGCCGAACCAGAAGACGTTCGACCGCCATGCCCATGCTGCGGCGGGCACATGGTTGTAATCGAGACGTTCGAACGCTGGCGGCAGCCCCGCGCCCCGCCGCAAGGCATCGCATCGACCGGGACTATCGCGTCATGACCCCGCATGGCTCGTCCTCGCTCCGCCGCGCGGTTCCCGCGCTTCCGGCGATGTCGCTGCTCGCGTCGGCGATGCCACCCACCGCGCCGCCGCCCGGCTCATATCCAGATCCCGGGCAACATCGATACCGAGCACCGCCTCCGACGCCCATGCGCTCGTCTGAAGATGGCCATCCCGACGGGCGCGACGCACCCCTAACGACGGGTCGAAAACCGAAAACCCCATAGCTCACCGCCCGTGGCACGCGGCTTCCTGCTTTGGAGGATATCGTACATCTGACGATGCCCGATATCCTTCACA
>NZ_JARYTI010000016.1 GCF_029911635.1 Sphingomonas sp. AR_OL41
GAACCCCCGTTCCTTCGACGCCATCTGTGACGCGCTCAAAACCATCCTCGAAAAATTCAAACCCGGCGAATACTCAAATTACATCCGACACTCAGGATATGTGCAAACCTGAACGGGTATGAGTCTAGAGCGTGATGGCATGACTTTGACCCGCCGTGGCGGAGCGGATTTTGGCGTGTGGCGAGGAACGAGGAGGGAGCGGGGTGGTACCCCCGTGACCGACGAGTGACGCGGCCACACGCCAAAAGGCGCCCGCCGCTTCGCGGTTGCCCTGAGCCGCCCGCCGGACATCGTCGCTGCTCTTGCACGGGCTACCCAGCCCGCGCTGCGCGCCGCTCCTCGCCGACGAACGGCTCAGGGCAATCACGGTGGGTCAAAGTCATGTCATCACGCTCTAGCGGGTGAGGACGACTTCCGCGACATGGCGTCGGCCTGCGGTGCGCGCCAGCTGGACGAACACGTCGACTGTCGTGCGCACATAATGATGCACGTCCTCGCGCCCGAGCCGCGTCCCGGTCTGCAGCACGAGCAGCGTGATCTGCTCGATCGCGCGCTCGGCGCTGTCGGCATGGACGGTGGTCATCGAGCCGGGATGACCGGTGTTGACCGCGCGCAGGAAGGTATAGGCCTCGGGTCCGCGCAATTCGCCGACGATGATGCGATCCGGGCGCATGCGCAGCGATGCCGCGAGCAGATCATCCGCGCTGATCTGCGCCTCGCCGAGCGCACTCCGCGCCGCCAGCAACCCGACGGCATTTTCATGGCGCAGCAGCAGCTCGGGCGTGTCCTCGATCAGGATCAGGCGCTCGTCGGGCGGAACCTCGCGCAACAACGCATTGAGAAAGGTCGTCTTGCCGGTCGACGTTCCGCCCGACACGAGAATGTTCTTGCGCGCGCGCACGGCGCTGGCGAGCATGCCGGCAATGTCGCCCGCGTCGAGCATGGCGGCCAGTTGTTCGTCGACGGCGGATCGCTCGCCGACCTTGCCGCGATGCGTATCGGCGAACGCGCCTTTCGCGACATAATCGCTGAGCGCGAGGTCGGACGAGACATGTTTGCGGATGGCGATCGCCAGCGGGCCGCGGGTCGCGGGCGGGGCGGCGATCTGGACGCGTGCGCCATCGGGCAGGGTGGCGGACAGCAAGGGGTGCTCGCGACTGATGCCCTGATGCGACAGCGAGGCGATCTGCCGCGCAAGCCGTGCAAGCGTGGTATCGTCGAGGCCCGGCGCGTCATGGCGTTCGATCGCGCCGCTGGTCGTCTCGACCCAATATTCGCCGGGCCGGTTGATATAGACGTCGGTCACGTCGCCGCGCTCGAGCACCGAGGCGAGCGGCGCGAGGTAGCTGTGAAGATAGACCGGCCGGATGCCGGCCGGTGCCGTTTTCATCGCCGGCTTTCCACGCTGGTGAAATCGAGGTCGCGCGCCACGAACACCGAAATCGCGGTTCCCTGGCGAACGCGCAGCGTCGGCTGGATCTGGGCGCCGCTGCTGAGTGAACTGGTGCTCGATTGCAGCGCACCCGGCAGCGCCGCGACCACCACTGTCGATCCGCCGGCGTAACGCGTCGCGAGGTTGACGCCGACGTCGAGGCTCGATTGCAGGATCGCCGCGCCGAAGCGTTCGAAGAAGTGCGTGTTGACCTTGCCGCGGATCCCGACCCGGCCGAGCGGGTCGGCCGCGGGTGAGCCCAGCGCGATCGTCACCCCGTCCGGGCGAACCAGCCGCGTCCACATCACCAACGCGCGGTTTTGTCCTGGCTGGAGGTCGGCGCGGTACTCGCCAATCAGGCGACTGCCGCGCTGGATCAGGATGGTCGAGCCATCAAACCCGCGCACGTCGCGCTGGACCAGCGCGCGGGCCGGGCCGGGCCGGGTGGAATCGAGCGCAGATTCGAGCACGGCGGGAATGAGCGTGCCCTGCGCAACCGTCGTCGCGCGGTGGCGCATCACGGTTGCGCGGGCGGCAACTGCCGTGCCCGCGCCACCAGTCGCCGGCTGTCCTTCGGCACCACCGGGGGCGGGGTTTGTCGCGTCGCCGATCGTCGTATCGAGGATCAGTGCCGGCTCGCCGGCGGTGCGCGGCGGGGCTGGCGGCGGTCCCTGCATCGGAGGCGCCGGCTGCGGCACGTAGAGGATCCGCGGCGGGGGCGGTGCCATCGGGATCGGAGCGGTGGGCGGCGCGCTCGTTTCCACCACCGTCGGCGTTGGTGTCGGTGTCGGAGCGGGTGGGATCAGCAGCGGCGCAGCCGGCACCGGCGTGGCCTGCGCGTCGTCGAGGCGCGGTTTGACCGGCGGGGCATAGGCATCGCGACGACGCGCGTCGAGCACGACGAACAACAGCAGCGCGGCGACGATCACGCCCGCCGCGAAGACCCACCAGGGCAAGGGGCGGGCGTCGGTTGCGACGAGCGGACGAATGCTCGCCTCGCCGCCGGGGCCGCCGGCGATGCGCGGGTCGCGGTCGTTGGAAGGGGCGAGCGCCATTATCGGCGCTTCTGCGGCACGCGCGTCGCGCCTGCCGTCCGCCGGTCGATCCGGAACACGAGGTGATTGGCAACGGCGTCGATCACGAACCGACCATCACGCACCATGCCGTTGACCAGTGACTCGCGCCCTTCGGAATCGATCGCGAAGATCGCCGGAAGCGTCTGGTCCGGGGCCCAGGCAAGATAGGTATGGACGCCGTCATCGTCGATTGCGCTGGGTCGCAGGGCCTTGTCGCCGTTGAGCTTGTAGCGGCCCGGTGTCGGCACGGCCGCGTCGTTGGCGACGACGGTCACCGCCGCCGGGGTCGCGTAACGGAAGCGCAGGACATACGCCATAGTGGGGAGGGGCCCGAACAGTGGCGAAAGCTCGAAAATATAGGTCCGCGCGTCGGTCACGACGGTGAGGTTCGATGTAACGCCCTGGCCGACCGCCTTCACGAACAGGCGGTCGCCGCGCTTGTTCGGCGTAATCTGCCAGGCGCCGGAATCGCCGACCGCGACATTCTCGATCCGCTCGTCCGGGGCGAATTCTACCGTCACCTGATAGCCGGCGGCAGCCTGGAGCTGCACGACCTGATTGGGATCGTAGAGCACGCTCTGGATACGTGGGTCGCCCGGGCCCGGTTCGGGGCGCACCTGCGCAGCCGCCGGTGTCACCAGCAGCAATCCCGCGAGCAGCAGAAGGAGTGAACCAGGCTTCAAAGCTGGACCTCCGGCGTGGTGCGCACGGGGCGTACCGGTGTCGGACGCGGGATCGGCGTTGCGACCGGCGCTGGGGTCGGCGCGGCCCCGGGGATAACGACCCCGGGCGCGGTTGTCGTGGTGGCCAGCGGTGGCTCGGCGTCGCTGGCGGCCGGCGCGCTTTCCGCGTCGCGGCGATACCCGACGACCTGGAAACCGAGCGGATTTAGGAAGCGGTCTTCCATCGACAGCGGCCCGGTCGAGAACTGGTAGCGGATCACCGCCACCCAATAACGCGGCGGCAGCGCCTGGCCACCGGCATCGCGACGCTGCGTTTCGAAGCGTACCAGCGCGCCCTTGCCGCCGAGCGGCGAGATGCTTCGAATCCGCGTCGCGATCGTCGTGGTACGTGGGTAGCGCGCCAGCGGACTGCCGGGATTGGCATATTGCATGCTCGTCACATAATCGGTGCGAGCCTGGTCGATCGACCACACCGTGACCTTGCGATAGCTGGTCTGGAGTTCGTTGATGTCGAAGCTTTCGCGCGCAATGACATATTGCACGAGGAACGACTGGGTCAGCGCGGCATCGGGGGCGATCGCGTTGGCGTCGAGCGGCTTGAGCGCCTGAACGTATCCCGTGTTGCGATCGACCATCAAGGTATAGGGCACGACGGTCTTGAGCGGCGCGAGGAAGATTAACGCCACCGCCTCGAACACCGCGACGACCACCGCCGCGGCGGCAATGATCCACGCAATGCGCCGCGACGCGCGCAGCGCATCCTGCTGATCGGTCGCCCAGCTATCCGCTTCGCGGTAATAAGCGTCGAGCGACTCTCGTGCTTCCTTCTTCATCGTCCCCCATCCCGCCGGGCCGCGCCCGACGATATTCTTCCGCGTGTCCGCCGCCGAAAGCTCTGGCCGAGCGGGATCGGTGCGGCAACCATGACGTCACGCGACAATGCCTGCGCCGAAACCTGGCGCCCGGTCTGGGCGAGGCTCGCCGCCGGGCTACCGGCTTCGCGGCGCTGCGACGCAGCGACCGCGTCTGACACGGCGATCGCGCGCGAGCGCTGGTCCGCGCCTGCGACATTTTGCACCGCTGCCGGCACAGCGAGGCGTGGCACCTGCGGCGTCACCACTTCGGCGATCCGCGCGGGTAGTACGCGCCATGCGACCGGCATGCGGAAGCCGCGTGCCACCCAGCCCGACGCGACGAGTGTCGCGATCAGCGTCAGCCCGAAGGCGAGCGTCACGACGAGCAATTCGACCGGCACCTCGGGTGTGGGATTGTCGACCCGCCGTTCGGCAAGGATCACCGCGAGCCACGGCTCGAGCAGCGCGAGCTCGATGCCGAGGACGATCGCGGTCGAGAGCGCGCCGAGCGCCGCCCCGATCAGCCCGCGCACCCAGCCCTCGAACAGGCCGCGCGTGCCGTCGAACAAAAGGAACAGGACGAACAGTGGCCCCAGCCCGAGCAGCAGGCCGGTGACGATCCGCACCGACGCGAACGCCGCTATGATGCCGGTCAGATAATAGGTCCGCGCCTGCGACAGCAGCTTGGCGTCGTTCGCCGGGTCCCATTTGGGCCGCTGCGCACGCTGTTGAAGCTGCTGGATCTGCTGCTGCTGCTGTTGCGGCGACAGCGCCTGGGTCGGCCCGGCGACGACGTCGGCATCGAGCGGCTTGCCGGTGCCGAGCGTGTTGAGTTCGATCAGCAAGCTGTCGACATTCTGCAGCCGGGCGATCAGTCCGCCACCGGCGCCGGGCAGGCCGCTCGGTCCGCCGACCTGCGCCGCAAGTTCGGCCGGCCCGTGCATCGCGACGTCATAAACCAGCGTGCGGAACGCCCCCCAGCTGGTGGCCAGCGCCAGCACGATGCCGATCTTGACGATGGCGACGACGCCCTCGCGCAGCGTCGGCGTCTCGCCGAGCAGCATCCGGTAACCGATCAGCGCGATGAAGATCGTCAACATGCCCGTCAGGATCAGCGCATTGGCCGATCCCGCGCCGGTCATGCCCTGCCAGCCGCCGAGCCCGAGCGCCTGCGCTTCGCAGTCGACATAGCCGAGCACGCCCGAAACGAACGCGCTGTCGGGGGCAAGCGAGGGGCAGGCGCCTTGCATCAGGCACGTTCCAGCAGGCGCGGAATCCAGTCGGCCGGATCGTCGCCGCGTTCGGCGCGGATCTCGTCGAGCAACCGCACCGTGCGCTCGCGGCCCGACAGGATCGTCAGAATCTCGCGCTCGCCGGTCAGGTTCAGCCGTGCGACGACGCTGTCGGCGCCGTGCTTGATCAGGAAGCAGTGCGCGTCGTCGGGCAGGGTGCGCACGATTTCGTACTCGTGCGGGGTCAGCCCGAAGCCTTCGATATAGTCGACCGCCCGCGCCTTGGGGTTGGTCATGAAGATCTGCGTCGCGGCCTGCTCGATGATCGCGCTGGCGATCTTGCTCTCGAGCGCGTCCTGCGCGCTCTGCGTGGCGAAGCCGACAATGCCGTTGCGTTTGCGGATCGTTTTTTCCCAATCCTTGATGCGGCGCACGAACACCTCGTCGTCGAGCGCCTTCCAGCCCTCGTCGACGACGATAATCGCCGCCGACCCGTCGAGCCGTTCCTCGACGCGGTGGAACAGGTACATCATCGCCGGCGTGCGCACCGCAGGGTCGTCGAGGATCGCGGTCATGTCGAAGCCGACCGCCTCGGCGGTGAGATCGGTCAGATCGGCTTCGTTGTCGAACAACCAGGCGCGCTCGCCATCGCCCCACCATGGCCGCAGCCGCGACCACAGATCGGCGGCGGTCGGCCGGGCGCCGCCACGGAACAGTTCGGTGAGATGGCGCAGGCGACGATGCTCGGCCGGCTGCGCGAAATTCGCATCGACCGCATCCTTGATTCGCGACATCTCGTCGATATCGGCGCCGCCGGCCAACTGCGCGACCCAGTCGATCAGGAACTGGCGATTGCCGGCATTGTCGTCGAGCAGCAGCGGGTTGAGCCCCGACGGTTCGCCCGGCCTCAACAGGTCGTAACGCCCGCCGATCGCCCGGATGAACAGTTCGGCGCCGCGATCCTTGTCGAAGAAGATGATGCGCGGGCGAAACTTGCGCGCCTGGGCGAGCAGGAAGTTGAGCACCACCGTCTTGCCCGAGCCCGACGGCCCGATGACGGTGAAATTGCCCAGATCGCCCTGGTGGAAGTTGAAATAATAGGGGCCGGCGGCGGTGGTTTCGAGCAAGGTCACCGCCTCGCCCCAGTGATTGCCGGCGGGCCGGCCGAGCGGGAAATTGTGGCCGCTGGCAAAGCCGGCGAAATTGCCCGTCGAGATGAGCCCGCGCCGCGCGATATATTTGAAGTTGCCGGGGAACTGCGCCCAAAAGGCAGGTTCGAGTGCGATCTCCTCGCGCACGCCGATGATGCCGAGATCCGACAATGTCGCCTGAACCTCGGCCACGCCGGCATCGACCGCCGCCGGGGTGTCGCCGCGCACCGCGACCGTCATGTGATGTTCGCCAAAGCCGGCTCGGCCCGCGGCGACCTCGTCCTTGGCGCTGGACAGCTCACCGCGCAGGCTGACCGCCTCGTCTTCGGCCGATTTCATTCGCCGCAGCGCAAGGTTCATCTTGCCGAGCGCGGCCTGGCGATCGACGAAGCCGAACGACTGCGACACGGTGAGTTCGAACGGCAGGCGCAACAATTCGTCGAGCATGCCGGGCGCGGTCTGCGCGGGATAATCCTTGATCGACACCATGCCGCAAAAGCTGCGCGGCGTGTGCCCGGCGGGCGAAAGCTCGACGGTTTCCTGGCCGAAGCTGATCCGGCGATAGGGGAGATAGGCGCCGATATCCTGATGCGGCAGCAACACCGGCCGCGTCTCGCCATTGTAGAGCGACGAGAGGAATTCGAGCGGCTCGGAGCAATGGCCCTGCGGCGTTTGGTACACGCCGAGCAGGCGCGGCGAATAGCTGCCGAGCTGCGCGAGCAGCGCGTCGCGCGCGCCGTCGAGTTGGCGCAGCTCATTGGCCGACGCAGCTTCGGGCTCGCTCGTCGCGCGGCCGAACAGGCTGCGCACGCGATCGGCAACGCCGACGCGCCCCTGCATCGGGCGCCGGATCAGCGTCAGGAAGAGGTCGTTGACGTAAAGCCGCTTGTTGGCGAGCCGTCCGCGCCATGCGCTGTCGAGACGCTGCGAGAAATCGTCGGGGAATTGCGCGGTCAGTTCGGCATCAGCCTGGCGGCGAATGACATGATGATAGAGCGCGAAACGTGACGAGCCGATCGCCTGCAGCATCGCGTCGCGCAATGCCTTGCGATAATTGATCTCATCGGTGTCGGCGGTCTCGAAAAGCAGGCCGCGCAAATGGATGACCTGCATCAGCAAGCCATCGCGCGTCTCGATCGTGTGATCGTCGACGTGGCGCGCATAAGGAAGGTGGTGACCTGCCGCCTTCTCGCGGGCCACCGCCCGCGGGTCATTGGTCAGGGGCGGTAGGAGTTGCATCGCCAGATCGCATGGTTGCGCACCCGTGGGCACTTGCCGACGCGGGTCAGCCAAAGGTCGAAGATACGTGGTTCACGCACGCACAGCACGACGCCGACGATGTGGATCACGACGGCGGCGAGCAGCACCCAGATCGAATGGAAGATCAGGAACAGCTCGGTGGCGATCACTGCGTTGATGACGAAATAGCTGTAGGTCACGCCCGCGAACATTTGCGGGCGTGTCAACGCGACGAACAGGGGATCGCGATCAAGCCCGTTCATCGGCTCAATTGCCGACGGCGGCGGTGGACTGGATTCCGGCGACGATGCTCGCCGCGCCGAACAGGATGAAGCAGCCGATGATCACCGTCGCTCCGTAACGCCAGTTGATCCGGCCGGTGAGCATCAGGAAACCAACCGACGCCACCGCGATGATCGCGACCACCGTGGCAACCGTGCCGAGCAGTGTGCCCTGCAGCCAGCGCACCGCCGATACCAACGCACCCGAACCGGCAGGATCAGCCAGCGCACCCTGCGCCGACGCGGCGTTCGCCTGTACCGCAGCCAGGGCAGACGCCGCCCAGGCCCAAGACTTTCGAATAATCTTCAACGCACCACCCCAGTCGAATCCCCGCGATTCGTGACGGGGGACAGTGCGCGCTCAACGCCGAAATGCCAAGCCTCGACGATGGCTTTCGGCGGCGTCCCGCGATCGGACAGATGTTAACCGAACTATGCGCTGGCGGCACTGGTAAACAACACGTTAACATTTCGCCATGGAACAGCAGATCGCCTATGCGGGGGCTTCCCGTCATCCGTTTCGCAACAGCATCCTCGCCGCCAGCGCCGCCCGGCGCAAGCGCGCCGATGATCAGGATATCAAGCTGTTCGCGCTGAGCTTCGCCGCGTTCTTCGTCTGCTTCTACACCTTCATCTTCTAGGCGCTTCGCTGACGGTCAGTCGCATGCCTGGTGCAGCTTTTGCGCGATCCAGGCCGCCCCCAGGCACATCGCCGCCACGACGAGCAGGGTGCCAAGCGGCGAGACGCCGATCGCTGCCAGACCGATCACGAAGGAAAGGCCGACCACCATCGCGCCCGAATTGACGACATTGTTCGCCGCGACGGTGCGTGCGGTCTGGTCACTGGTCACCGTCGTGGTGAGGAAGGCGTAGAGCGGCACGACGAACATGCCGCCCGTCACGGCGATCGCCATCAGCGTGGCGACCAGCGGGATGGTACGCGGCAAGGCGGCGAACTCGATCCAGTTGTAGAGATGTCCGGTTTCCGGTGCAGGCCAGGCCCGCATCAGGGTCGAGAACAGGACGAACAACAGGCCCATCGCAATGACCGATGCCGGGGCGAAGCGCGCCGAAACGCGGCCGCGCAGCATGCGGTTGATCGCCACCGAGCCGACCGCGATGCCGATCGAGAACAGGGCGTTGAGCGTGCTCGCGACGCGCTGGTCGGCAAAGAGGATGTTTTTCACGAGCGGCGGGAAGGTCGCGATGACGATCGCGCCGATCATCCAGAAAAAGCTGATCGCGCAGATCGCGAGGAACAGGCGCGGGATGTGCATCGTCGCGTTGACCAGTCGCCACGACGACGTGAACGGGTTGTAGTTGATCTCCAGCCGCGCTCCGGCGCGCGGGGCAGGGGGCACTTTCATCGCGGTAAGCCTGCCGACCACGGCCAGCGCGACGGCGACGAACGCTGCCGCATCGACCGACAGCCAGCCCGCGGCAATCGTGCCGAGCAGGATGGCGAGGTAGGTCGATGCTTCGATCAGGCCGGTGCCACCGAGCACGTCGTCGGCGTCGAGATGCTGCGGCAGGATCGCGTATTTGATCGGGCCGAAAAAGGTCGAGTGAATACCCAGCGCCAGCACCGCGCCGAGCATCATGCCGATGCCGATGGTAGTAAGGCCGTTTCGCGCCAGGATCAGCCCGGCACAGCCACCGATCATGATCAGGATTTCGACCGTCTTGACGATGCGGATGATGCGGCTCTTGTCATTGGTGTCGGCAAGTTGCCCTGCGAGCGCCGAAAGCAGGAAGAACGGGATCAGGCTGAGCGCCGTCGCGATGGCGGTAAAGCCGAACTCGGCCTTGGGATCGTGCAGCACATGATAGGTGACGAAATACACCATCATCTGCTTGAACAGGTTGTCGTTGAAGGCCCCGAGGAATTGGGTGACGAACAGCGGCAGGAATCGGCGCTCCTTCATCAACCCGAGCGCACTGTGCATGTTTTGGTCCGGCCTCGTTGCGGCGATGTGATGGCGCAGCGCATAGCCGAGCGGAAGCCACAGCAGCAAGTCGCTTGTCCCGGTGTGATACGTAGGGATACAGCATAGGGATGCTCACGTTGCCCAACATTCTCACGCTTTCGCGAATCATCGCGGTGCCGCTCCTCGTCTGGGCGCTGTGGTGGCCCGCCTGGCCGACCGGCTACGCCATCGGCTTCGCGCTCTACTGCCTGATGGGCATCACCGACTATTTCGACGGTTATGTCGCCCGCGCGCAGGGCGCGGTGTCGCGACTCGGCATCTTTCTCGATCCGATTGCGGACAAGATCATGGTGGCCGCGGTCATCCTGATGCTCGTGGCGACGCACGACATCGCCGGGTTGAGCCTGATCGCGGGCCTCATCATCCTGTTGCGCGAGATCGCAGTGTCGGGGCTGCGTGAATTCCTCGCCCAGGTGCAGGTGTCGGTGCCCGTGTCGCAACTGGCGAAATGGAAGACGACGCTGCAGCTCGTCTCGCTGGGTGGGCTGATCCTAGCCGGGGCGCTGCCGCAATGGCCCTTGCTGGCGACGATCGCGTTGGCGGCACTCTGGGGCGCGGCCGTGCTGACGGTGATCACCGGCTGGGATTATCTCCGCGTCGGCCTCAAGCATATGGACTGACCGGCGTGGCGATCGAGATGCTCTATTTCGCCTGGGTCCGCGAGGCGATCGGCGTTGGCAGCGAGCGGGTCGACCCGCCGGTCGCCACAACGACTGTTGAGGGACTGATCGGCTGGCTTGCCGGGCGGAGCGAGGGTCACGCCCGGGCGTTCGCCGACCGGAGCAGGCTGCGCGCAGCGGTCGACCAGACGTTCGTCCCGCTCGACTCGCCGATCGGCGGCGCGCGCGAAATCGCCCTGTTCCCACCGGTGACCGGCGGATGATTCATATCGCCGTTTCCACCGATCCGGTCGATGCCGGCGCCGAACTGCTCGCGACGCATCTCGCCGGCGCGGGCGGTGTAGCCAGCTTCACCGGCCTGGTGCGCGGCGACGACGGCGTCGAGACGCTGGCACTCGAACATTATCCCGGCGTCACCGAGGCGGCGTTGCAGCGGCTCGCCGAGGAGGCGGTGGCGCGCTGGCGGCTGATCGGCGTGCGCGTCGTCCATCGGGTCGGTGCAATGGTGCCAGGTGATGTCGTGGTGTTCGTCGGCGCGGCGGCGGCGCACCGGGCGGCGGCGCTCGAAGCCTGCGCCTATCTGATCGACCGGCTCAAAACCGACGCGCCCTTCTGGAAGCGCGAGACGCGCGCCGACGGCGCGCGCTGGGTCGAGCAGCGCGACACCGACCGCGCGGCGGCGGCACGCTGGGAATGACATAATGCGTCCCGCCCCACGAGGGCAGGGGCGGCGCTTTGTGTCAGGGGTACGTCAGGGGTGCTGCGCGGCGGCGAGCACGCCGGCGAGCAGCTCGAAATCGCGCTCGCGCGGGCTGGCCCGGCGCCACACCAGGGCGATCTTGCGTGATGGATTATCGGCGTCGAGGACCCGCGCGACGAGCCGTGTGTGGTCGAGAATCCCCGCACGGATCGCCATTTCGGGCAGCATCGTGACGCCAAGGCCGTTGTCGACCATCTGCACCATGGTGTGGAGCGAGGTGCCGAGCATCGTCGCCTCGGCGCGCATCTCGGGCCGGTTGCACGCGGCGAGGACATGGTCCTTCAGGCAGTGCCCGTCTTCGAGCAGCAACAGCCGGGTCTCGTCGATCTCGTCGGCGCGCATCGGCACCGGCCCGCCGCCGATCTCGCCTTCGGGGCCGGCAACGAACAGGCGGTCCTCGAACAGGATGCGCGACGACACTTCGCCACAGGCATAGGGCAAAGCGAGCAGCACGCAGTCGGTGCGGCCATGATTGAGACCTTCGCAGGCCAGCGCGCTAGGTTCTTCGCGCAGGAACAGCTTGAGGTCGGGATAATCGGCGCGCAGCCGCGGAAGGATGCGGGGCAGCATGAAGGGGGCGATGGTCGGGATCACGCTCATCCGCATCTCGCCCGACAGCGGTCGCCCGGCCGCGCGGGCGAGGTCGCCGAGTTCGTCGGCCTCGCGCAATACCCGGCGCGCCTTGTCGGCGATGCGGTCGCCGAGCGGCGTGAAGCGCACGACGCGCCGCGTGCGCTCGACCAGCGTCACGTCGATCAGCGTTTCGAGCTCTCGGATACCCGCCGAGAGCGTCGATTGGGTGACGAAGCAGGCGTCGGCCGCGCGGCCGAAATGGCCGTGATCCTTCAGCGCGACGAGATATTGCAGCTGTTTGAGCGTCGGTAGGTAGGTTGCCATTTATCGCCTCAGTCGATCAATAGGCATCAAATAACCTGCTTGTTCGATTGAAATCCACTCTTATATGCAGCGCAGCATAGAGGGCGGCCAACCGCTCCGTTGCGACCGAGGATGTCGATTGGCCCACCCCATTTCTGGCAGGAGGCCGCATTATGTTGACCGTTGGCGACAAGTTCCCGGATATCACCGTTCCCGTGCAGCAGGGCACCAGCGCACTCCCGGCCGGCGAGACGATCAACGTTCTCACCACCGCGCCGGGCAAGTGGAAGATCGTGTTCTACTGGCCGAAGGATTTTACCTTCGTCTGCCCGACCGAGATCGTCGGTTATGCCGGCCTGAAGGGCGATTTCGAGGATCGCGATGCGGTGCTGATCGGCGCCTCGACCGACACCTCGCACGTCCACCTCGCATGGCGGAAGTCGGATCCCGATCTCGCCGCCGCCGATTTCCCGTGGATCGCTGACAATGGCGCCAAGCTCGCCTCGGCGCTCGGCATCGTCGATGCCAATGAGCATGTCGCCTATCGTGCGACCTTCACGGTCGATCCGGACGGCATCATCCAGGCGGTGCAGGTTAACGGCCTGAACGTCGGCCGCAACCCGGCCGAGACGCTGCGCGTGCTCGACGCGCTGCAGACCGACGAGCTGTGCCCGTGCAACTGGAACAAGGGCGACGAGGTGCTGAAGGTCGCTGCCTGATCAGCGCGATGTGGCCGGCGTAACCAGCCAGCCATGATCGGGATGGCGCTGCTCCCGCCCGAGCAGGGGCAGCGCCTTCTGGTCCACGCGTTCCAACGTGATGCCGCGTTCGGCGAACAGCGCGATGATCTGTTGGAAATATTCGGTGCGATGCACTTCGATCATGAAATGGTGTCGCTGATTGATCCATTTCTTCGCGCCGCCGAGTACCCGCATCTCACCGCCATCGACGTCGATCTTGATCAGCGCGCGGAGATCGCTGTCGGCCTCGGGCAGCCAGTCGAGGGCGATGACCCGCTGCTTCAGCCCGAGCCCGACGAAGAAGGGCCGCAGCTGGATGGTATCGGCATCGTAGCCGGCTTCCATCCGTGCCTGTCGGAGCCGCTCGATATGTCGTTCGTCGGGCTCGAAGGCGATGGCGCGGGGCTGGCGGTAGCGCGCGATCGCACGTGCCGCGCCGAAGGTGAAATAGCCGTCATTGGCACCGATATCGATGATCAGGTCGGTGTTGGGCAGGACCGCTCGCAGCCAGGCGGCATGCTCATATTCGTAGAGGCCGAAGACCTTGCGCAGCGAGGATCGCGGATTGGAATGAAAGCTGCCACCGCGAAACGGGCCGAAGAGGATCGGCAGTTTCATGTCGTGGCCGGGCAGAGCCCGCTTCAACAGGTCGATCGCTGCCATTGCCTCACCGCCCACCCGTTACTCGTTACCCGGACCTAACCTCGTTTCCGATCTTTTCAAATCGCCACTTCATGGAGAGTATCATGTCGCTCAAGGACTTTGCGGGCACGCTGCCCGATTTCGCCAAGGACATTCGCCTCAATATCGGCTCGTTGCTCAACGAGCCGGTGCTCAACGATCAGCGCAAGTTCGGGCTGTTCCTGGCCTGCGCGCATGCCACGGGCCACAAGCCACTGGTCGAGGCGACCGAGGCTGAGGTCGCCGACAAGCTGTCGCCCGAGGCGGCCAACGCGGCGCGTGCCGCCGCGGCGGTTATGGCGATGAACAACGTCTATTATCGCTTCACGCACCTTGCGGGTAACGACGAGTATCAGCGCATGCCGGCCAAGCTGCGCATGAACGTGATCGGCGCGCCGGGCATCGACAAGGTCGATTTCGAGCTGTTCAGCCTCGCCGTCAGTGCGATGAACGGCTGCGGCATGTGCATCGACAGCCATGAGCAGATACTCAAAAAGGCCGGTGCCACTGCCGAGACGATCCAGACCGCGGTGCGGATCGGCGCGGTGATGAAGGCGGTCGCGACGGTGCACGCCGCGGTCGCATAGACGGCACAGCGTTCCTGCGGAGGCAGGAGTGCGAAGGTTACTTGTTCAGCGCCTGGTAGATCGACCAGGCGCTGGTCAGCGTCAGCAGCGTACCGACCATCGCCATCAGGCCACGGGCCGGCACGCGCTTGGCGAGGATACCGCCAAGTGGTGCTGCGACCAGCCCGCCGATCAGCAGGCCGGCGGTCTGCAGTGTAAAGGCGGCAAGGCCCATCTGGGCAATGAACGTCGCCGAGATCGTGGCGGTCAGGAAGAACTCGCTGGTATTGACCGTGCCGATCGTCTGGCGCGGGCTTGCGCCCTGAACGAGCAGATTGGAGGTCACCACCGGCCCCCAGCCGCCGCCGCCCGCCGCGTCGAGAAAACCGCCGGCAAATCCCAGCGGTTCGATCACCTTGGGCGTGCGCGGCTCGATCGCGCCGCGCCACGCCCGGTACAGCAGATAGAGGCCGATCGCGGCGAGATAGGCCATGACGAAGGGGCGTGCGACCGAGGCATCGATATTGGCCAGGACATAGGCGCCGAGGATGCCGCCGAGAACGCCGGGGATCACCAGCCGGCGAAACAGCCGCCAGTCGACATTGCGATGGACGATGTGGCTGCCCCCGGAGGCCGCGGTGGTGAAGGTCTCGACGGCATGGACGCTGGCCGAGGCGACCGCCGGCGGCAGCCCCATCACGGTGATCAGCAAGGTCGAGTTGATCAGTCCGAAGGCCATGCCGAGCGCGCCATCGACCAGTTGCGCGCCGAAACCGATCGCGATGAACGGCAGGATCGCCTCCAACGTCTCGGGCGAAAACCAGCTCATCGCGGACATATCGGGCGGATCATGACGACCAGAGATTGGGTCCAAATTCAAATCCGACAAGGATGATGGGCATTGCGTTGCGCGGCTTAGCGACCAGCCGGTCCTTTAATTCGTCGGATCGAACGACTACATCGCGCAAAGCGTAACAGGGGACGCAGAATGTCGGGCCGTTTCATCGCCTATCTCGATTCGATCAAGGCGCGCGATCCTGCGCCGCGGTCACGCGCGGAAATTCTGCTCTATCCGGGCGTCTGGGCGCTCGGGTTCCACCGCATGGCGCACCGCCTGTTCCGCTGGCGGCTGTATTTTCTCGCCCGGCTGGTCAACCACATCTCGCGTTTCATGACCGCGATCGACATCCATCCAGGTGCGACGATCGGGCGTAACTTCTTCATCGATCACGGCTTCGTCGTAATCGGCGAGACCGCCGAGATCGGCGACAATGTGACGATCTACCAGTGCGTTACGCTTGGCGGGACGAGCCCGGACAATGGCGTTGCCGGCAAGCGTCACCCGACGATCCTCGACAATGCGATCATCGGCTCGGGCGCGCAGGTGCTCGGCCCGATCACGCTCGGCAAGGGCTCGCGCGTCGGTGCCAATGCGGTCGTCACCAAGGACGTGCCGGCAGGGGCGGTGATGGTCGGGATTCCGGCGCGCGCGACGATGGTCGAGGGCGGGCAGAAGCCCGACAGCTTCCTCGCTTATGGTACGCCGTGCAGCGAAATGTTCGATCCCGCGACGCAGAAGGTGGAATTGTTGCGCTGCGAGCTCGAGACGATGCGCAAGCGGCTCGACCTGTTGCTCGCCGAGCAGGAGCAGGTGCGCGATCGTGCCTGATCGTCGCTGATGGGTACGGTTACGCCGTTTCCCGTTCCCCGCGGGCTGCCGAGCCAGATCGGCTTTGAGCGGCTCGAACTGACCCGCATTCTCGATCTTTATGGCCGTATGGTTTCGGCCGGGCACTGGCGCGACTACGCGATCGAACTCGGACAGGACGCGGCGGTGTTCGCCGCCTTCCGCCGCGCCACCGAGCGCCCTGAGTTCCGCATCGAAAAGCGCCCGGCGCTGCGCCAGAAGCAGGGCATGTGGGCGTTGGTCGGTGAGAGCGGTGTGGTGCTCAAGCGCGGGCATGAACTTGGCCCGGTGCTGGCACCGGTCGAGCGGCGGCTGATGAAGCTGGTCGCGGAATAGACAAATGGCCCCGCCCGTTGCCGGGCAGGGCCATCGATGTCGGCGCAGCGAGCGATGACGGCGTTCAGGTGTGGACGATGGTGCCCACCGGCGGCAAACGGTTCGCCAGTCCACCGAGCAATCCGACGATATGCGCGCGGGTCGTCTGCCAGAAGGCGGAGAGCAGCAGCAGCGCCGAACCGATCACCAGCGCGGTGAAGGCCCAGGCGAGTTCGACCGCGCCGGCGCCCTGGAACAGCGAGTACATCGCGTAGAGCACATAAGCGAGGCTCGACACGAGCAGCGCCCGCCGGTCGACCGCCAATGCGACGAAGGCGAAGGCGATGTAGAGCGCGATCACCATCACCGCCATGCCGACACCGATCGGGGCATCGAACACGCCGAGCAGCTGGAACAGCGCATGCGCGATCATCGGCGCGGCGGCCAGATGCAGCCAGAAGGCGACATCGGCGCGCCGGGTGCGGCGCTCGCGGTCGCTGGCGTCCCACATCATCGCCAGGCCGAACATCACCACGCCGGCGACGAGGATCGGCGCGTAGATGAAATCCTGCGCGTGCGGGATATAACCGACGACCATTGCCAGCATTACGCCGACCACGGCGACCGCCCCGGCCGCGACGGTGATCGGCACCATGAAGCGCCGCCAGTGCAGCCAGGCAGCGAAAGCCGTGACCGCACCGATGATCGCTGCCAACGTGCCGATGACGGGTTCGGGATGGTTGCCGAAATGTAGCTTTGCCCACGCCTCAAGCGCGTCGCCGTTGATGACGATCAGCCCGACCTGGGCCGCACCGACGCCGCCGACAAAGGCGAGCAGGAGCAGGATGCTGGGCAGCGCCATACGGCGGGTGCGGGTGAAATATTCCGCCAGGCCCCAGCTGGTGGCCGCGACGAGGGCGCCGGCGAGCGGCAGGGTGATCGATTGACCAAGCCACGCCATGCCGACCAGCACCGCGGCGGCGGCGATCGAGACGAAGATGTCGTTGAAGCCGGTGAGCAGCCGGAAATGTTCCTCGTCGACGGCGGGCGCCGACTGACTCAGCGCGATATGGTCGCGCAGTGCGGTGGCGGCTTCGCGCGTTATCGCGCCCGCCGCCACTGCGCCATCGATGTCGCTTTCGCTGTACATGGCAATCCTCCCTGTTGAAGGAAGAGGTTTACCACATGTGTATTGCTATCGCAATACACTAAGTCGGTGCGAGCTTATCCCTGCAAGTGCTTGAGGATCAGCATCGATTGTTCGGCACCCGATTGCGGCGTGATTTCACCGGTGCGGTCGGTGATCTCGGCCCAGTGCGCCGCGACACCCTCCGGCGAGAGATCGTCGCCGGTGAGCAAGGCGCCCTGGGTCAGCGTGACATAGGCCGCCTGGAAGACGCCGGCGCCGGCGCCGATGATGGCGTTGGTCGGCGAATCCTCGCTGACCAGATAGAGCGCGGCAGGCACGACCTTTTCGGGGGCGAAGGCCGCGAAGGCCTCGGGTGGGAAGAGATCCTCGGTCATCCGCGTCCCGGCCACGGGCGCGATCGTGTTGACCTTGATGTTGTTCTTGGCGCCTTCGAGATAAAGCGTCTTGGTCAACCCGGCGAGGGCGAGCTTGGCCGCGCCGTAATTGGCCTGGCCGAAATTGCCGAACAGCCCGGTCGACGAGGCAGTCATCAGGATGCGGCCGTAATTCTGCGTGCGCATCGTTTCCCACACCGCCTTGGTGCAATTGGCAGAGCCGTTGACGTGGACGTCGAGCACAAAGCGGAAATCGGCCGGCTCCATCTTGGCGAAGCTCTTGTCGCGCAAGACGCCGGCATTGTTGATCAGGATATGGACGCCGCCCCATGCGGCCTTGGCCTGTGCGACCATCTCGACCATGTGATCGTAATCGGTGACGCTGCCGCCGTTCGACATGGCTTCGCCGCCCGCCGCCTTGATTTCCTCGACCACCTTCAGCGCCGCATCGGAATGGCCGGTGCCGTCACGCGATCCGCCAAGGTCGTTGACGACGACCCTGGCGCCGCGACGCGCCAGTTCGAGCGCATAGGCGCGGCCAAGGCCGCCGCCGGCTCCGGTGACGATGGCGACGCGGCCTTTGAAGCTGATGGTCACGATGGTGCTCCTCAGTTGATCTAGGGGCGCCTCCTAGCCATGTGCGCGGTCCGTGTCAGCCGCCGCGTTGCCGACATTTGTCGAACTGGCCGCGCTTGCAGAGCGGATAATGGTCCAACGCCGCCGGAGCGGGATAGGCCTGAGCCGGGGTCAGCGGGTTGGGCACGAAGATTACGGGCTGGCCGGGCTGGGGCGGGGTGCTGAACAGCGGAGCGCTCGGCTGATAGCCGCCGCGCAGATCGCCGACGGTTTGTGGGGTGGCATCTTGCGGTGTGGGCGCGGTCTGTGCAGACGCCGCGCCGGCACTGCCGAGCGCGATTGCGAGAATAAAAAGTCTCATCTGTCCCTCCTTAAGGATGGTGGTGAAGCCGGGCGTCGCGGACGCGTCAGCCTTGCTCGGATCAATGGTGATGGCGGTGACGCGTGGCGTAGGCCTTGCCGGCGCCGTTACCGGGCTCCATGCACTTGTCGAACTGGCCGCGCTGACAGATGGGATAGTGATCGAGCGGTGCCGGCGCGGGCACCGCACCGCTGGTCGTGGCGGCAGCGTTGTTGGAGGGCAGGTTGCCTTCCTGCGCGCGTGGCCCCGTTGACGGGGCTGACGATGTCGACAGCATCGTGTCGGGGATGCCGTTGGTCGAGGGTGGCGTCGTCGTCTGGCCCTGTGCGTAAACTGGCAGCGCGATCGTGGCGAGTGCCACGGCGAAGATGATCTTCATGACGAGTCTCCTGAATCCGGGCGCGTGGTAGCGCTCGGGTCGGGAAACGCTTTGCCAGGCGAATGGCTCCGCCATTCGCGCAGGATTCGCACTCGCGAGCCGGTATCGCCTGGCAGCGAGATCACCCACCAGCTTTGCCGCTCCATGACCTTTCCCGGCCGCTGGCCGGGAAAGGTGGCGGCGGATGTCTTACGCCCCCGAATCCAGCGCGTAGCCGGCCGAGCGCACCGTGCGAATGATGTCGGGCCGGTCGGTGCCGTTGATCGCCTTGCGCAAGCGCCGGATATGCACGTCGACGGTGCGCGATTCGATGTCCGAATCGTGCCCCCATACCGCGTCGAGCAGCCGCTCGCGCGAGAACACCCAGCCGGGATGTTCGAGGAAATGCTTGAGCAGGCGGAATTCGGTCGGCCCGAGCTGGACGACCTGGCCGCTGCGGCGCACCTTGTGGCCGACCATGTCCATCTCGATGTCGGCATAGCTCAGCTGCTCGCCGGCGAGCGCCGGGCGCACGCGGCGCAGCACGGCGCCGACGCGGGCGACGAGCTCGCGCGGCGAAAAGGGCTTGGTGACATAGTCGTCGGCGCCGGTTTCCAGGCCGCGGACGCGGTCTTCCTCCTCGCCGCGCGCCGTCAGCATGATGATCGGCACATTGGCGGTCTCGGGCATACGGCGCAGCCGGCGGCACACCTCGATCCCCGACAGACCCTCGACCATCCAGTCGAGCAGCACAATGTCGGGGGTCGCCTCCTTGGCGAGCAGCAGCGCTTCCTCGCCATCGGGGGTCTGCGTCACCTCGAAATCCTCGCGGTTGAAATGCCAGACGAGCAGTTCGGCGAGCGCCGCATCGTCTTCCACCAGCAACATCTTGGCCCGTGCCATCTTCATTCCCCTGTCGATAAGGTTGGGTGTCGGTCGTGCATCACGCGGCATTCGCGCCGCGGTCGGTGAGCTTGGTGCCGGTCGCGGCGAAATAGACCATCTCTGCGATGTTGGTCGCATGGTCGCCGATCCGTTCGAGATTTTTGGCGACGAACATCAGGTGCGCGACCTGGCTGATCGTCTTGGGATTCTCGATCATGTGCGTCAGCAAGGTGCGGAAAATGCTGTCATAATAATTGTCGAGCGCATGATCGCTTTCGCACACGCGGACCGCTGCCGCGGCATCGCGCGCGGCAAAAGCGTCGAGCGCGGCGTGGACCATTTCGCGCGCCATCCGCGCCATTGCCGGCAGCGTTGAAATCGGCTCGATCCGCGTTTCGCTGACGATCAAGGGCACGCGCTTGGCGATGTTCTTCGCATAGTCGCCGATGCGCTCGATCACGCTGGCGATCTTGAGCGCGGCGACCACCTCGCGCAGGTCGTTGGCCATTGGCGCGCGCAGCGCGATGATGCGTACCGCCAGCCGTTCAGCCTCTGCCTCGATCAGGTCGATCGCGCGATCGGCCGCGCGGACCTGCCCGGCCAGTTCGGCGTCATTGCGTTGCAGCGCGACGATCGCATCGGCGATCGCCTGTTCGGCCAGGCCGCCCATCTGCGCGATCGACGCGCGGAGATGGGCGATATCCTCGTCGAACGCCTTGACGGTATGCTCGTTGCCGATGGGCATGATCGTTCAGCTCCTCAGCCGTACCGGCCGGTGATGTAGTCGCGGGTCCGCGCTTCGCGCGGGTTGGTGAAGATGTCCGAGGTCGAGCCATATTCGATCAGCTCGCCGAGATGGAAAAACGCGGTGCGCTGCGACACGCGCGCCGCCTGCTGCATGTTGTGCGTGACGACGACGATCGCGTAGCGGCCCTTGAGTTCGTGGATCAGCTCCTCGATCCGTGCGGTCGCCACCGGGTCGAGCGCCGAGCAGGGCTCGTCCATCAGGATCACCTCAGGGTCGACCGCGATCGCGCGGGCGATGCACAGCCGCTGCTGCTGGCCACCCGACAAGGTCGTGCCGCTGTCGCCCAGCCGGTCCTTGACCTCGTCCCACAAGCCGGCGCGGTGGAGCGAACGTTCGACGATCTCAGCGAGCTGCGCCTTGCCCGCGGCGAGGCCGTGGATGCGCGGGCCGTAGGCGACATTCTCGAAGATCGACTTGGGGAACGGATTGGGTTTCTGGAACACCATGCCGACGCGCGCGCGCAGCTGCACCACGTCCATCTCGGGGGCGTAGATGTTGACGCCGTCGAGCTCGATCTCGCCTTCGACCCGCGCGCTGGCAACGGTGTCGTTCATGCGGTTGAGTGCGCGCAGGAAGGTCGATTTGCCGCAGCCCGACGGGCCGATGAACGCGGTGACATTGTCGCTGTCGACGTCGATCGAGACGTCCTTGATCGCCTGGACCGCGCCGTAGAAGACGTTGACGTGGCGCGCGGTGATCTTGGTTTTTTGGGTCATCACCAGCGGGTCTCGAAACGGTTGCGGAAATAGATCGCGATGCCGTTCATCGCGAACAGGAACAGCAGCAGCACGATGATCGCGGCGCTGGTTTTCTCGATGAAGCCGCGATCGATCTGGTCGGACCACAGGAAGATCTGCACCGGAAGGACGGTCGATGGATCGGTGATCCGCGCCGGTGCGGCCGAGATGAAGGCGCGCATGCCGATCATCAGCAACGGTGCGGTCTCGCCCAGCGCGCGCGCCATGCCGATGATCGTGCCCGTCAGGATACCCGGCAGCGCCAGCGGCAGGACGTGATGGAAGACGACCTGCACCGGCGAGGCACCGATGCCGAGCGCGGCGTCGCGGATCGAGGGCGGCACCGCCTTGATCGCGTTGCGTGCGGCAATGACGATCACCGGCATCGTCATCAGCGCGAGCGTCAGACCGCCGACCAGCGGCGCCGAGCGCGGCAGGTGAAAGGTGCCGAGGAAGATCGCGAGACCGAGCAGGCCGAAGGTGATCGACGGCACGGCGGCGAGATTGTTGATCGAGACCTCGATCAGGTCGGTCCAGCGGTTATGCGGGGCATATTCCTCGAGGTACAGCGCCGCCAGGATACCGATCGGAAAGGCCAGCCCGAGCGTCACCAGCATGGTGTAGATCGAGCCCTTGAGGGCGCCCCAGATGCCAGCATTGGTCGAATCGGTCGAGTCGCCGCCGGTGAGGAATTTGCTGTCGAAGCCGCGCGAGATGACTCCGCGCGCCTCGAGCGCGGCGAGCCGGCCAATGGCCGCGGCATTGCCATGCCCCTTGGCGGCGCTGTCGATCGCGTCGTCGGCGGGGACGATGACCGTCGCCGTTCGGCGCAGCAGGGTCGGGTCGGCCTTGATCGCGTCGCGCACGCTCAACCATGCTCCGTCGGAGAGGAGCTGATCGCCACCGCGACCAAAGGCGGCGATCGCCGCGGCGTCGGTCGCACCCTCGATATTGGCGCCGGCCAACGCGAGATCGGCGCCGGGGCCACGCAGCCGCGCCGGATCGAGCGCGACACCGTGTCGCGCGAGATCGATCGGCAGGGCGATGCGCGTCTGCACGAAGCCGCCAAGGCCGTTGCCGAGCACGGTGAAGAGCAGGAAGGCGAGGAACGCGGCCGAGGCGACGACAGCGGCCAGCCCGAGCAGGTGGAACCCTCGTTCGGCGCGATAACGCCGCCGCAGTCGCCGCTGCATCGCCTCGCCCTGCCAGTCGGTCGGCACGCGCGCGCGCGGATCGGCGGGGCTATTCATATGCCTCCCGGTAGCGTTTTACGACGCGGAGCGCGAAGACGTTGAGCAACAGGGTGATGACGAACAGCACCAGGCCGAGCGCGAAGGCGGCAAGCGTCTTGGGGCTGTCGAAGGTTGCTTCACCGGTCAGCAGGTCGACGATCTGCTTGGTCACGGTAGTCGCGCTGGCAAAGGGGTTGAGCGTCAGCGTGGCGACGCCCGACGCCGCCATCACCACGATCATCGTCTCGCCGATCGCACGGCTGATCGCGAGCAGCACGCCGCCGATCACCCCCGGCAAGGCGGCGGGCAGCAAGACCTTGCCGATCGTCTCCGAGGTGGTCGCGCCCATTGCCAGGCTGCCGTCGCGCATCGCGGTGGGTACCGCCGCCAGCGCATCGTCGGCCATCGACGAGACGAACGGGATGATCATCACCCCCATGACGAGCCCCGCAGCGAGCGCGCTTTCGCCGGAGGCCGAGGCGATGCCGAGCGAGAGGCCGAGCTGGCGCACCGCCGGCGCGACGGTCAGCGCGGCGAAATAGCCATAGACCACGGTCGGCACGCCCGCGAGAATCTCGAGCAGCGGCTTGATCCAGCGGCGCGCGCCGGCGCTGGCATATTGCGTCAGATAGATCGCGCTCATCAGCCCGAAGGGGATGGCGACGAGCATGGCGATGACCGCGCCGATGAAGAAGGTGCCCCAGAAAAGCGGCACCGCACCGAGCGTCGCGCCGGGATGGCGCGGGTCGATGACCTGCGGGCTCCAATGCGTGCCGAAGAGGAATTCGTTCAGCGGTACGATCCGGAAGAAGCGCAGCGATTCAAACAATAACGAGCCGATGATGCCGATGGTCGTGAGGATTGCGAGCAGCGATGCGGCGAACAACGTCACCATCACCACGCGTTCGACCCGCGCGCGCGCCTTGAACCCGGGCTGGATGCGCAGCCAGGCCAGCCCGCCGCCGGCGATGGCGAGCAGCATCGCGACAGTGCCGCCGATCCAGTCATAGCGGCGCTGCGCCTTCGCATAGGCCGGGGCGAGCGTTTGCGAGAGCGGATTGAACGCGCCATAGGCGCGGCCGGCAGCGAGGTCGCGCGCCTCGGACAGGATCACCGCGCGTTCGAAACGCTGCGTGGGCAAGGCCTGCGCCGCCGGCGTATCGAGCACCGCATTGGTCACCAGCGCGGGTGAAATCACGATCCACACCGCGAAGAACAATGCTGCCGGCAGCACGGTCCACAGCGCGACATAGCTGCCGCCATGGATAGGCAGCGACACCGAGCGTTCGCCAGGGCCACGCCCCGCCATCGCCGCGCGCGCGCGACCGGTCAGCCAGCCGATCACGCCGAGCATGGTGAGGATGAAGAGAAGCGCGATGCCGGTCATGATGCGGTCAGCGCAGCCCCGCCGGATCGAGCGTTGTTTCGTGGCGGATCGTGTCGGCGGCGCGCGCGCGGACCTCGGGCGGGGCGGCGATCAGGCCCTTGCGGACCATCGGTCCGTCCGGGGTCCACAGCCCGGCATAGGTCGCCAGAAACGACCGGAGCCCCTTGATCGCGCCGAGATGCGCCTTTTTTGCATAGAGGAAGAGCGGCCGCGAGCCGGGATAGCGCCCCTCGGCGATCGTCTCATAGGTCGGCGCGACGCCGCTCAGCGGCAGGCCGTCGACGGTGTCCTTATTCTCTTCGAGATAGGAATAGCCGAAGATGCCGACCGCATCGGGATTGGCGCGGAGCTTCTGGACGATGAGATTGTCGTTTTCGCCGGCATCGACATAGGCGCCATCCTCGCGCACCGCGGTGCAGATCGCGGCATAGCCATTGGGGTCGCTGTCACGCTTCCGCGCCATCTCCGGCACGGCCTCTTCGCAACCACGGGCGAGAATCAACTGCGCGAGCGCGTCGCGCGTCCCGCTGGTCGCGGGTGGGCCATAGACCTGGATCGCCACCGCGGGCAGCGCTGGATCGACATCACGCCAGGTGCGCGCGCGGTTGATCACGCCGCCCGGCTTGGCAGCGATCGCGCGATACAGTGTCAACGGGCTCAGCGTCAGCGTCGGGCCACCCTTGGCCTGGGCGAAGGCGATGCCGTCGAGACCGATCTGCACCTCGATCAGCGCGCCCGCGCCATGCGCCTTGCACTGGGCATATTCGCTCGCGGTGATGCGTCGCGACGCGTCGGCGATGTCGGGGTGACCCGCACCGATGCCCGCGCAGAACAGCCGCAGGCCCGCCCCGGTACCGGTCGATTCGATCACCGGCGGTTTCATGTTCGGATTGCGGTCGACGAATTGCTCGGCCGCGAGCGCGGTGAAGGGAAATACCGTCGACGAGCCGACCACACGGATCTGGTCGCGCGAACCGACGCCGCCACTGCCGGCCTGATCCTCGCAGCCGGTCAGAGCGCAGGCTGCGATCAGCGCGAGGAAACGAAGCATGCGGACACTCCAGGAGGCGGGTGTCGCCGACCATCGGGACTCGGCCTAGCAACACTGCGTGACTGCCTGTGTGACGGTTATGCTACAATTTTGTGACAGTGGTCCCATGCGCGGGCAGGAGAATCGACACCGTCGTGCCCTTGCCGACCGTGCTGGCGATGTCGAGCCGGCCACGATGGCGCTCCACCACATGCTTGACGATGGCGAGGCCAAGCCCGGTTCCGCCCGCCGCGCGGCTGCGTCCGGCGTCGACGCGGTAGAACCTTTCGGTGAGGCGCGGGATGTGTTCGGGTGCGATGCCGTCGCCCTCGTCGGCGACGCTCAGCCGGATGATTCCGCTGCTGCCCTTGTGCAGCGCGACCCTCACCGGGGTGCCGGGCGCGCCATATTTCATCGCATTGCCGATCAGATTGTGCAGCACCTGGCTCAGCTGCGCGCGGTCGCCGGTCACCGGCGCGATGCCGGGCTCGATATCGAGCGCGATCTCGTTGGTGCGGACATGCTGCGCATCCTGCAACTCATCGCGCACGTCGCCGATCAGCGCGGCGAGATCGACCGGCTGGTCGGGCAGGCGATATTTTTCCGCCTCGATCCGGCTCAGCGAGATGAGGTCCTGCACCAGCCGCTGCATCCGCCGCGCCTCGTCGAACATGATCTTGAGGAAACGGTTGCGCACGACCGGGTCGGCGCCGGCCTGCTCGTCGCCGAGCGTCTCGATATAGCCGAGGATCGAGGCGAGCGGGGTGCGCAGTTCGTGGCTGGCGTTGGCGACGAAATCGACGCGCATGCGCTCGGCGGCATAGCTGCCGGTCTGATCGACGAGATGGACGATGCGTTGCCCGCCGCTGGCACGCGCGACGCGCATCTGCCAGCGCTGGTCGAGCGTGCCGATGCCGACCAGGTCGACCGGCGCCTGCGGCGCGCCGGCGATCGGGTTGGCGAGCCGCTCGGCCGCGCCGGGATGGCGGATGGCGAGGCGTACATCCTCGCCGTTGATATGCCCGCCGAGCAGTTCGCGCGCCGGGGCATTGCTGTGCGTCACCCGCCCGTCGGCCACGACGAGCACCGGCTCGCCGATCGCATCGAGCATTTCGTCGAGTGTCGGGGACGAGGCGATGACCGGTGCCGCGGGGGCGGGCGTGAGCGCATCGCCATATTCGCCGATCGCGACGACCAGCACCGCGGCGACCCCGCCGAACAGCGCGACGAGCATCGATTGCGCGTCGCCGCCGCTCAGCAGCACGACGGCCGCGGCGAGCGCGACGGTGCCAAGCGCGATCAGCACACGATGAGAAAATCCCGGGAGCATGCCGCGCCCCTTAGCGCAAACGTCGTTAACCCGGCCAGCCTTGCTTGCCAGCCTGTTTCGAATGTGAAAAGGCTCGGGAGATGAGCAAAGATGGTGAGCGGACGGGTGGCCAGGGTGCGGGCACGACGCGCCGTCGGGCGCTGATGCTCGGCGCGACGGGTGCGGTCGCGGTGGTGTCGATCCGCCCGGCGCTCGCGCAGACCGCCGCCTCGATGGCGCATTGCGAGATCCCGGTGCCCGATCCCGGGCGCGCCGGCAGCTATATCGCCGCCGACGGCACGCTTGTCCCATCAGGCACGGTCGGCGCGTTCCCAGCATCGACGCACCCACTCAAGGGCGAGGACGTCAAGAACGCGCTCGCCGGCGGCCAATTGCCGGGGATGAGCGGCGAGCAGAGCCGCGCCTACACCAATTATATCCGGCGCCTGCAATCGGGCACCAGCGGCTTCACCTGCTTCGCGTCGTTGCAGATGCCGCGCGGCTGAGGTCCGCTTGGCCGACCCGCTCTATCGCATGGCGCGCGCCGAAGCGCTCCGCTTCGTCCATCTCGACAGTTTCATCGCGGTCTACCACCGCAGTTCGGGCCTGACCCATCTGCTCACAGCGCCCGCGCCGGAGATCATGGCGACGCTCGGCGAATCGGGCCTGACGCGGGCGGCGCTGGGCGAGCGTCTGGCGGCCGATTTCGATCTCGCCGACCTCGACGATGCAGCGCTGGCCGAGCGACTCGATGAACTCGTCGCCTGCGGGCTCGTCTCGGCGGCATGAGGCACGTCTTTTCGGTCAGGATCGGCCCGGTCGGCTTCCGTGTCGGCTCGGCGTGGGGCGCGCCGATCGCCCAGCTCGAAACCCTATATGCCGGCTATCCCAAGCCCGACGTGCCCGACTTCTCGGTACGGCTGTTTCCGGCGCGACCCTGGCGTCGCTTCGTCCGCCCGTCGGTGACGATCGGCGGCGACTTCATGCTGCCCGACGCCGCGCCGCTGCCGCTCGACCAAGGGCTGCTCGCGGCGGAAATGGGCATGAACCTGCAAATGGCGCTCGGCCAGCGGCGCTACCTGCTGCTCCATGCCTCGGCGGTCGAGCGCGATGGCAAGGCGCTGTTGATGACCGGCGTGTCGGGCGCGGGCAAGTCGACGCTGTCGGCGTTGCTGTCGGCGCGCGGCTGGCGCTTCATGGGTGACGAGTTCGCGCTGATCGATCCCGAAACCGGGCTGGTCCACGCCTTTCCGCGCCTCGTCAGCCTGAAGAATGCGGCGATCAATGTTGTGGCGGGCGCGTTGCCCGAGGCACGCTTCGGGCCGCTGCTCGCCGGCACGCCCAAGGGCGATATCCGCCATCTGGTGCCTGATGCCGCCGCCGTTGCGGCGATGGCGACGCCCGTGGCGCCTGCCTTGCTGCTGTTTCCGAGCTATGGTTTCGAAGCGGCCGAACGTGCCGTGCCGCCGAGCGAGGTGTTCGTCCGCCTTACCCAGGCCTCGACCAATTATGTCGCGCTCGGCGAGCGTGGCTTCTCCGCGCTGACGCAGCTGGTGAAGGCAGTGCCGGCGCGCGCGATCGACTATCCCGACACCGACAGCGCGGTGGCGCAGGTCGAAAAGCTGTGGTCCGCGCTGTGAGCGATGGTTGGCCGCTGGCCCGGGTGCTGCGCGACCCATCGAGTGCACTGACGCTCGATGCGGTGGGCTGGACCGCGCTGATCGCCATCGCCCGGGCCGAACAGATGATCGGCACGCTCGCCGTTCGGCTCGAAGGGCTCGCCGTGCCGCCGGAAGTTACGGGGATTCTCGCCGATGCAAGGGCTTCTGCTGCGCAGGGCCAGGTGGTGGCGTTGTGGGAGGTCGAGGCGGCGCGCCGCGCGCTGGCGCCGCTCGGCGTGCCGGTGGTGTTGCTCAAGGGCTCGGCCTTCGCGGCAGCGGGATTGCGCGCGGGGGAGGGGCGTTCGATCGGCGATCTGGACATTCTCATGCCGCGCGCGGCGCTTGAAGGCGTCGAAGCGGCGTTGCTCGGGGCGGGCTGGGAATGGGTCAAGCCCGACCCCTATGACGACGCCTATTATCGTCGCTGGATGCACGAGTTGCCGCCGCTGATCCACCGCGACCGCGACCGGATGATCGACGTCCACCACACCATCCTGCCGCTCACCGCCCGGATTACACCGGACGCCGCCGCCTTGCTCGGCGACAGCGTCGAGATCGCGCCCGGCGTCCGCATGCTCGCTCCCAACGACATGCTCGTTCACGCCGCCGCGCATCTCTTTGCGGATGGCGATCTGGCGGGCGGGATGCGCAATCTGTGGGACATTCATTGCCTCGTCGCGCAGTTCGGCACGCAGGGGCTCGAAGCGCGCGCGGCACATCACGGATTGCGGCGCGAAGTCGCCCGTGCGGTACGCCTTGCCGCCGCGCTTTATGGTGACCCGGCGGCGTTGACCCTGGGTGATCGTCTCTACCTGCGCCGTCTTACGGCGCGCGACGGCTGGGGCAGGGCGACGCGGCCCGTGACCCGGCTGGCTTTCTATATGCGCTCGCACTGGTTGCGTATGCCGCCGATGATGCTGGCGCGACATTTGTGGACCAAATGGCGTCGGGAGCGGACCGCTTAACGGACCGAAAAATGCGCTGGCGCGGCCGCCTCGGGCGCCGGTCGCTATGGCGTTGGCGCGCACGTCGTGGCAGGGCAGGGTGATGGAAAGCGCACCGATCGCCGCGATCATTCTTGCCGCCGGGCAGGGCACCCGCATGAAGTCCGACCTCCACAAGGTCCTGCACCCCATCGCCGGGCGCGCAATGCTGCTCCACCTGATCGACAGTGTCGACCGCGCCGGTGCGACCGAGCGCGTCGTCGTCGTCGGCAAGGGGCGCGAGCAGATCGAGACCGCCGTCGCCGGACTGGGCGTCACGACCGCGCTGCAGGCCGAGCAACTCGGCACCGCGCATGCGGCGCTACAGGCACGTGAGGCGCTGGCCGGTTTCGACGGCATCGCCATCGTCTGCTTCGGCGACACGCCGTTCCTCTCGCCGCAGACCATCGCTGCGATGGCGGCGCGCCTCGTGGCTGATGACGGACCGCGTGTCGCGGTGCTCGGTTTCCGCCCGCCCGACGCCAAGGCCTATGGCCGCATCATCGCCGATGCCGATGGCGCGATCACCAAAATGGTCGAGTATAAGGACGCCAGCGCCGCCGAGCGCGCCGTCGATCTGTGCAATTCGGGCGTCACCGCCGTCCGCGCCGCCGATCTCTGGCCGCTGCTCGCGCGGGTCGGCAACGACAATGCCGCAGGCGAATATTATCTGCCCGACATCGTCATGCTCGCGCTGGCTGATGGCGACCGCGCGGTGGTCGTCGAAACCGACGCCGACGAGGTAATCGGCATCAACAGCCGCGCCGACCTCGCTTATGCCGAGGCACGCTGGCAGGCGGCGCGGCGCAACCAGGCGATGGACGCCGGCGCCACGCTGATCGCGCCGGAAACCGTGTGGTTCGCCTGGGACACGCTGATCGGTCGCGACGTGACGATCGAACCCAACGTATTTTTCGGTCCCGGCGTCAGCATCGCCGACGGTGCGACGATCCACGCCTTCAGCCATATCGAGGGCGCGACGGTCGGCGCGGGCGCCGAGATCGGCCCGTTCGCGCGGTTGCGGCCCGGCGCGGTGATGGGCGAGAAGTCCAAGATCGGCAATTTCGTCGAGATGAAGAAGGCGGTGCTCGGCAAGGGCGCCAAGGCCAATCATCTGAGCTATCTCGGCGATGCCGAGATCGGCGCCGGCGCGAACATCGGCGCCGGTACGATCACCTGCAATTATGACGGCTTCTTCAAATATCGCACGGTGATCGGCGCGGGCGCCTTCATCGGCTCCAATTCCGCGCTGGTCGCGCCGGTGACGATCGGCGCCGGGGCGATCGTCGGTGCCGGATCGGTCATCACGGCCGATGTGGAGGAGGACGCGCTGGCCATTGCGCGCGGCAAGCAGGAAGCTCGGCCCGGCCGCGCCAAACGCTTCCGCGAGGTAATGGCGGCGAAGAAGAGCCAGAAATCTTGACATGATATCACGATATGATATCTATATATCATGCGGACGCTGATCGATTTGCCCGATGACGATGTCGCCAGCCTCGATCGGCTGGCGCAGCGCCATGGCCGGTCGCGCGCGGCGGAGGTGCGCGAGGCGGTACGCGCGCATCTGCGCGGTTCGGTTGGCAATGACTGGATTGCGCGCGGCTTCGGTTATTGGCGCGACCGCGAGGATATCGGCGATGCGGTCGATTATCAGCGCGGCATTCGCCAAGACCGCAGCTTCGATTGATCAGCCATGTCCGACCCGGTGTTCGACACCAACATCCTGATCGACTGGTTGCGCATGCGACCCGAGGCGTCGCTCGAACTGTCGCGCTATGCCAGGCATCGCATCAGCCGGATTACCTGGACCGAGATCCTCGCCGGCGAACCGCTGGAAACCCGTGATCATGTGCGCATGCTCATCGCGCCGTTCGACGTGATTGAACTCGACGGCCGGATAGCGCAGACCGCCGCCGATATCCGTTGTCGCACGCATATGAAAATGCTCGATGCGATGATCCTGGCGACGGCGCAGATCAACGGCGCGATCCTCGTGACGCGCAACACCAGGGATTTTCCGGCGGCGATGCCGGGCATTCGCGTTCCCTATAGTTTCTAGGAAAGAAGGCTTCAGCCATGTGCGGAATCGTTGGAATCGTCGGCAAGGAAGAAGTCACCGACCGCCTGCTCGACGGGCTCAAGCGGCTCGAATATCGCGGTTACGATTCGGCCGGCATCGCCACCGTCCATGACGGCGAAATCGACCGCCGTCGCGCCTCGGGCAAGCTCATCAACCTCGTCAAGGTCATCGCCGACTCGCCCCTGCCGGGCATGGTCGGCATCGCCCATACGCGCTGGGCGACGCATGGCGGCCCGACCACCAACAACGCGCACCCGCACGCCACCGGCGAGGTGGCGCTTGTCCACAATGGCATCATCGAGAATTTCAAGCCGCTGCGCGACGAACTGATCGCGCGCGGGCGCACCTTTACCAGTGAGACCGATACCGAAGTCGTCGCGCATCTGGTCAGCGAGAAGGTGGAGGCGGGCATGTCCCCGGCCGAAGCCGTTGCCGAAGTGCTGCCGCGGCTGCACGGTGCCTTCGCGCTCGCCATCCTGTTCCGCCAGCATCCCGAATTGCTGATCGGCGCACGGCTCGGCTCGCCGCTCGTCGTCGGTTATGGCGAGGGCGAGACCTATCTCGGCTCCGACGCGCTCGCGCTCGCGCCGCTGACCCAGCGCATCTCCTATCTCGAGGAGGGCGACTGGGTCGTCATCACGCATGACGGCGCGCAGATCTTCGATCGCGCCAACAATCCGGTCGAGCGGCCGATCACCATCTCGGGCGTGACCGGCGAGCTCGTCTCGAAGGGCAACCACCGCCACTACATGCTCAAGGAAATCTACGAGCAGCCGATCGTCGTTGCGCAGACGCTGCGCTCCTACCTCCAGCGCATGGAGGAGAAGGTCACGCTGCCTATTCCCGAGTTCGATCTCTCGACAATCAAGCGCGTCACCATCGTCGCCTGCGGCACCAGCTTCTACGCCGGCATGGTCGCCAAATACTGGTTCGAGCAGTTCGCGCGGGTGCCGGTCGATCTCGATGTCGCGTCAGAATTCCGCTACCGCGAGCCGGTGATGGAGGAGGGCGGCCTTGCGCTGTTTATCAGCCAGTCGGGCGAAACCGCCGATACGCTTGCCGCGCTGCGCCATGCGCGCGCCGAGGGGCAGACCATCGCCGTTGTCGTCAACGTGCCGACCAGTTCGATGGCGCGCGAAGCCGACCTGCTGTTGCCGACGCATGCCGGGCCGGAAATCGGCGTCGCCTCGACCAAGGCATTTACCTGCCAGCTTGCGGTGCTCGCCGCGCTCGCCGCCAATCTCGCGCGCGCCAAGGGCAAATTGTCGCCGGCCGAGGAAAAGGCGATCGTCAAACACCTCTCCGAAGCGCCTGCCGCGCTCAACGGCGCATTGGCCTATGACGAGGCGATCGAGGCGATGGCGCACACCATCGCCAGCGCGCGCGACGTGCTCTATCTCGGCCGTGGCACCGACTATCCGCTGGCGCTCGAAGGCGCCTTGAAACTAAAGGAAATCAGTTACATCCACGCCGAAGGTTATGCTGCCGGCGAGATGAAGCACGGCCCGATCGCGCTGATCGACGAGAATGTCCCGGTCATTGTCATCGCCCCGTCGGGGCCGCTTTTCGACAAGACCGTGTCGAACATGCAGGAAGTCCAGGCGCGCGGCGGCAAGGTCGTGCTGATCTCGGATTATGACGGTATCCAGGCGGCGGGTGAGGGCTGCATGGCGACGATCACCATGCCCAAGGTCCACCCGCTGATCGCGCCGTTGGTCTATGCCGTGCCGGTGCAGTTGCTCGCCTATCATGTCGCGGTGGCCAAGGGGACGGATGTCGATCAGCCGCGCAATCTGGCGAAGTCGGTGACAGTGGAGTGAGAATGCTTTCTGAACGAAAATGAGTGTGGTGACTGATTAAAGTTCTTTCGAAAGGATTAGAGTTCTTTCGGTTTCATAAAGTTCTTTCAATCTGCCCGTCCCGATTGCCGCGCCTCGGATTATAGTTGTTTCGCTCTCCGAGGCGCGGCGATCCAGCTGAAATTAGATCGCCTCGCGGCAATACCCCTCAAGCGGCGCGACCCGCCCGATCAGCACGGCGGTGGTATTCGACGTTAGCCGTATAAGAGGACCAAGCGTCCGATCGGATACCAGCCGCCTTCAGTATCTGCCAAGTCGGCACGTCGAACAGACGCTCGGTCCAATACGCGATCCGCCGATCGGCAAAGGCCTCGTCCGTTTCGGTCATGGTCGTGAGTGCAGCGACGGCGAGCGGCAACCGGTTCGCACGCTTGCGGATCCAGCCAGGGCCGGCCGCCCCCCGCTCGAGAGAAGCGAAGGAGAGGCGCTCTGGTGGCGTCGCCGATGCTATCTTCCGACGGACGTGACGCAGCTTGATAACCAAGCGTCGGTCGATCGCGGACCAGTCGGTGCGAGCTTCCCGCCCCAAAGCAGCGGGATGGCGACCCGATGCATCCATCGCGCCCTTGGACGTCTTAGGAGCGATGGGCTCGTCCACCGGCGCCAAGCGCTCGAGCGCGAAATCCATCAGGACATGGAAGAGGGGGTGCATCGCCTTGCGATGATAACGCACCATCAGTGCAGCCCAGCCATGCTCGCCGAACGACGAGCAGGCCGCCGGGAGGAAGGGCAGGGCTGGGCCTAGGACGTCGCGGAGGGCTTCCTCGAGGCCCGCATGGTCGACCTTGCAGGCGGACCGCATGAGACCGACCGAAGCGAGGCGCTCGCGGTAATGCCCTTTCCAATCGTCGAGTTCGCGGACCGGACGTATCGAAGCGCATAAGCAGTGCTGCGCCCGCGCGATGCACTTGAGCAGGTCTCCAGTCTTCTCCGGCAACGATGGTGCAATCACCGCGGACGACGACGTGTCAAGGTGCGAGAAAGCGTGCCGGTTCAGCCCATCGATCTCGACCGCGCCGTCGATCAGGATGGTGCCGTGGACATGGCACACAATGTTGCCCGGCAGCTGGTGTCCGCGAAGCCACGTCGCGTCGCGATCTTCGGATACTGCTACTTCAACGCAGTCTGGACAGTAGCGCAGCCGTCGAGGCCGCTGGATGCTGAAGGTCGCGATCCCCAGTCGGACGTGGATCGACGCCGTGCCGGAGCCGAGCAGATCGGCTGCAGCCTTGTTGCGGACCTCCGACGGCTGAAACGCGGTGTAATACGGGAACAGCGTATGGCGCATCATCAACCGTTCCGGATCGATCCCGAGCCGAGGATCCACCCGGTCACTCAATGCAGTGAGCTGGGACTGTAGATCATAGGAAGCCACCACGGTTCGGCGTCCGAACAGCGACTCCATGTGAGTTGCTCCCGATAGTCCAATGGTCGCGCGGTGGCGTCCGAGCCACCCGTAGAGAAGCTCGTCGTCGATCAGCTCAGGCAGAAAGCAAATCACGCCGTGCCGATGATGGCCGCCGGCGACGTGACTACGCCGGCCGCCTTTAGGGCCGCATGTGGGTCATCCGCCCCATCCACGATAGCCAGCAGGCCGCTGGCAGGGTGCTTGGCCTTAGGACGTGCCTTCGAAGACGATCCATCTCGCGTCCGGCGGGCAGGGGCGTCGACCGTGGGCATGGATGTGGGTGCGGCAGGCATCTCCTGCACCGGCGCCTCGCCCGACGCGAGGATCTCGCCCATCCGGAGCCCGATCTTCATCCACGCGACATCACCCAACTCGATCGTCGCCTGACTGAAGGCCCAAGAGACGAATGACACGTCGTGCCCCTCGCCGACATAGTAGGCCTTCACGTTCTCACCGGGGTCGTCCCGCTCGGAGGTCGTCTTGCCTTCCATGTTCTCCCGCATGGCCATGATCTTCTCGACGCGATCGAGCGACTGCCCCGTGGCACGCGCGAGGACATCTGCGACGTGATGGGACAGAGGCTTGAGGTCCGGGAACTGCGCCAGCGCCTTGAGGTTTCCGGTCCGCAGTGCCTCGAGCATAGGCGCGACGCAGACCAGTTCCTCCTCCGCCACCTGCCGGAAGAGATCCTCGGTCAGCAGTTCGTCGCCACCCTCGGTGATCGCACGCATCTGCGCCATCGCGTAGAGCTTGATCGCGATGTCGATGACCCCTTGAGAGAGCTCGTGAACGAGCGCGCAGAGCGCGTTCGTTAGCTCGACGGGCGTCCGCGTGTACTGGTATTTCCACACGTCGCCCAACCAGGCCTCCCAGTCCTCGTCGGCCTGCATTGAGTTCCAGTTCGGCTGCGCGATGCCGACGGCGCGACGCGCCTCCCGGAACGACGACTGGATGACCTCGTGGGCCTCGTTGGTGCCGATCAGCATCACGGGAATGCCCAACACGTTCACCAGCGTGACGAGGAAGTTCATAATCGGCCGAATGCCTTCGGTCGATTGCTGGAGATGCTGGATCTCGTCGATGATCAGCAGCCCGACCGCGTGGAGGTTGAGCAGGTGCTGGACACGGAGCATCAGATGGTCGCCAGTTACTCGACCCTTCTCGAGCTCCGCGTGGTAGCTCGTGCCCAAGGCCTTATCGAGGGCGCTGGCGATGCCGAAGCAGAGCGCCGCCCGGCCTCCACGCGAGGGGCACTCAGCCTTCACAATCGGAAGCTGGAGAACATATTCCTCGATGTCCGGTCGGACCGGTTGTGAAAGCGTGCGGATGATCCGGTTGGTCGAGCGCGTCTTTCCCATGCCTGGACCGCCGACTAGCGTGATGCCCGGCGCGACGATGTCGGGGTCGGTGAAGATCAACGACGTCGCCTCGTCAACCGTCGCTCCCGTCTGGAATGCCCGCAGCGCCGACGCCGTCGCGTGGTGCGACCGCCGGTAATGACCGTCCTTCGGGTTGCGGTGTTGATAGCCGAGACGCACCGCCTGGTGGATGCGCTCGCCAAGCTCCACCTGCCGAACGGTGGGGACCATCAGCCGGAATAGCCGCAGAACCGCCGTCCGGCGCAGATGGGGCTTGAGCAGGCGGTCATCTTGGCCCTCTTTGGGTTGGACCAGCATCTGACCATGCAACTGCGCGAAACTGGGAAGCGGTCCCAGCGAACGGCAGAACGGGTTGTCGAGATGCTCTTCGAGCCAGTCGTCCTTGTTGAATTCCATGGCATCCATCATCCTTCCTCCCGCAATCGCTCAGCCAGCGACTTTCGCTTGGACGGCGTTGGCCGCCGCGTGGCGATGTCGACGACGGTCGCAGTCGTCGGCGTCGCGCCCCCCGGCGCAGGCGTCGCGCCGCTACCTTCGAACTTCGACCGGAATTCCGCTGTGACCGCGCCGATCGACGACGCTCGTTCCTCGGCCTTGGCCTCGACGAGGCCCTTCGTGTCATTCTTGATGCCGTCGGGATCCTCGCAGTCATCGAACGCCTGTCGCGCGGCCGCGACTTCGGCCTCGATGCGGTCGTCACTCTCCATCCGCCCAAGAAGTTCCGCTTCCTTCGCCGTGGCGGCGATCACCGCAGCCTTCTCGCGGATCACCTCGATCTCCGCGTGGGACATATCATGGTAGAGATACTCCATCGGGCGCGTGAAACGGGCCACCTGGTACTCGCCCTCAGCCTTCGACACGTGGATCAGTATCTCGGCAGGATCCCGGGGATGGAAGCTGATCGGCACGCTGAAGGTCTTCTCGGCCGCCCGCTCGAACCAACCCTCCGAAATCGCCTTGTCGCACGTGTAGAGATAGCCGCGGTGCTTGATGCCTTCACGCGTCACCATCGCCGTGTCGCGCGGCATCAACGCGAAGCGGAAGAGGTCCTCCTTGAAGGTCCGCCGGGTGCCGATCATGTTGGCCACGCCCCAGTTCCAGAGCTCGCGAGGCACCGACGGCACGCCATCGTCGGTCATCTCGGGCAGGCGCGGATAGCCTGTCAGCTGCTTCGAGTTGTTGTGGCGCAGGATGAGGCTGATCACGATGCGGGTCAGCTCGTCGATCGTCAGCCGGGCGGCGCGCCGGTAGTCCTTGGCGCCGCGCTCGCCGAAGTCCTTCTCAACGTAGCCGTCGACCATCGGACGGAAGCCCCATTGAAGGATCCGGAAACGGGATTCCACGATGCCCTTCCAGTCCGCCCGGTATGCCGCCGCGTTCTCGATGGTGGCACCGAAGCGCTTCACGATGCTCTCGGCATGCACGGCGATCAGCTCGCCCTTGTCTCCCTCGAGGATCGAGCAGAAGGCGCGGGTGGGCCAATCCTCGGGCGTGATGTCGACGCCGTGGCGCTTGCACAGCGCGACCTTGTCCTCGACGACCGTCGCGAGAGCCATCATCGCCGTCGACCATGACGGCGGATCCTCGCTGATGAAGAAGCCGACGATCATGCGACTGAAGACGTCGATGATGACGTAGAGTGTCGGCCGGTGGATCAGGCGGGCGCGGTTGCGCTTCGACCGGATATAGCAGTCGATGACCGTCGCATCGATCTGGTATCGCGCGCCCGGGCCCCAGGCCTCCATAGTCGAGTTGCCAAGCAGACGACGGTTCTTCATCGTCCACTTGCGCCCGAAACGCTGCAGATCGGCGTCCCGCCGGTTGACCTCCTTGCGGACATGGTAGGCGAACTGGTCGAATTGGGGCAGCCCCAGCAATGCGTATTCGGCCTTCGGGATCCGCTTCATCGCCCCAGTGCCGGGGTCTTCGACGATGTCGGTGAAATACATCCGCAGGCACTGGATGTAGGCATCGTGAAGACTGAGCTTACGGTTCGACCGGAAGGATTCGTAGGCATTGAGAAAACAGGCCTTGATGTCCGGCGTGATCATGACGCCGGGCTTGCCGTCCTTGCGGGCCGGTCCAGGCTTAGCCCGACCCTGCGCCTCGACTCGCCCGACACCCGGCGCACCGCAGTTCGCGAAGTCGGGCAGCATCGCGCCCTCGTCCATCCCGCGATGGAAGCAACGGCGCAGCAGGGCCTTGATATGGACGGGCGACATGCCGTGTAGGTCGGAAGCCTCGGCGACGAGCCGCGACCGCTTCATCTTGACGAACACGTCCGGCGTCCGCGCGATCAGCGGGCCAACGATGGCCCACGACGCCTCGCGGCGCTTCAGATGCCCTTCCGGCAGATCCCGGTCGTCGGGGCGGATCGGATGATCAGGCTCGCCGAGGAGCCAGAAACCCGACGAGAGATATTCGGTAGCCTCGGCCATCGTCACTACGATCGGCCACTGCTTTTCGAGGAGTGCCTTCTCCTCGGCGGTGTCGCCGACAGGCAGCTTGACGAGCGCCACCATATCCAACGCCGTCTCGGCGGCGATGACCTTCAGACGGACGGGTGGAGCCTCGCCCACCGTGACGATGTCGTTGGGCATCAACATGTCAGGACGCCACGACGATCTCGAGCTGATCGACCGGTCCGAAGGGATCGAACCGCCGGTCGGCCGTCAGGCGCACCATTCCCAGCGCCAGCAGTCGCCGCAGCGCGGACAGGCCGTCGCCCGGCTGCCATCCGTTGCTCGCCTCGACGCGCTTGATCGCATCGATGACCCGGGGACGGCCCGCACTCCGGAGGACCTTCGCCAGCGGCCCGAGCAACGCGGCGGCACGCGCATCCCAGTGCTCCTCGCCGTCCTCGCATCCGTCTAGGAACCGCCATTCGACCAACTGCTGGTTGTTGATCCGCGATCCTTCCTCGATCTCGCGCTCGGTCACGAGGTGCCACGCGACGCCCATCCGCTCCCAGTAGAGCCGCTCGATCTCGAGCTTCGCGATCGTGTTGCGATTGGAAAGCTCGCCGGCCGGCTTGACCGAAACTGCGACGCGCCGGCCGTCGACGAAGTCGACGACCATATCAGTCGTCATCACCACGAGGACGCCGCCGATCTTCGGGTGACGCAGGCCATGCGCCAGCGCCAACTCGTAGGTCTCGTCGCGGGGCAGGGGGAATTGCTCGCGGACGTCGGCGACCAGAGCCGCGCCATCGAACGGCAGGAACGTGTCTTCCTCGATGTCCGAGAGGAGGTGCACAACCCGTTCGAACTTGCTCGACGGACGCCGATGGACCCGCCCCGACGACGAGAAATCCGATACGCGGATCTGCGGGAGATAGGTCTCCCCGGACCCTTGGCCGCGGCCTTCACGGCGCAGCTGGGCGATGCGCCTCTCTGTGTTCGCCCGATACCGTCGAGCCATGATTCACCTCCAAAAAGCGTCGCCCGATAGCTGACGCATCAGAAAGCTAGGTTGATCCGACTGAAAATTCAACTGCACCTAGTGTGAAGGTGCGTGTGCTATCTTGAAACAGGAGAATGGTTATGACAAAGCTCACCAGCGATGGTGCGCGTCGGCTGTTCGCTGAGATCGTCGCTCTGGAGGGTCTCTTGGAATCCGACCGCGACTGGAATGACGATCCTGATTGGCTGCTGTTGCCAGTCACTAAGCGCCATACCGCCTTCAAGCGGCATACCACGTTAAGCGCCTATGACCGCATCCGGGAGCCGACCGTCGACGACGCGACCAAGGCGGCCGGCGAGATCGGCGTGCAACTGCGCCGGTTCTACGAGATGCTCGCTGAATGGACGGCCGGCGGCCGGCGACCGCAGGTGCTAGTGCCGCACCGCGCGCTCGCGGAGCAGCGAAAGACGCGCTTGGGCGACATCGCCGTGGCCAACAGGGTCCGTTCGATCATCGCCCGCTATCTAAAGGACAACCCCACGGCCTCGCCGGGCGCGGTCGTTCGACACGTCCATGTAACTTGGGGTTCCGCTGGGGGGCTGCCGTCGGACGTGACGATCCGCAACTTCCACGACCAAGCGCTTGTCGACCTCCGACACACGCCCGGCACACTGTCCGTCAAAGTGATGGACGGCGAGGAGGAGCGATCGATAGGATCCAGCCGTCTCGGCGAGGTACTGGTGATCGACCACACCGCGCCCGCTCATGTCGTCCTCGACGAAAAGGGCACTCCGGTGCCGACGTTGACACTTGCGATCGACCTGTGGAGCGGCGCCCTGGTGTCGGTCGAGGTCACGGATGACTATCCGTCGCCGACGGCCGTCGCCGAAGCGATCGCGGATGGCGTATTCCGTCTCGGCCTGGACGATGTTCCATCGCAAGCCAAGCCGACCATCGTCATGGCCACGACCTTCGAACCAGGATGGGACGTTCTGCGGGCGAACCTGCAGAAGGACGGCTTCAAGGTGATCGAGCGCCGCGACCGACGCCTCCACCACGGCAGCTTCGCGAAGCCCCTGATTGGGCCTAAGCTGGCCGGAATGCAGTTGCAGCCCCAGCTCGCGAGCAAGCGACAGAGCCGCCCCGCTATGGTCGATGCCAGCAAGACTGCCATCATTACACGCCATGACCTCGAGCTCATGATCGAACGGGCGGTTACGAGGCGGATCAGGGAGCTCGCACCCGACCTTCCCGAGCGACACGTCATCCGCCCCGGCCAGCCCAAGAAGCTGAAGCGGATGCGCGCCGTGGATCCAACACGGCGCAAGGTCAGGGAGTGGCTGACGGCCGTCGTCGTTGAGACACTGGGCAATGGCATCTTGAAACGCGATCCTCATCTCGAAAAAGAGGCAGACGGCAGCTGGCGGGTCACGGTCTCTGTGTCGCCCGAGGCCGACCAGACGCGCGCGTGGTTGGATCTGGCTCGTGCGGCCATCGGTCTCGACGATGACGAAGGCGTCGAGGTCCGCTTCGACCTAGTGTCGAATGATCGCGGGCCGAACCCCGGACGCGCATGACCCGCCACGCCGACAATTGTTGAGTAAGAGGAAGGGATAGCCTATATGAGCGACATGTCCCGCGCGCGCACCAAGCCGGAAGACGGCGTAGTCACCATTGGCCTTCAGGCCTCGATGGTTGACTTCGGCGAGACGCGTCCTGCGCGTCGGAAGATTCTCGGGTTCAGCCCCGAGGAGAAGCGCATGGCGGCCAACGCCAAGAGCATCCGCGCCGACGCCGCTGCTGACACTATGGAGGACCTGACCGGCCTTCGTGGTAAAGACCTTATGTCGCGCCTGCTGCGCAAGTAGCAGGAGACACCATCATGGCCGACGACCTGCCGGAGCCGCTCCGCGGCGACCGGATGAAGCTCGAGCCCAAGCTCATTAAGCGCGCGGCGACATTCACCGACTTCACCGGCGTCTTGGATCAGGAGCCGTTCGCATCTGACCTCGACCTCGTCCTCGACTATCTCGAGAAGGGGTTCGAGCTGCCGTCCCGCTTCTACCGCCCGTCGATGGACCGCCAGGATGACCAACTGCTCATCCGCGACGGCTACAAGCACCTCCACCTCGGCAAGGACAAGGACGACGTGCTCCTCTTCGTCATCGAGTTCGACGGCTTCGTCGTGCTCGCTGAGGCAAACGGCCACCGCCGGTTCAAGACGGAGCCGCCGGGCAGCGCGCTGAAGGGCATCCACGACGCCGCGGTGCGCGCTGCGGCAAAGGTCGCTGGCGCCGAAGTCGCCGCAGCGAAGATCAAGGCGACGCGCGCCGAGTCCAGACAGGAGAAGCTGCGGGCCGCGCGGGAGCGCGCCAAGAAGAAGTGACGCGCGCCGCCGCGCCGTCCGTTCGAGACGCGCACAATGTGCTCGTAACTTGTCCCGTCTATCACAAGCACGATGAGCGGAGAGAATCACGAGCGGCAGGCGGTAAAATTCGCTCCAAGGCTCTATGACGACGAGCTGCTGCACAGCTTCCTGGCCCGCTATGGTTTCGCACGAGGTCATGCGACGGCGCGACATGTCAATCGCGACCTGATGGCAAAATCGTCGTCACGCGCCCCGTTCGACCTACCGACGTCACTAGATAGGATGAGTTCGGCTCTGGCGGGGCTCGGGCTCAGTGGCGAATACCTGGCGTGGCATCATACCCTTCTACCGTACTACATTGCGTTCGCACCCAGCAGCCGCAGGGCGATGGCAATGCAAGCCTTGCTGGGCGAAGAAGGGAGCCCCAGCCTCATCGCCGGGAAGCGGTCCGGTTGGTTGGTGCGCCCGACGGCAATCCGATATTGTGTGGATTGCAACGATATCGCCGCTTCGGATCGGGAGGAGCTTCGCTGGGCTCGACAGCACCAGCTTCCATTGGTCACGATGTGCCCCGTTCACGGAAGGCCGTTGAAGCTCGGACCGCCGCTCGGAGTGATCCGAGAGAAATACATCCGGGCCACGGTGGAGAACACCCCGCCCAGTGGGCCAAACTGCGTTGATCCTATCGACAGTGATGAACGCGACGCTCTGATGTGGCTCAGTATGGCTGCCGGTTCGGTTCTTGATAGCTTCTCTCGCGATGATCGAGATGCAACATCGCCCCGCCCAACGCAGCTTGAAACGGATTTTGGACGTCGATTGATTGAACAGGGATATTCGCGCGGCAAGTCCGTGGACATGGTCGCGAGCGGCAGGGAGGTGCGGGCGGTCCTTCAACCTTTAACCAGAATATTCCCGACAATCTCGGAAGGTGGCTCGTCGGCTCCAGTCTGGTTCGATCATCTTATCGATGGGCGCTCTAGCTCGCAAACCGACAGCGTCATCGTCGGTAACTTCGTCCTATCGAAGTTACGAGGACGACGGCCGATAGAAGATGCTGTGGGACCATCGCCGTGGTTGTGCCACAATCCACTGGCGCCGCATTCCGGCAAGCGTGTCGTGACCGAAGCGCAGGGACCCTGGCGGGCCGAAGGTGGAAAGTGGCGCATGCGCTTCAAGTGCTGCTGCGGCCATATCTACACGCTCGCCCTTCGATCGGACGGAACTGCGACCCGGCCAACGACGATCAGGATGGGACCGATGCTTTATCAGTTCGTCGATATGGCGAGGGTTCAAGGATGGAAGTTGAAGAAGGCGGCGAGGCATCTGGGCATCGATCCTGGGACACTCTATAACCTCTGTCTTCGGGAAGGGATCGATCCGCCGTGGCCAAAGCCGGTTGGGAGTGGCAAGTCGCTGAGCGTAACCGGCATTTCGAAAGAAGTTTAATCAGCGCCTTCCTGATGAGAGTTAGAAGTTGGTGGAAAAATGAAACAGCATTGTCTGCCAAACCTGTCTCGATCTGCATGCTCCAACGAGGGAAGCGGTGCCGAGATTGAAATGACTTTATGCTAGGGGCACAATGAGTAGGACGTGCAGCAGGCCGCGTTGCATGCTGCGCGTGTTTTAGTTCATTTATTCGTCAGGCTTGATCGTAATATCAGCATCGATACCGCCACTTCGCGACTGGAACATTTAAATATAGTGTCCGCCAATCGGAATATTGTTCTGAAAATGATCTTGTCCCGTGTGGTAGATATGAACGGGTGGCGGCGTGCCATGAATCGTTTCAGGCATAGCTCCATTTGTATAATGAACGACTATTTCGTTGTTTATTCCGAGTGCATTGCGGATTATTCCAATATTTGCTTCCGTCGCGAGCATCATCTCGCCAAAATTATCCAAATTGTAGCGAATGTGAAGCAGCTCTTCGAGCGTCGCGGTGTGACGGCCCATCGCCAGGCAAATGGCGTTGATCAGGCAATTATTCTGCCATAACGCCGGTGTGTTTCTGATTTCATCAGTACGACGCAGATATTCGCGCTGTTGGCTGGAGCCACCGGTTCGCGCCGGGATAAATTGAGAGTCAGTCTTAGACCCGAAAATCTCATGAAATGTTGTCTCGCCGTCCCGTCGCTGGCGCAACTGATCGATGAAATCTTCTTCCGTTCGGGTGGAATTGTATTCCGTGCGGAGTGGATCCGATATCATGCCTACCGAAATCAAACCGGCCATCGCCGCTCGCTGTCGTTGGGTCAGCGTCGTGACATCAAGATTGTCACTTCCCTGTTCCAGAAACGTAACCATCATGCCGGCACGGCGACGCTTTTCCTTCTCGTCAGTCTCATCGTCCGATAGTTCGTCTGCCCAATCGCTATAGTCCTTGCCAACCTTGCGATCTTTCTTGCCCTGCTTGTAGTCTTCCTTGCGGTACGACACCATCGCTTGAGAATTTTTCGTTGTCTCTTCGGGTGTTTCAAACGCGGGCATGCCTTTCGAAACGGTCTTCATGCCGAAAGGCGTATGAATGCGCATGCTTCGAGGCTGCTGTCGAAAACTGTTTCGTATTTTCTCTGCGACAAATTTTGGTGGTTGTTTGGTGCTTTTGCTCAGCGCGTCGAAATCGAACGTATTGTCGGTCACAGGTAACGCGGTGCCGGTATAGTAACCTCCCATCTGCTGATCATCCTCGCTACCGCTATCGTCGCTTTCTTCCTCATCGCTTTCGTCGCGTTGATCCTCGTCGTCCGGCTCTTCCTCCTCGTCCGATATTTCCATATCGCCGCCGGCGCGAGACAGGATATTGTCTCGACCGCGAACCAAAACCGCTCGGCCCCCGACCGTAAAATTATACCAGCCACCGCCAGGCAAGCCGACGAGCTCGCCGACAGTATGCGTGCCATCCTGCAGGATAATATTGAAATCGCTGCCGATGTCGCTTCGGTACACGTCCATCATCTGGGCGACGTTCGCAACGCCGGGGTCGCGCAGCGTCTTGGCCTGGAGCAGATCGTGGTTCCGCGCCGCTCGCGCGCCCATGAGATCCGCCTCCGCCTCCAGACTTTTGTCGTCGTTGACGGGCACGCCGATTTTCATCTGCATCGTCGGCCTGACCCGGCCCTGCGCTTGCTGAACCACATGCCACGCCTCATGCGGCAGGTGCTCCTCCTGCCCGGCCGCAAGATGGATATCGCTTCCTTGTGCATAAGCATGGGCGTTGAGCTGCGCCGGCTTGGGCGAATTGCGGTGGACTCTTACATGATCCATCGAGATGCCAGACATCGCCTCGACGTTTGCTTTGAGAGCGTCGGGCAAGCCCGTCCGGTTCGGCGTCATCCGGGCCAGCCGTTGAACGGAGGGCGCGCCGTTAAGCGAGGTGGCTAGGCAATCGAGGGTCGTTTGCGCCGGCCCAGCGGCCCTGCGATGCGCGGGCTCCACGTCGGGCGTGGCGGGCGGGCGCTGCTGCGACATGCGGTCGGTCATGAGAAAAGGTATCAACCGTCGCTCGATCCGTCATGCGGAATTGACTATGATTCCGGTGCGATCGCTACGCGTGGCGGCTGGCCCTCGTTCGATGGCGTTGACAGGCGCGGGACCGGCGACGGATAGCACTGGCATGACCGTGTCCTCACCGTTGATCGCCGGCGTCGAGCTCGGCGGCACCAAGTGTAATCTGATCCTCGCCACGGGCCCGGATGATATCCGTGACGAGATTCGCATCGCGACCACGACGCCCGCGGAGACGCTGGCGACGATCGAAGCGGTGCTCGCGCGCTGGCATGGCTATGACGCGCTGGGCATCGCCAGTTTCGGCCCCGTCTCGATCGATGTCGCTGCGGCGGATTATGGCGCGATCACGGCCACGACCAAGCCGGGTTGGTCGCATATCGATGTCGCGCGCCGCCTTGCGGCGTTCGCCGGCGTGCCGACCGGCTTCAACAGTGACGTGGCCGGGGCCGCGTTGGGTGAGGGGCACTGGGGCGCCGCGCGGGATGTCGCGGATCACGCCTATATTACCGTCGGCACGGGTGTCGGCGTGGGGCTGGTTCTGGGTGGCAAGCCGACCAACGGCCTGACCCATCCCGAGCTCGGCCACGTCCGCACCGTGCGGCTGCGCGGCGACGATTGGCCGGGCAGTTGCAGTTTTCATGGCGATTGCGTCGAGGGCCTTGCCTCCGGTACCGCGATCCGCGCACGGGCCGGTCGCGGCGGCGACGAACTCGCCATCGACGATCCCCTATGGGACGGCGTCGCGCATACCCTCGCCCAGCTTTGTCATATGCTGGTGCTGACCGGCATCCCGCGCCGTATCGTGATGGGCGGCGGCGTCATGGTCGGCATGCCGCATCTCTTCCCGCTTATCCGCGACAAGCTCGTCGACAGCCTTGGCGGCTATGGCGCGACCGGAGATATCGGGCCGATCGACAGTTTCGTCGTGCCGGCCGCGCTAGGCGGCAATGCGGGGCCCTTGGGGGCGGTCGTCCTGGGTAGCCAAGCATTGACCGATCTAACAGCGTTTACGACGCCTTAACCGCATCCGCTTACGTCGTGGCAATGGGCTGAGGCGCCCCAACGACGAGCTACGGCGGTACACGACATGCGAATTCTCATCGTCGACGACGAACCAGGCATGCACGACTCCTACCGGCGCTGCTTCGCGCCGGCGGGCAGCGGCGACGGCGCGCTGCTCGATGCGATGGCGGCCGAGCTGTTCGACGACGCACCGGTTGTGCGCGAAGATGCACCGACCTTTGCCCTGACCCATGCAATGCAGGGCCTCGACGGCGTCGCGGCGGTTGCCCAGGCGATCGCTGACGGCAATCCGTTCGCCGTCGCGTTCATCGACGTGCGCATGCCGCCGGGAATCGACGGCAAGGAAACCGCGACGCGCATTCGCGCGCTCGATCCCAACATCAACCTCGTCATGGTCACGGGCTTTTCGGACTTCTCGCCGATCGAGATCAGCAAGGCAGCCGGCCCGGCCGACAAGATCTTTTACATCGCCAAGCCATTCGAAGTCGCCGAGGTCACGCAGATGGCGGCGGCGCTGACGCATCGCTGGCAGGTCGACCGCGAGCTGGCCGAAGCGCGCGCCGCGCTCGCCGCGCAGATCGTTCAGCTCGAGGAGCAGGGCGCCGAGCTTGCCGCCAATGAAAGCCGGGCGATGCACATCGCCACGCATGATTCGCTGACCGAAGCCCCCAACCGCCTCGCCTTTCTGCGGGCGCTGGCCGAAAATGCGCGCGGCCAGAGCGGCTTTGCCACCGCGATGCTCGATCTCGACCGCTTCAAGCTGGTCAACGACACGCTCGGTCATCTCGCCGGCGACGAGCTGATCCGCCAGGTCTGCGCGCTGCTCGAAGACTCGGTGCCCGAAGGCGGCATGGTCGCGCGGCTCGGCGGCGACGAATTCGGCATCCTGTTCGAATCGCCCGGCGAGGAAGCCGCGGCGATGGCGTGCGAGCGCATCCTGTTCGGCTGCTCGACGCATCTGCGCATCTTCGGTCATCCGGTCGAGACCGCCTCGTCGCTCGGCTTCGTCTATGCCCCGGCGGGCATCGAGTGCGACCCGGGCGACCTGATGCGCCGTGCCGATCTCGCGCTCAACGACGCCAAGCAAAACGGCCGCGGCATCATCCGCGTGTTCGACGAGAGCATGGACGAATCGATCCGCTTCCGCCGCCGCATCGAGGGCGGGCTGTCGCAGGCGATCGAACGTGGCGAGCTCAGCCTGGTCTATCAGCCGATCGTCGCGCGCGACGCGCTCGAGGTCGTCGGGTTCGAGGCGCTGGTGCGCTGGAATACCGACGAATTCGGCCCGGTCAGCCCGGCGATGTTCATCCCGATCGCCGAGGAATCGAACCTCATCCACGAGCTTGGCGACTGGGTGCTCGAACAATCTTTGGCGGTGCTCAAGGACTGGCCGGGGCAATATGTCTCGGTCAATTTCTCGCCGCGTCAGTTCCGCCGGCAGAATTTCGTCGGCCATGTGCTCGAATGCGTCCAGCGCGCCGGGGTCGAGCCCAGCCGCGTCCAGATCGAGATCACCGAGACGGCGATCTTCGACGATGCCGATCGCGCCGCCGAGACGCTCTACAAGCTGCGCCAGATGGGCTTCCGCATCGCGCTCGACGATTTCGGCACCGGCTATTCGAGCCTCTACAACATCCGTAAGTTCGCGCTCGACAGCCTCAAGATCGACCGCAGCTTCATCGATGGCATGGGCCGCGAGCGCGAGAGCGCGGCGATCGTCCATTCGATCATCCATCTCGGTCGCGCGCTGGGCCTTGGCGTGATCGCCGAGGGCGTCGAGACCGAGGCACAGTTGCAGGCGCTGCGTGTCGCGGGCTGCTCGCATCTCCAAGGCTATTATTTTTCGCGCCCGGTCGCGCAGGACATCGCGGTCGAGATCGCGCAGCGGCGCTTCATGGTCGATCCGTCGGGCGCGGTGCCGGCGACCGACGAAGAGGCGGGTAACGGGACGCACGGTTGATGGCGCGGCCCGTCCGCGCCGCGTCGCGCCGGTTCGCGGCGCTGCGTTATCCCCGCTCGCTCGGCGCGAAGCTCGTCCTGATCCTGACCGCCGTCGGGGTGGCGGGGGCGGTCGCCATCACATTGCTGCTCGCCAGTGTCATCACCCCGAGCTTCAACCAGCTTGAGGCGAAGTCGGTCGACGCGCATGTCGAGCGGACGCGCGCCGCGCTGGGCGAATATGCCAGCAAGGTCGAAAGCGCGGTGCGCGACTATGGCGACTGGAATGCCAGCTATGATTACATGGCGCACCAGACCGCGACCTTCGAGCGCGAGAGCTTTTCGACGCTCGCCATGGCCAATCTCGACGTCAACGGCATGGCCTATGTCGGCACCGACGGGCACATCGTCATCGCGCGGTGGCGCGACCTCGCCGCGGATGCCGACAATGACGCGCTGCGTCGCGCCTTCGTCGCGCAGATCGGCCGAACCGATTTCTCACGCGTCTTGAAGGGCCGCAATTCGGCGCATTTCTTCGTCCGGCTCGGGCCCATCGTCGCTGCGGTCGGCGTGGCGCAGGTGCGGCGCAGCGACGGCACCGGCATGCCGCGCGGACTGGTGCTGATGGCGCGCCAGATCAGCTCGCGGCAATTGTCCGACCTGTTGCAGCTCGCCGCCCGGCTCGATCTCGACCGCGCCGCCGATAACGACGCCATCACCCCCGGCCGCTCGACCATGCGGATCGCGGTGCCGATCCGTGGCGCTGATGGTCACGCCGTCGCCAGCGCGGCGTTCAGCGTGCCGCGCGATGTCTCGACGCTCGGGCAGCGCATGCTGCTGCTCGCCGCCGCCGGGTCGACGCTGTTGTTGCTGCTCGTGCTGGTCTTCCTGCGCCGCATGATCGATCGCCAGGTGCTGCGTCCGCTCGCCCGCGTCGAAAGCCATATGCAGACGGTGCGTGCCTCGGGCGCGCTCGGCCTGCTCGACGAGGAAGCGCGGCAGGACGAGATCGGCTCGCTCGGCCGCAGCTTCAATTCGATGCTGCGCCAGCTGAAGGATCTGCGCGAGCAGGTCGAGGTGCAGAGCTTTGCGCTCGGCCGCAGCGAGAGCGCGGTTGCGGTGATGCATAATGTCCGCAACGCGCTCAACCCGATCAGCACGATCCTCAGCCAGGGAATCGCTCAGCCGGCGCCGGTCGATCAGGCGATTCTCGATCGCGCCATGGCCGAACTGGCGCGCGACGATCTGCCCCCGCCGCGCCGCGCCAAGCTGCTCGCCTTTATCACCGCCGCTGCCGAGGCCGAGGCGCGCGACCGCGAGACGAGGCGTGAGCAGTTGCGCGTTGGCCGCGAAGCGATGAGCCAGGTGCTCGACATCATCGGCGGGCAGCAGCAGGCGGCGCATGAGCGGCCCGAGCTCGCTATCTGCGACGTCACCGACATCATCGCGCGCAACGCGACCATCGCGCGCTATGCCGGCGGCGTGTCGATCGCCTTCAGTTTTCCGTCGCGGCCCTGCCTGGTGATGGCCAGCCGCGTGATCCTCAGCCAGGTGATCGGCAACATCTTCTCCAACGCGGCGGAAGCAATCGCCGCGACCGGATCGCAGAGCGGCAGCATCCGGGTGTCGATCGAGGAATGCGACGGGCGGGCGCAGATTGCCATCCGCGATGATGGCGAGGGCTTTGCGCCTGACCAGATGCCCGAACTGTTCCAGCGCGGCTTCTCGACCCGCGCGCACAAGTCCGGCGGGCTCGGCCTGCACTGGTGCGCCAATTCGATGGGCGCGATGCACGGCGACATGCGGCTCGAAAGCGAGGGCAGGGGCCGGGGCGCGGTCGCGATCCTCACGCTCGCATTGGCCGAGGCTGCGGGGGCGGAACTGGCGGCCTGAGAGGGACAAGCAGCGCTCAGCGTGATTGAGTCGGGCGCGTAACGGGTTTATCCCGCCCCCCGCGGCGACCTCGCCGTTGGGGGCACGTCATGATGCGGCGTTCGACAACCTTTCTCCTGTTTCTGGTGATGACCGCGCCGTGCGTCGCCACCGCGCAATCGTCGGCGCCGATGCCCGCCATGCCGGGCATGGCCGACACCCCGGCGACACCCGCCTTTCCGCAGAGCATCGCTGATTGGGCCAAAGGCGCGCGGCTGTTCGACGGGCTCGGCAGCTTTCACCGCCCGATCGCGACGACTGTGCCCGAGGCGCAGCGCTATTTCGACCAGGGCATGCGGCTGCTCTGGGCGTTCAACCATGACGAGGCGGCGCGCTCCTTTGCGCGGGCGAGCGAACTCGATCCGCACTGCGCGCTGTGTTTCTGGGGGCTCGGGCTGGCGCTCGGGCCCAACTACAACATGCCGATGATGGCTGAACCGCGTGCGCGCGTGGCGTGGGATTCACTCGGCAAGGCCAGGGCGCTGGCATCGACCGCGACGCCCGCCGAACAGGCGCTGATAGCCGCGCTCGGCCGTCGTTATGCCGGCCCGACCCCGCTCGACCCGACGAACGAGGCGCCGCTGCTTGCCGCCTATGTCGGCGCGATGCGCGATACCGCGCGGCGCTTTCCCGGCGATGACGATATCCAGACGATGTATGCCGAGGCGCTGATGAACATCACGCCGTGGAAGCTGTGGCGCGCCGACGGCACGCCGGCGCCCGGCACGACCGAGATCGTTGCCACGCTGGAGCGGGTGCTGGCGCGCAATCCCGGTCATCCCGGCGCCAACCATTATTATATCCACGCCGTCGAAGCCTCGAAGCAACCCGGGCGTGCGCTGGCCTCGGCCTATCGGCTGCGCGCGATGATGCCCGCGGCCGGGCATCTTGTGCACATGCCGTCGCACATCCTGCAGCGCGTCGGGCGCTACGAGGAATCGGCCGAGGCCAACCGCAAGGGCGCGGCGGCCGACATCGCTTATTATGCGCAGGTCCAGCCGATCGACTATTACCCGATGTATACCGCGCACAATTACCAGTTCCTCGCCTTCGCTGCGGCGATGGAGGGGCGTCGTGCCGAGACGATCGATGCGCTGCGCAAGTCGCGTGGCGCGCTCAGCGACGAGATGCTTGCCGGCATGGGCGGCGTCGACTGGTATGTCGGCGCGCTCTACACCGCGATGGTCCGCTTCGGCCTGTGGGACGAAATCCTGCGCGAACCCGCGCCCAACCCCAAGGTGATCGGCCTTAACGTCGCTTATCTCGAAGCAAAGGCGACCGCGCTGGCGGTCAAGGGCCGGCTGGACGAAGCGAGCGCCGTGGCCGACCAGCTCGACGCCGCGATCAAGGCCACGCCGGCCGAGCAGATGGCGGGCATGAACAGCGGCGCCGCGGCCTATCGCATCGCGGCGCTCAAGGCGCGCGCGCGGATCGCGTTGGCACGCGGCAAATCGGCCGATGGCATAGCACTGCTGCGCCAGGCCGTCGCCGCCGAGGATGCGCTCGACTATGACGAACCGTCGGACGAATTCTTCCCCGTTCGCCACCTGCTCGGCGCGGCGCTGCTGCAGGCGGGCAAGCCTGCCGAGGCGGCGCAAGTCTATCGCGACGATCTGGCGCGCAATCCCGAAAATGGCTGGGCGCTCTACGGCCTGTCGCAGGCGCTCGCCGCACAGGGCCGCAAGGCCGAGGCGAGCGCGGCACGGCGGCGTTACACGGCGGCGTGGGGGCATGCGGATGTGAGGCTGGCGGCGTCAGGGTTCTGATCGTTTACGCACAGAAAGCTATTTGTCTTACGGCACCGAATTTACCAAGTACGCGTCTTAATGTGGTGTACTTAGCTTTCTAGGTGTTCTGTACCAGACATCACAATATCCAATTGAGCTGTGTAAAAATCTTCAGTAATTAAAGGTTGCAAAATTGAGCAAGGTCACAATTTTGACGAGTATATTGTTGATCGCAATATTTATATTTTCAGGAATTGTTTATTATTGCGTATTTAGTGAATTTCACAATGTGCATGTTGATAGAGGTTATATATTATCCGATAAAGATTTATTTAATGATAAAATATATGTCGTAAATTCAAACATCGATGAAGATGTCTTTTACAAGATAGAGCAGTTGAGTCCGAAGCTATATTATAGTGACTGCCATTCCGCCAGCAAATTGTATCTGGGGCACATGAGCAATTTCCATGAACAATATGACACGTCGATCAATGTAAAATTTGAGATAATTTCTCCGGGTACTGCGACGGTTGGTAATAATTTTGGCAAAGGAGAATTGGAAATACTTCGCAATCCAATAGGTAGAATGAGGTGCGCTTATGTCAAGACAGATCGTAATTCTAACAGAGATGTATACGTGTCCAATATATTTCGCGTCTACGTGAAGTGAACTTGGGATTTTGGTGACACTGCATTTATCTCCGAGCCGAGCGCTCGCGCATCTGCACCGAATCCCATCATCACGCGACCGCATCCGCGCAGCGCCCTGATTCACCCCCACGCCACGCCCTGCTATGAGCCCGCGCTCGCGCACCATCGCGTCGCTCCTTCTCATCGTCGATCATGCGAAAATCGTCGCCCGCACAGCGTGGCGGCGCCGCACCTGTTATTGCCCGGAACAGGTCCTGTTCCCGCCTGTTGGCCGACCTGCTTCGGGCCTGTTAAGTTGGAAATACAGCACCAACACAGGGGCGTACCACGTCGTTGCAATCAAACGACATTGCCGCGCGATGCCTCCAACGTAACAGCGGCGAAAAAATAATGAGCAGGAAGAACAGGTAGAACAGGCGCAAGTGACGACCCTGACGCTGGCGCTGGCCGAGGCGGCCGGGGCGGAACTGGCGGCCTAGCGGGGCACGCCGGTTGCGGTCAGCGCTATCGGCTTCTCGGCGCGAGCACGGCCGCGCGATAACCGCGCGCGATCTGCTGTTGCTGGACGGTCTGCGCCTCCAGCCCCGCGACGATCGCCGCCAGCGCTGCATCGATATGTTCGCGCCCGCCGCACAGGAAGATGTCGATCGCGGCATAATCGCGCTCGGGCCAGGTGTGGATCGATATATGCGATTCAGCGAGCAAGGCGACGCCGGTCACGCCCTGTTCGGGGCCGAAGCTGTGCAGCTTCAGGTCGAGCAAAGTAGCCTCCGCCGCCACGACGCCCGCGCGCAGCGCGCGTTCGATCCGCGCGACATCGTCGAGCCCGGTACAGCCGAAAAGATCGGCCAGCAGATGGGTGCCGTCGAAATCCACCCGATGCCCCTAAATCAAGACGCTGCGATGCGGAATGCCGAGATGCGCCATGGCATCCTCCGCCGCGCGCGTGCCGCGATAATGCGCCTCCTCGAACAGCGACAGGCCGCTGAGGTCGGAATGCGCGAAGAACAGCGGCGGCTGCGGCACGGCGGCGGCTTCGCGCGCGCCGCCCCAGAAGAAGCCGGGAACCGGGCGGATCATCGCATGGCCCCAACGCCACACATCGATGCGGCGGATCGCCCCGGCCAGATCGGGGTTCATGCCCAACACATCGTCGCGCACGATATGCTGCCACTGCGCCAGCGGGCGGTCGAGCAACAACCGCCGCGCCGCCGCCGGCGCCATGTCGGACAGCGGCATATACCAGCTCAGCACCGTCGCACCGGGCACCGCATCAAGCGACTGGTGCGTGTCGACGACATAACCGAGCGACGCGCTGGTCCACGACACATTGTCCCACGCCACCGTCGCGCCGGGGCCGCTGGGCAGCCGGTCGACCGTCACCGCGGCGACGACCCATGGCGCATAGCCGAAATCGCCGTGGCTTCCCCGCCCGGCCACCAGCCGTGCGGTGACGAAATGCGGCGTTGCGAGGATCGCGCTGTCGGCAGTAACGCGCACCGCCTCGCCGGTGCGTGCATCGAGCGTGTCGATCGTCACGCCGTCACCGCTTGCTTCCACCCGGTGGACCAGCTGCGCGCAAGCGAGCTGCGGCCGCAGCCGCGCCGCCATCCGCCCGACCAGATGCCCATTGCCCTCGGGCCAGGTCAGCACCGCATCGGGCGCGGCATTGGCCGCCGCACCGCGCCGGCTGGCGAAATAATGGATCCCCGCCCAGGCCGAGACCTCGCCGGGCTCGGTGCCATAATCGTCGCGACAGGCATACCGCACATGTCCGCGCAGCACCGGCGAATGCCAGCCCTGCGCATCGAGCCACGCGGCAAAGCTGATCCGGTCGAGCGCCAACAGATCGGCATCTCGCGCGCTCAACGCCATCGGGATGGCGAAGGCGGGCCTTCCGTCCGCGTCGCGCCGGTCGCGGAACCGCGCTATCGCCGCGAAGAACGCCGTCAGGTCGGCGCGATCGGTCGCGTCGAGCCCCGTCGCCGGGACCAGCCCTTCCTGCCACTTGCCGAGATGCAGCAGGCGCTCATCGGGGTCGGCGACGATCTGATAGGGATCGAACAGCGGCTTGCCGGCCTGCCAGCCGGTGACGATGCCGAGCTGTTCGAGCAGCCGGATCACGCCCTTCGCCTCGGCATTGGGGATCGGCAGATAATGCGCGCCGAGCGGATAGGCCGAGACGGCGTTGCGCCCGGCGCGGGCATTGCCGCCGGTGCGGTCCTCGAGTTCGAGCAGGCGGAAGTCGCTCACCCCGGCATCGGCCAGCGCCCAGGCCGCCGACAGCCCCGCCACGCCGCCGCCGACGATCGCGATCCGGGTGTGGATATGCCGGGTCGGGGCAGGGAAGGGCGTGTCACCGCGCAGCTTGTGCCCGCGCGTGAAGTCCGCGCCGCCCAGCGTGCCGGGAATGGTCTCGTCGTCACCGCCGCGCAGCGCGATCGCGCCGGCGCCGAGCGCGGTCGCCCCGGCGATCGATCCGGCCATCAGGGTCCGCCGCGAAACGCCCATCAGCCTTCGAACACCGCCCATTCGGCCTCGAACTCGCGCACCAGCACCTGGTTGTCGAGCCGGTTCACCGGCGTCGCCCGCCGCGCCATGTCGGGCGGGAAGAAGAAGGCGAGCGCGTCGCTCTGCTTGTTGAGGAAGCGCAGCCCGGCGGGGAGGGCACCCGGCTTCGGAATCGCGCGATTGGAGGCCATGACGAAGCCCCATTCGCCGAAGCTCGGCACATAGACATGATAGCCGCGCGTCGTCAGTCCGGCCGCCTCCAGCGTCGTCGCGACGGTCCAATAAGCGCGCGGCGCGACTAGCGGTGAGGTGCTCTGCACGCTGACCACCGCGCCCGGCGCCAGCGCGCGCGCCAGCTCGCGATAGAAGCTGACGGTATAAAGCTTGCCGATCGCGAAATTGGTCGGATCGGGGAAATCGACCAGAACCGCGTCGAAATGCCGACGGTTGGTCCGCAGCCAGCTGAACGCATCTGCGGTGATGACATGAACCTTGGGCGACAGCAGCGACCCGTGGTTGAGCGCGGTCAGCATTGCCGTGTGGCGGAACAGATTGGTCATCGCCGGGTCGAGATCGACCAACGTCACCGAGGCGACGCCGGGATATTTCAGGATCTCGCGCACCGCCAGCCCGTCGCCGCCGCCCAGCACCAGCACCTCGCGCGGCGCGGCGACGCGGCTCAGCACCGGATGCACCAGCGCCTCATGATAGCGATATTCGTCGCGCGACGAGAATTGCAGATTGCCGTTGAGGAACAGCCGCAGATCGTCGCCGCGCTTGGTGATCACGATCCGCTGATAGGGCGTCGAGGCGGCATAGAGGATCGGGTCGCCATAGGCGGCGACCTCGGCGGTGCGCTCGATCTGCTCGGACGCGGCAAAGCCCGCCGCCAGCACGATCGCGACGATGATCGCGGCGACCAGCTCGCCGCGCAGCCGCTTGTGCCCCGGCAGCATCACGATCACCGCGATCGCGACCCCGACATTGGCCAGCCCGAACAGCAATCCCGTGCGGATCAGCCCGAGATGCGGCACCAGCAACAGCGGGAACAGCAATGACGCCGCCAGCGCGCCGATATAGTCGAAGGTCAGCACCTTGGAGATCAGGTCGCTGAACTCCAGCCGGTCCTTGAGGATGCGCATCAGCAGCGGGATTTCGAGCCCGACCAACGCGCCAATCGCCAGCACCAGCCCGTAGAGCGGGATGCGGAAGTCCTCGACGCGGTCGAACAGCAGGAACAGGATCGCCGCCGAGGCGCCGCCGATCGCCGCGATCAGGATCTCGACGCGCACGAACAGCGCCAAATCGTTGCGCTTGAGATAACGCGAGCACCATGATCCGACGCCCATCGCGAACAGATAGCTGCCGATGATGGTCGAGAATTGCGTGACGCTGTCGCCGAGCAGGTAACTCGCCAGCGTGCCGGCGAGCAGTTCGTAGATCAGGCCGCAGGTCGAAACGACGAAGGCCGAGACGAGCAGCGCCGCGCCGAGGCGCGACGTGCCGTCCGTTGGTTCAGCCATGAATGGCCGCCGAAATGATCATCGCCAGCGACAGCGCGATCGACCCGGCGAAGATCGCCAGCGCGACATTCTTCTCCTCGCAGATCTGGCGCCACAGATTTACCGGGGTCAGCCGGTCCCACAGCCAGAAACCGATGACGAAGATGGCGAGGCCGATGCCGGCATAAAGCAGCGTGGCTAGGAGGACGGTGGTGCTGAGCATGGTCAGTCCTTCACTTGTGGGTCGGGCCGTAAAAGCCATGGGAGACGGTGCGCGCGCCGCCGGTCGAGAAGGGGGAATATCCGTCGGCCGCGGTCAGGATGAACAGCCCGACCACCGCGATGGAGAAGATGCCGTAGAGAAGGACGTGGCGGATCATCGTTCAGTCGTTCGTGCTGGCGATCGACGCCTTGCGGCGACTTTCGAAATTGAAATGGAGAAAAGCCACTAACGCCGGCCATGCCGCGATCAGCAACAGGCACAACAGCAAATTGCCACCGAAGATGCCGCCGCGGCTGACGACGAAGCCGATGCTCACCGGGGTCGGTTCGGGCGGTGAGAGGGTGGTGTTCCAGAAGCCCGCGGGCGCCTGGTTGGGATTGATCCAGCGCTTGCCGCTCGTCTCGATCACGAGGTCGTAACGCCCCGCCGGAATGCTCGACAGCGTCGCCGTCGGCGTCGTGTCGCCCTCGCTCCAGTAACCGTCGCTGTCGGTGCCGCTATAATGTTCGGCCAGCGCGCCGGCGTCGTAATTCTCCTGCGTCTTCTGCTCGACCAGCGAATAGTCGATATCGACCCAGCTGTTCGACAGCCCGCCGGCTTCCGCCGCGATCACCACGCGGTTGCGCGCGCGCGGCAGGACGATGTCGTGGATGACGGTGGTCTGCGTGCCGCCGTCGAGCATCGCCACCGCCGTATGGGCCGCCACGCGCTCGGTCGATCCCGCCATCAGCGCAACGATCAGCAGCGTGACGATCGCCACCGCCCCGATGATCAGTGCCTCGACCAGCCGCTCGCGCCACGGCGAGGGCTCATGCGGTGCTGGCGTGCCGCCATGCTTGCTGCGCGCCTCAATGCCGAACGCCGCTTCCGCTTCGCCCCAATCGAGCAGGTCGAGCCGCGTCCAGGTCCGCTCGCTGTCGGCCTTTTCGTATGACAGCATCACGCCCGGCCGGACATAATCGACGATCCGCACCTGCTCCTGCACTTCGACGCGCCAGTAGAATTCGCCGACCACGAAGGTCACCCAGGCACTATATTCGCTGCCGAACCGCTCCAGCGCCAAACCGTCGAGGTCGAGCCCGGCCCAGCTCGCATTGGGCAGCCGGTCGAGCAGCCGGCCCAGGCTGAAGCGCCGCCCGTCGTCGAGCAGGAAGGCATAGCCGGTATAGGGATTGAACAGCAGATATTCGGACCAGCGGATCTCGCCATCGGAGCGTTCGAGATAACCGACCACGTCCCATTGCTCGCCGCGCAGCGTGGCGCGCGTGCCGAGCGCGATCTCGGGGCGCTGCAGCGCCGCACTGGCCTTGACGATGACCGCGAGGTCCGGGTCGGTCGCGTCGAGCGTCGAGCCGCAATGTTCGCAGATCAGCGACACGCTCGCACCTGCGGCGCGCAACGCGATCGCGCCGCCGCATTGCGGGCACGACAGCGCGCGGACGGTGGAGGCCGGCGCGGTCATGCCGCGAAGTCCGGCATCGGCCAGTCCTCGAACGACCGCAAATTGTTCGCGCGCAACTCGGCAAGCGACGCGTAGCGGCCGATATAGGCGGTCACCTCGCCGCGATCCTTCTGGATGCTCGCGCACTGCCCGTCGCGCGCCATCAAATCGATGCTGCGGATCGTCAGGCCGAGCGGCGCGCTGAACGGCAATTCCCCCTCGCTGCCGGCACACACCGCCTCCTTCACGTCGGTGACGACATAGTCGGTGCCGGCAATCGTGCTGGCCGTGCCGACGATCACCTCCTTGTCCTCGCGCATCCGGCGCATCACGGCGTTGCCCTGGCCCGGCTTCGCTTCGTACAGCACCATGAAGCGGCCCATCGCCTCGCCGATCCACGCCGTGCTGCCGTCGGCGCGCCACGCCAGCCATTCGTTCCAACCGCCGCCGCTCCAGCGCCAGCGCACCCGCCCGATCAGTTCGAAGCCGATGCCGTCGTCCATCCCGCGGCTGCCGATCTGCAGCGGGCTGACGTCTTCCGGCACCTCGGCGATGCGCCCCATCGCCTGAAGATGTTCACCCGAGCGCACCACCGCGCTGCGGCAATAGTCGCACACCTTCACCGGCAGGTCGGCGGAGCGGAAACGGATCGCCGCGCCGCAATTGGGGCAATGCGCATCGAGCATGCGGTCAGCCGATCTTGGCCAGCAGCACTGCCTTCTTGGCGTCGAACTCGGCCTGGGTGATCGCGCCGGCGGTCATCAGCGCGTGCAGCTTTTGGATCTGCTGGTACGGGTCCTCGGCCGGTGCGCCGCCGGCCTGTCCCCCCGTCATGCCCGCCGCGATCGCAGCACCCGCCGCCGCGCCCGCGCCGATCCCGGCCATGCCGCCGGGCTGCGCCGCCGCGGTGTCTATCGCCTCGGCGGTCTGGAAGCGGATGTAGCGATCGACATCGCCCAGCACGCGCATCGAGCTACCCTTGTCGAGATGCTCCTGCACGCCTTCCGGCAATGACAGGCTCTCGACCTGGAAGCTCGTGCAGGCCAGCCCCCATTGCGCAAAGGCCGGCTGCACTGCGGCGAGCAGCCGCGCCGACAGCGCCGCTTGGTCGCCGGCGAGGTCGACGAACGCCGTCTCACCCTTGCCCAGCGCCGCGGCCAGCGCGGTGGCGATCGCGCCGCGCAGCTGCGGCTCGACATCGGCGACCGTCAGCCGCTCCAGCGTGCCCATCAGTTTGACCGAAAACACCGCCAGATCCTCGATCCGGAACGAATAGCTGCCAAAGGCGCGGATCCGCAGCGGCCCGAACTCCTTGTCGCGCACCGTGATCGGCTGCGTCGTGCCCCATTTCAGCGCGAGCTGTTCCTTGGTGGTGTAGAAATAGACGTCGGACTTGAACGGCGAGGCAAAGCCCTTGTCCCAGTTCATCAGCGCGGTCAGCACCGGCAGATTGCCCGTCTCCAGCCGGTACTGGCCCGGCTTGAAGGCATCGGCGATCTGCCCCTCATTGTGGAAGAACGCCGTCTGCCCCTCGCGCACGGTTAGCTGCGTGCCGTTGCTGATCTCGCGGTCGCGCATCGGATAACGGATCGCCAGCTCGCCGGGCTGTTCGGTCCAGTCGATGACATCGACGAACTGCTTGGACAGAAAATCGAGCAATCCCATGCGCGTCACTCCCGGCTATCGCGTTGCCCGCGATCCTAGGCGGTTCGGTGCGGGGACCGGAAGGGGAAAAGCTGCGGGGGGCGTTTTATTTGGTGGGCGTTGTGCGGCAATGGTGGTCTGATATTCGTGGGCGCGGCGCGCATCTGGCCGACGAAGCCTTCGGCTGGCGTAGAGCACAGGCGCTGGGGTGGAGGTTTGGTGATTGTTGCAAGCGTCACCGTAATTGGAATTCTCGGGTATTTGGCATTTTGCGATTGAGAGAGTAATACAATGACAGGAATTGCATATAAGTTTTTTGCTTTAGCATCATTGGTATGTTCTATTATTGTAGTATGCATGGCTTTTTTTGACTCAGCGGCAATACACAGATTTTTATTTATATCGAACGGCTTTATAATGTTACAGTTATCAATTATATTGCTCTGGATTTCGCGAAACAAATAAGTGTACAGAGTTTCGGTGATATGGGCTCCGGTGGTATTACATTTAATTGACCGATGTAAATAAAGGGTACAATACTATTTAAATACGAGCGGCTTCGATACTTTAATTTCGCCTTGTCCACGCTACTTACCGAACTACCACTCCAGCCTTTAGTTATTGGGGCGCAATACTGATTGCATCCTGGCACTTCGATTGCCGATTCGCCCCGTCGCAGCCGCTAACGCAAGCCTGCAACGTCCCATCATGCAAATTGATTTAGCCATGACTTGATGCGGCGGTACTGACGCGAAGCGAACCGGTGGCAACGCCCAAACCCCACCCTACCGAACCACAGCTCCCCCCTTCATCACATGATCCACATGCTCGAGCGCGCTGATGTCCGCCATCGGATCTGCCTTCACCGCGACCATGTCCGCGAAATGCCCCGGCGCGATCGCGCCGACATCGGTCGACCATCCCAGCAAGGCGGCGGACACCGTCGTCGCCGACTGGATCGCCTGCATCGGCGTCATGCCGTATCGCACCATATATTTGAACTGCCGCGCGTTCAGCCCGTGCGGATAGACCCCGGCATCGGTTCCGAAGCTGAGCTTGACGCCGGCCTTCACTGCGGCGCGGAACGCCGCCCGCTGCGCGTCGGTCGTTTCGCGGTTCTTGCGCATATACCCGGCCGGCCAGCCTTCCTTGGTGCCGACCTCCTCGATATAGTCGCCATCATAGATATCCATGTCGAGGAACACGCCCTTCGCCTTGGCGAGCGCGATGCCCTCGTCGTCGATCAGCGAGGCATGTTCGACCGCGCGCACCCCGGCGCGGATCGCCGCCTTGATCCCCGCCGCGCCGTGCGCATGCGCGACCACCCAGCTGCCATGCGCCTTCGCCGCCGTGACGGCCGCCAGCATCTCGTCGTCCGACAGTTCCTGCGTGCCGGGTTCGGTCCCTTCGGCCAGCACCGCGCCGGTCGCGATCAGCTTGATCGAATCGACCCCGTGCTGGAACAGATAGTTGACCTTGAGCCGCGTATCGTTTGCGTCGGTCACGACGCCGACGCGCATGTCGTCGGGCACCTTCACGTCAGGCGCAAAGCCCGTCACCTCGCCGCCGCCGCCGGGGATCGTGATATAGGCGCCGACCACGTTCATGCGCGGGCCGATCACATCGCCGCGGTTGATCGCGTTGCGCAGCGCCACGTCGCTGAACGCGCGAAAGGTGCCGACATCATGGACCGTGGTGAAGCCCGCCTCAAGGGTCGCCCGCGCATTACGCAAGCCGACATAGGCGATGTCTTGCGCGCTGTGCAGCAGCGGCTCGGCGACATTGTTGGTCTGTCCCCAGTCGGCGATATGCGTGTGCATGTCGATCAGCCCGGGCAGAACGGTGAACGCCGACCAGTCGATCACCACCGCGCCGGCCGGCGGCGGCGACCAGGGCATGACCGACACGATCCGGTCGTCGTCGATCCGGATCAACCGGTCGTCGAGCACCACGCCCTTCTCGGTATCGACCAGATGCCCGGCGCGGACATAGCGCGTCTCGGCGATGGCCGGCATGGCGGGAAGCGCTGCGGCGATGAGTGCGATCAAGGCATGGAACAGTGGTTTTGCCGACATTGTCGCCCCTCGGTTCTCTGACGTCACGTTCTTCGTCCGACGTGCAACAGGGCGGAGCCACGCACAAGTCACTCTCTTAAGCCGCGCCGCTAGAGGGTAGGGGCAATAAGCGGCCCCGATTGCACCCGCCGACACACCCAGCGTCACGCCAGCCGCCGTTGCAGCGACGGCCCGACAGGGCCCGCAAGGCGATGCCTGCATCCTCGGCCTTGTGTCACCGGGCGAATTGTGGAAATATTGGCGACGTCGTTACGAGTGGTGGAATGTTATGGCGCGGTTTTTGGTGCGAAACGTCAAGACGATTTCCAGGTTAATGGCGGGAATTGGTGCTGGGTGTGCGATTTATTTTTCGTCTTTTAGATATATTGGCATCGACAGAGAATTTGCATATTTTATGATAGCAATTTCGTCGGTGGCGATGATAGCCGGGACATTATTGTTTCAACGTAATAATTCGTAAATTGAGATTTGCTGACGATTTTGGTTTGTCGCAAGATTGGATCTACTTCGCTCTCAATCGCGCGTTCAAGGCGGTATCTAAGCAACCTCTGTCATGCCCGCCGCCGATCCGCGAGGCTGCGCCGCCCAACCGACAAAGGCACCCCATATGACGACCCGTCGCGAACTCATCGGCATGGGGGCCGTCGGCCTGGTCGCGGTCGCCATCGCCGGCCGCTACGCGCTGACCGCCGGCGCGCCACCGGCGCCGAAAGGCAATTTCCGCGTCCATCACAGCGACGCCGAGTGGAAGGCGCTGCTTTCCCCCGCCAGCTATCACGTGCTGCGCGAGGCGGGGACCGAACGGCCTTTTACCAGTCCCTTGCTGGCGGAGCACCGCCGCGGCGTCTTCGCCTGTGCCGGCTGCGGCAAGCAGGCCTTCCGCTCGGAAACCAAATATGACAGCCATACCGGCTGGCCGAGCTTCTGGCAGGTGCTGCCCGGTGCCGTGGTCGAGCGTGAGGATCGCTCCTTCGGCTCCACCCGCACAGAAATCGTCTGCGCCGATTGCGGCAGCCATCTCGGCCATGTCTTCAACGACGGACCGCAGCCGACCGGCTTGCGCTATTGCATGAACGGCGTAGCATTGGCCTTCAAACCGGCCACGGCGTGATGACCGCGACGATGATCGGAACAGCGGGAAGCAGGGCAGCATGAGCGAAGTCTTCAATGGCGTGATGCGCGCGATCAGCAGCCTGGTCGGCTTGTTGATGGTGCTGATGGGCGGCGTCTGGATTCTCCAGGGCTTCAACATCGCCTTCCTCAACAGCTTCATGGCCAACGACAAGCAATGGGCGCTGTGGGGCGCGCTGCTCGCGGCGGCGGGCGTCGGCCAGATCATCTGGAGCAACACCCGCGAAGCCTATTACAAGGCGCGGTGACGCCGCATCGGCCGTGACGGGGTGATTCAGCCGGCGATCCGCCGCGACTAGACTGCCGCCCATGCCCGCCACCAATCAACATCGCTGCAGCGGCCTGACACCTGCGCCCGCCGCGCCGCTGCGTGCCCTTGGCGAATTCCCTGCCGGCGTCGCGAAAATGTACAAAATTCCCTGCCAAATTCCCTGCCGCAGGGACCTTGGCGCGGGTCCGTCAAGCGCTCCCGAACGGCAGGACGCTGTCATATGCCGTCAGCGTCGTCACGCCTCGCACCTGCGCGCCCTGCCGCAGCAGAAAGGCATGCGCGACAATCTCCGCCTGCTGCTCGATGCCATAACGGTGCAGCGGCCGGTCGGGCTTCAGGACATAATCGTAGCGGCACCACGGATGCCGCAGCAGCGGCAGGAACAGCCCGCTTTGGTGCTGCCAGACATGCACCATCTCATGGATGAACAGCGCCTGGTCGGCCAAGCTCGCCGCGGCGAAGTCGTCGCGGTACGCCGTGCCCTTCGGGTGGAAGTGGATCCTGCCCAGCGGCGCCATCACGGTGTCGCGCGGCTGGAAGAAGGCCCATTTGCGCCGCACGATCCGCACCCGCGCATAATCGATCGCGTCGCCGAACATGCTGCGCGCCAGCGCGACTTCGCCCGTGCTTAGCGCGCGCTCCTTCGGTGGCTGTGCGCTCAGCGCCGCCTCACCCCTTGGGCGGCGTCGCGCCGGCCGCGATGACCAGCGCCGGATAGGCGATGCGCGTGCCGTCGCTGAAGGTCAGCGTCAGCGCCAGCGTGCGGCCGGGCACGATCTCGGGGTTGACGTCGTACAGCATGACATGCCGCCCGCCGGGCTTGAACTCGATCGTCCCGTTCGCCGGCAGCGGCAGATGGTCGATCGGCTTCATCGATGCCATGCCGCCCATCTTCATCGATTCGTGCATTTCGCTGCGAATGGCATATTCGGTGCTCACGCTGAGCAAGGTGCTGTCCTTGCCGCTGCCGTGCAGCGTGAAATAGGCGGCGGCCGGCTGACCCTTCACCGCCGGAAGCCGCACATAACCGTGGTCGACATAGGTCTGCTTCGCCTGGCAGCCGCCCAGCGCCAGCGGCGCCACGAGCAGCGCGATCATCATTCGCATCGGCATCCTCTCCCATCATGGGATCGAGTTTGGGAACAAGCTTGGCTTTCTAGGGGGCACATAATCTTGCGACAAGCGAAAGCCCCCCTATATCGCGGTTCGTAAGTGCTTTCGCGTCGCCGGGTTTAGGGGCGGGAAGGCGAGGTGTAGATTTTTTATGACGGGGGCCGAAAGAGGACCATGGCTAAAGTAATCGGAATCGATCTGGGTACCACCAACAGCTGCGTTTCCGTGATGGAAGGCGGCAAGCCCAAGGTGATCGAAAATGCGGAAGGCGCGCGCACCACGCCGTCGATCGTTGCCTTCGCCAAGGATGGCGAGCGACTGATCGGCCAGCCGGCCAAGCGCCAGGCGGTGACCAATCCGGAGAATACCGTGTTCGCGGTGAAGCGCCTGATCGGGCGCCGCTTCGACGACCCCATCACCAAGAAGGACACCGAGCTGGTGCCCTATCATATCGTCAAGGGCACCAATGGCGACGCCTGGGTCCAGGCCGGCGGCAAGGATTATTCCCCGTCGCAGATCTCGGCGTTCACGCTGCAGAAGATGAAGGAAACCGCCGAGGCCTATCTCGGCGAGACGGTGACCCAGGCGGTCATCACCGTTCCGGCGTACTTCAACGACGCGCAGCGCCAGGCGACCAAGGACGCCGGCCAGATTGCGGGTCTTGAAGTGCTGCGCATCATCAACGAGCCGACCGCGGCCGCGCTGGCTTATGGCCTCGACAAGGAAACCAACAAGACCATCGCGGTCTATGACCTTGGCGGCGGTACCTTCGACATCTCGGTGCTCGAGATCGGCGACGGCGTGTTCGAGGTGAAGGCGACCAACGGCGACACCTTCCTCGGCGGCGAGGATTTCGACGACAAGCTGCTCCGCTTCCTGGCCGACGACTTCAAGAAGGCCGAAGGCATCGACCTGACCAAGGACAAGCTGGCGCTGCAGCGGCTCAAGGAAGCCGCCGAAAAGGCCAAGATCGAGCTGTCCTCGGCCGCGACGACCGAAGTGAACCTGCCGTTCATCACCGCCGACCAGAACGGGCCGAAGCATCTCGTCAAGACGATCACCCGCTCGGATCTCGAGCGTCTCGTCGAGGACCTGATCCAGCGTACGCTCGAGCCGTGCCGCAAGGCGCTGGCCGATGCCGGCGTCAAGGCGGCCGACATCACCGAGGTGGTGCTCGTCGGCGGCATGACGCGCATGCCCAAGGTGCGCCAGGTCGTGAAGGACTTCTTCGGCAAGGAACCGCATTCGGGCGTCAACCCCGATGAGGTCGTGGCAATGGGCGCGGCGATCCAGGCCGGCGTGCTGCAGGGCGACGTCAAGGATGTGCTGCTGCTCGACGTGACCCCGCTGTCGCTCGGCATCGAGACGCTGGGTGGCGTGTTCACCCGCATGATCGATCGCAACACGACGATCCCGACCAAGAAGGCGCAGACCTATTCGACTGCCGACGACAACCAGCAGGCGGTGACGATCCGCGTGTTCCAGGGCGAGCGCGAGATGGCGGCGGACAACAAGCTGCTCGGCCAGTTCGACCTGGTCGGCATCCCGCCGGCGCCGCGCGGCGTGCCGCAGATCGAGGTCGCTTTCGACATCGACGCCAACGGCATCGTCAACGTGTCGGCGCGCGACAAGGGCACCGGCAAGGAGCAGCAGATCCGCATCCAGGCCTCGGGTGGCCTGTCGGATCGCGACATCGAGCAGATGGTTCGCGACGCCGAGCAGTTCGCCGAGGACGACAAGAAGCGCCGTGAGGCGGCCGAGGCGAAGAACAACGCCGACAGCCTGATCCACACGACCGAGCGCCAGCTTGCCGAAAATGGCGACAAGGTCGACGCCGCGCTCAAGGCCGAGATCGAGGCTTCGATCGCCGACGCCAAGGCAGCCGTCGAAGGCGGCGAGCCCGAGGCGATGAAGGAAAAGGCCGCTGCCCTCGCACAGGTCGCGATGAAGCTCGGTCAGGCGATCTACGAGAAGCAGGCAGCGTCCGAGGCATCGCCGGGGGGCGAGGCAGCGGCCGAGCAGGCGCCCGAGGAAGATGTGGTCGACGCCGAATTCTCGGAAGTCGACGACAGCACCAAGGCGTAAGTAAACAGTAGATGCGTACCCTCCGTCATGCCGGCCATCCACGGCATGACGGAGAGGGCGGGGGCCCGGCATGAGCACGGAAATCGATTTTTACGAATTGCTGGAATGCGAGCGCACCGCCGACGAGGCGACGCTCAAGTCGGCCTATCGCAAGCTCGCGATCAAATATCATCCCGACAAGAATGACGGATGCAAGGACAGCGAAGCCAAGTTCAAGGCCGTCAGCGAAGCCTATGACGTGCTCAAGGACCCGCAGAAGCGCGCGGCCTATGATCGCTTCGGGCATGCCGCGTTCCGCAACGGCATGGGTGGCGGCGGTGGTGGTGGCGGCGCGCAGGATTTCGGCGCGTTCAGCGACATTTTCGAGAATATCTTCGGCGAGTTCATGGGCGGCGGCCGCGCCGGCACGCGCTCGCCGCGGCGCGGCGCCGATCTGCGCTACGACATGGAGATCGGGCTCGAGGACGCGTTTCGCGGCAAGTCGACCGACGTCACGATCGACGTCTCAGCCGCCTGCGACGTGTGCGACGGGACCGGCGCGCGCAAGGGCACTGCGGCCAAGACCTGCACCACCTGCCATGGCGGCGGCAAGGTCCGCGCGCAGCAGGGTTTCTTCGTCGTCGAGCGCACCTGCCCAAGCTGCCACGGCGCCGGCCAGGTCATCGCCGATCCGTGCAGCGCCTGCCGCGGCGAAGGGCGGATCGAGAAGACCCGCACGCTCACCGTCAACATTCCCCCCGGCGTCGATGAGGGCACGCGCGTGCGGCTCACCGGCGAGGGCGAGGCGGGATTGCGCGGCGCGCCGCCGGGCGATCTCTACATCTTCCTGCATATCGCACGGCACCCGATCTTCGAGCGCGAGGGCACGACCCTGTTCGCGCGCGCGCCGATCAGCTTCTCGACCGCCGCGCTCGGTGGCGAGGTCGCGATTCCCGGCCCCGATGGCGAGCGCCACATGATCCGCATCCCGCCGGGCACGCAGAGCGGCCGCGAGCTGCGCCAGCGCGGCGCCGGCATGCCGGTGTTGCAGGGCAGGGGACGTGGCGATCTCGTCATCCGCATCGAGGTCGAGACGCCGACCAAGCTCAGCCAGCGCCAGCGCGAACTGCTCGAGGAATTCCGCAAGACCGAAACCGGCGAGGAAAGCCCGCAGACGATGGGCTTCTTTAAGAAGGTGAAGTCGGCGCTAGGGTAAGGCCGCGCTCGGGCGGCGCGGTGACGGGAGTCGCCTTGCCGCCTGCGCTCACCTTCGACAGCACCGCCTCGAGCAGCGGGGTCATCGCGCCGAGCCGGCGCGCCTTGATCGCGACGTCCCATAGCGGTTCGAACTTCTTCCAGCCGGCGGCATAGAAGAAGTGCTTGGCGCGGTGTTTGTTCGCCGCATGCGTCGCGGCGCCGCGGGCGATGTTCCGCCAGCCATAGAAGTCGCGATAGGCGCGGTCATAACCCGCCTTCAGCGCCGCCGGCGTGAGCTTTGCCGGGCGATAGACGACATGGCGCGTATCGTAATCGTCCCAGTTCGCGCTGGTGATGCGTCCCTGTCGCGAAAGCTCGGCGTGCAGCCGCGTGCCGGGATAGGGCGTCTGGATGTGAAAGGTCGCCGTGGTGATCCCGGCGCGCACTGCCCAGTCGACGGTACGATCGAACACGTCTGGGCCGTCATCGTCCATGCCGAACACGAAGGACCCGTTGATCATGATCCCCAGGTCGCTCAGGCGCCGCGCGACCGCCTGATAGTCGCGAGCGAGGTTCTGCTTCTTGTTGCTCGCCTTCAGGTTGGCCGGGCTGAACGTCTCGAACCCGACGAACAGGCTGCGCAAGCCGGCTTGCGCCGCGCGCTCGATCAGGTCGCCGCGCAGCACCGAATCGACCGTCGCCGCGCCCTGGAACAGCCGCCCCATGCCGTGCATCCCGGCAAACAGGCTTTCGGCGAACTGCGGGTTGCCGAGCAGATGGTCATCGAGAAAGTATAAATGCCGCCCCGGCAAACGCTCAATCTCGGCCAGCGCCTCGTCGACCCGCTGGGTGTAGAAGCTGCGCCCGCCGCCGAAGAAGGCGTCCTTGTAGCAGAAGTCGCAATGCTGCGGGCAGCCGCGCGTGACGACGATCGAATTGGGCACGAGATAGCGTTCGCGCTTGATCAGGTCGCGGCGGATCGGCGGCAGGTGCTCGATCGTTCGGCCGCCGGCCGAGACGTAGCGCGGTTGCGGGCAGCCCGAGCGGAAATCGTCGAGGAAGCGCGGGAAGGTCTGTTCACCGGGACCGATGAAGATGGCGTCGGCGTGTCGCGCCGCTTCCTCGGGCAGCGAGGTGACGTGCAGCCCGCCGAGTGCGACGAAGCAGCCCTTCGCGCGATAGCGATCGGCCAGCGCATAGGCGCGATAGGCGTTGGTGATATAGACCTGGATGACGACGAGATCGGGCGCGTCGTCGGTGCGCAGTACCTCGACATGATCGTCGACCAGTTCCGCCTCATCGTCAGGCGACAGGAAGGCGGCGAGCGTCGCGAGGCCGAGCGGCGGGAACAGCGAATATTTGATCGGCCGCCAATACGGGCTCTTCGCTTCGACCAGCGCTGGCAGGATGAACTTGACCCGCATGATGCCTCCTCGTCGAGAAAGCATAGCCGTGGCGGGCGATATGATGATGCGTTGAGCCGGCCCTGTTTGCGTGCATTTTTCGTGCAGCGTTGGGGGCGGTGCTCACCCGGCCTGTCCGCCCCTTTTGACAAGGGGCGGTGGGCCGATGAATCAGAGGGCTACGACCTCTGCCACCAGCGCCAGGAGGGCGATCATCAGCATGCTGCTGAACGCGGCTTCCATAACACGCATGGTTGGGTTTCCTATGCCGGGTAGGTCCGGCACGGGAGCATGTGGAGATTGTTGCTCAATCGAGCAATATTATTTCACGCTTTCGCAGTTGCAGCATTTGCAACCGCAACGGTGTAACCATCACGGAAACACACGCGCGAAGATCGTGTCGACATGCTTGAGGTGATAGGCGAGGTCGAACTTGTCTTCGAGTTCGGCCACCGACAGCGCTGCCGTCACCTCGGGATCGGCCTTGAGCAGTTCGAGCAGCGAGAGTTCGCCGTCCGATTCCCATACCTTCATCGCGTTGCGCTGGACGAGGCGATAGCTGTCCTCGCGGCTCACCCCGGCCTGCGTCAACGCCAGCAGCACGCGCTGCGAGTGGACGAGGCCGCCCATCTTGTTGAGGTTCTTCTCCATCCGCGCGGGATAGACGACCAGCTTGTCCATCACGCCGGTCAGCCGCGCGAGCGCGAAGTCGAGCGTGATCGTCGCGTCGGGGCCGATATAACGCTCGACCGAGGAATGGCTGATGTCGCGCTCGTGCCACAGCGCGACATTTTCCAGCGCCGGGGTCACGTAACCGCGCACCATCCGCGCCAGCCCGGTGAGGTTCTCGGTCAGCACCGGGTTGCGCTTGTGCGGCATCGCCGACGAGCCCTTCTGGCCGGGCGAGAAATATTCCTCCGCTTCCAACACCTCGGTGCGCTGAAGGTGGCGGATCTCGATCGCCAGCCGCTCGATCGAGCTGGCGACCACGCCGAGCGTGGCGAAGAACATCGCATGGCGGTCGCGCGGGATGACCTGGGTCGAGACCGGCTCGACCGTCAGGCCGAGCTTCGCCGCGACATGCGCTTCGACGCGCGGATCGATATTGGCGAAGGTGCCGACCGCGCCCGAAATCGCGCAGGTGGCGATGTCGGCACGCGCCGCGACGAGCCGCGCGCGGTTGCGCGCGAATTCGGCATAGGCCTGGGCGAGCTTCAGCCCGAAGGTCACCGGCTCGGCATGGATGCCGTGACTGCGGCCTATCGTCGGCGTCATCTTGTGTTCGCGCGCGCGGCGTTCGAGCACGACGAGCAGCGCATCGATGTCGGCGATCAGGATGTCGCTCGCGCGCGCCAGTTGCACCGCGAGGCACGTGTCGAGCACGTCCGACGAGGTCATGCCCTGGTGCATGAAGCGTGCCTCGTCGCCGACCTGCTCTGCGACCCAGGTGAGGAAGGCGATGACGTCATGCTTGGTTACCGCCTCGATCGCGTCGATTGCGGCGACGTCGATCTTCGGGTCGGTCGCCCACCATGCCCATAAAGCGTCAGTCGCCGCTTTCGGCACCACGCCGAGGTCCGCGAGCGCTTCGGTGGCGTGGGCCTCGATCTCGAACCAGATCCGGAAACGCGCCTCTGCCTCCCAGATGGCGGTCATGTCGGGGCGCGAATAGCGTGGCACCATGGCAACGGTTCCCAAAATTCAGGTGATCGGTTCGTCGTGGAATCGGCTCGTCGCCGCGACGACACGCGCCCTAGCAGGGACGGGCCGATCCTTCAAACGCGGCAGAAAAGTACCATATTTCAAAGCGAGGCGTTGAACTTGTGACGTTTGAACATCCTGGTTCGAACGTCAGAGTTCCCGCGAGGCCTCGCGTATCTCTGGCCTTCGCACCCTTTGTAAAGCGTAATGGAGATTGATCATGCTGAAATATGCCCTTCTCGCCGGCGCGATGATGCTGTCGGCCCCCGCCGTGGCGCAGGACAAGCCTGCTACGCCACAGACCCCCGCCGCCACGCAGCCGGCGCCGACCCAGACCGATCCGGCACAGCCGGTCACCCCGGCGCCGCAAGCGGCAACACCGGCGCAAGATTCCACGTCGATGACGACGGCGACCGACCCCGCTGCGCAGCCTCAGGCCCAGGCAGCGACGGCGCAGCCAATGACCAAGGCGCAGCAGATCGCACAGGTGGTCGACACCGAGTTCGCCACCTATGACGCGGACAAGAACGGCGTGCTGAGCGCGACCGAGTTCGATGCCTGGATGGTGGCGCTGAAGACGGCGGCCGACCCGACCACCAAGGCCGACGCGCCGGCGACCAAGAAATGGCTGACGCTCGCCTTCACCCAGGCCGACACGGACAAGAGCAAATCGGTTTCCAAGACCGAGCTCAATGGCTTCCTTGTTGCCGGTAACTCGTAACTGATCGGCCGAAACGTGGCCGCCGCACCAAGTCGGTGCGGCGGCCCTGTCGCGTTCAGATGAGCCCCATCGCCCGCAGGCTGGCATGGCCCTTGGTGCCGATCACGACATGGTCGTGTACCGCGATGTCGAATTGCCGGGCGGCCTCGATCATCTTGCGCGTCAGGTCGATATCAGCGCGGCTCGGTTGCGGGTCGCCGCTGGGATGATTGTGGACCAGGATGATCGCCGCCGACCCCAGATCGATCGCGCGTCGCACCACCTCGCGGACATGCACGGCCGCTTCGGCGATCGTCCCCTCGCTGACCAGTTCGTCACGGATCAGCAGGTTGCGTGTGTTGAGATGAAGCACGCGAACGCGCTCGATCGTGTGGTGCGCCATGTCGGCGCGGAGATAATCCAGCACCGCCTGCCAGTTCGACAGCACCGGCCGATCGTCGAGATCGTTGCGCAACAGCCGCAAGGCCGTCGCCTGGACGATCTTGAGCGCGGCGATCGAGGTATCGCCCATGCCCTTGATCCGGCCCAGTGCCTCGGCATTGGCGGCAAGCAGACCGCCGATGCCGCCAAACTCCTTGAGCAGGGCCTTGGCCAGCGGCTTGGTGTCGCGGCGCGGGATGGCGAGGCCGAGCAGATATTCGATCAACTCGTAATCGGGCATGCCCTCGCCGCCGGTCTCGACGAGCCGCTGGCGCAACCGCGCGCGATGGCCGAGATGATCGGGGGGCGGAACACTCATTACGCTTAAGGATTAAACAGCGGACGGTTGCCGCGCAATCGTCCTGCCCTATGCTGGCAGACACTTTGAAGACGGAAAGGCCGGCGTGACGCCAGACGACAGCGACATGCCCGACGCCGCGACGAGCGCGCCACGCCGTCGGCGTGCGCGCGCCGTTGCGCTGGCGTTGCTTGCGTTGTTGCTGCTGGCGTTGCTGGTGGGGTGGACGCAGCGCAAGCCCATCGCCAGCAGCTATATCGACGGCTATCTCGCCGGGTACGGCGTGCCGGCGCGCTACAAGATCGCCGATCTCGGCTTTGGGCGGCAACGCCTGACCGATGTCGTGATCGGTCCCGCCGCCAGGCCCGATCTGATCGCCGACTGGATAGAACTGCGCACGCATGTCGGCATCGGTGGAGTCGTCGTCGATGAAATCCGCACCGGCCACGCCCGGCTGCGCGCCACGCTGGTGCAGGGCAAACTCTCGCTTGGCGCGATCGACCGGCTGTTGCCGGCGCCGAGCGGCAAGCCCTTCGCGCTGCCCGCAATCGTCGCTGATATCGCCGACGCGCGGGTGCGGCTCGAAACGCCACAGGGCGTCATCGGGTTGAAGATCGCGGGCTTCGGCCGGCTCGACAATGGCTTTCGCGGGCAGGTTGCCGCTGTCGCCGACACGCTCGGCGCAGGCGGATGCACACTGACCCGTGCCGGTGGCGTGATGCGCGTGCAGGTTCTTGCGGGCGCACCGAAGCTGACCGGGCCGGTGCGGCTGGGTACCGCCACCTGCGGCACGACCGCGCTGCGTGACATGGGCGCCGATCTCAGCGTGTCGTTATCGCCCGCGCTCGACCATTGGGACGGTAAGGCGCGCGTCATGCTTGCCGAGCTGACGCATCCGGCCGGCGCGCTTGCCGCGCTCGACGGGACGATCACCGGCGCCGGATCGATGGCTGCAATGTCGGGCGACATCGACCTTGCATCCGGGCGCGGCGAGGCCGGCGGATGGCGCGCCGGCACGCTGACGGCGTCTGCCCATTACCGTGTCGGCGCGAGCGGCGTGGCGTTCGACGGTAAAGTCGGCGCCCACCTCGCGGCCGATGCCGCGACCTTGCGCGATATCGCCGGGCGCGTCGATATCGCCGACGGCACGCCGCTCGCCCCATTGGCGCGCAAGCTGACGGCCGCGCTCGCCGCTGCCGGCCGTGATTTCGGCGTCGATGCCAGCGTCGCGCTGCGCAACGAGCGCGGTGACGGGCAAATCGCTGTGTCCGGCATGCACCTCGCCGCGCGCAGCGGTGCGCAGTTGCGGCTGTCCGGCGGGAAGGGTGTGCTCTATCGCTGGCGCGATGGTGCGAGCCTTATCGATGGGACGGCGGCCTTCGAGGGCGGGGGGCTCCCGACCGGACGCGTCGATCTCGCCCAACGGAGCCCCGGTGGGCCGATCAGCGGGACAGCGGTGTTGCAACCCTATGCCGCCGGCGACGCCCAGCTTTCCGCCACGCCGATTCGTTTCGCGATTGCGGGCCAGACGACGCGCGTGACGACGCAAGTGACGCTGTCGGGCCCAGTTGGCGATGGCCGGGTCGAAGGGTTGTCGCTGCCGATCGACGCACGCTGGAACGGGCGTGGCGGGCTGCTCGTGAACCCCGCTTGTGCCCCCTTGTCGTTCCGGCGCGTCGCGCTGTCGGGTGTCGTGCTGCAGCCGGCGAGCGTGATACTTTGCCCGCGCAATCGCGCGCTTTTCAGCCTCGATCATGGGGTTGTCGGCGGCGGTGCCCATCTTCCGGCCGTGCGTCTGGCGGGCTCGAGCGGTTCCAGCCCACTCATACTATCGGCGGCGTCGATCGATGTTGGCCTGGCCGGGCCCGACTTCACGGCGAACATGGTCGCGGTGCGGCTCGGCGCCGCCGACAGCCAGACCCGGCTGGATATCGCCGCGCTGCATGGCGGCTATGTTCAGGGGAATCTTGCCGGGCGATTCGACGGCGGAGCCGGTCGGATCGGTGCCGTGCCGCTGCTCCTGTCGAAGGTCGCGGGAGACTGGAACTTTAAAGAAGCTGTGCTGTCGATCACGGGCGGCCTGAACGTCGACGATGCGGCGGTCGCGCCGCGCTTCAAAACGCTGGTCGGCCGCGATGTGCGGCTGGCGCTGAAAGAAGGCGTCATCACCGCGACCGGTAATCTCGTCTCGCCGGAGAAGAATGTCGCGGTCGCGCAGGTCGCCTTGGCGCACGACCTGTCGCACGGCACCGGTCGCGCCGATCTCACCGTGCCGGCAATCACCTTTTCAAAGGCGTTCCAGCCGAAGGAACTGACCGGCATCACGGACGGCGTCATCGAAGAGGTCAACGGCACCGTCGCAGGGGAGGGGCATATCCGCTGGACGCCGCAGGGGGTGACCAGCGACGGTGTGTTCCGCACCGCCGGAACCGATCTCGCCGCGGCGTTCGGCCCGGTGACGGGCATTGCCGGCGAGATCCGCTTCACCGATCTGCTCAACCTCGAAAGCGCGCCCGGGCAGGTCGCCACGATCAAGTCGGTCAACCCCGGCGTCGCGGTCCAGGACGGCACGATCCGCTACCAGACGTTGCCCGGCGCGCGCATCCGTATCGAAGACGGGCGCTGGCCGTTCGCCGGGGGTTCGCTCGTGCTCGATCCGACATTGCTCGATTTCGATATCGCGCAAAAGCGCCGCATGACCTTTCGCGTCACCGGGATGGACGCGGGCCAGTTCCTGCAGCAGTTCGACTTCAAGAACCTCAACGCCACCGGCACCTTCGACGGCACCTTGCCGATGGTGTTCGATCAGAGCGGCGGGCGGATCGAAGCGGGCCAGTTGAAGGCGCGGCCCGGCGGCGGTTCGATTGCCTATCTTGGTGAGATTACTGAGCGCGACGTCGGTTTCTGGGGCAACCTCGCCTTCCAGGCGCTGAAGGCGCTGAACTATCGCGATCTCGATATCGTCATGAACGGCCCGCTGGCCGGCGACGTGATCACCGAGGTCCACTTCGCCGGGGTCAGCCAGGGGGCAGGGGCCAAACGCAACTTCCTCCTCGATCGGCTGCAGAAACTGCCGTTCGTCTTCAACCTGCGAATCACCGCGCCCTTCCGTTCGCTGGTCAGCACGGCAGAGGACATTTACGATCCGCGCCGGCTGATCGAGCGCAACCTGCCGGCGTTGATCGAGGAGCAGAACAAGCGTGCCCGGCCGCCGACACCCCCGCCTTCTCCCGTTCAGCCCTCCGACAGCAGGACCATGCCATGACGCAAACAGGATTGACGCCGCGCGAGCGGAGACCGACGAGTGAGGTGATGAACAGGGTGATCGCGATAGCCGTCCTTGCGGCGGCAGGTTTGACCAGCGGATGCGTCAATGTGACGGCGCCCGACAAGCCGATTGTGATCAACCTCAACATCACCATCACCCAGGCGGTCGTCTACCGCCTCGATGGTGAGGCGAAGACGCTGATCCAGCAGAATCCGGGAATCTTTTGATGACCAAGACCCATGCCCGTTTCATCATCGCGCTCGCCGCGGTGTCGCTGTGCGCCGGGACCGCGCTGGCCCAGGCACGCGACCCGGCCTATGCAGCTGCCCGCGCCGCCGGCGAGGTGGGCGAGCAGCCCGATGGCTATCTCGGCGTGGTCGGCGACGGCTCGCCCGAGATCCACAAGCTGGTCAACGGCATCAACATCCAGCGCAAGGCGGCTTATACGCGCGGTGCAGGGTCCGGGGCGACGATCGAACAGTTCGCATTCGTGTCGGGCTGCAACCTGATCGCCAAGACTGCCCCGGGCGAGAAATACAAGGCGCCGAGCGGCGAGTGGAAGACACGGACGAGCGCCGCGCCCGAGCGCGATCCGCGCTGCATCTGAGCGCATCGCTCGCGATAGCTGCGGCCACCTCCCGCAACGGTTGACTCGGTGCGGTGCCCTTTCTAAACGGGCGCCGCAACGGGGGCTCGACCCCATGTTCCTCGTCGCCCGCCGCAAGGTGAGGCGGCGTTTTCTTATCAGGATGTGATCCACCTTGGCTGACGATCGCCAGAACGACGACCTTGACCAGCGTATCGCGCAAGCGCGTGCGACTGAGCAGGCACGCGTCGGTGGCGTTGCGCCGGCACCTAAGGGCTATGGTCAGGGTTCGCGCGTGCTCGCGGAGCTGATCGGCGTGCCTGCCGGTGCCGCACTGATCGGCTGGGTGCTCGATCGCTGGCTCGGCACTTCGCCCTGGATCCTGCTGGTCCTGCTGGCGCTCGGCGTGATCGCGGCCTTTCGCAACATCTTCCGCATTTCGAAGGAGCGCGCCGAATGAGCGCCGGCAAGATCGACCCGATGGAGCAGTTCATGGTCGAGCCCGTGCTCGGCCATCATTTCACGCTCTTCGGCTACGATGTCTCGTTCACCAACTCGGCACTGTTCATGGTCGTCGTTTTCGTGCTGCTTGCGGCCTTCGTGTCGGGCGGGCTGAAGCGTCAGCTGGTCCCGGGCCGCTGGCAGGTTGCGGTCGAGAGCATGATCGGCTTCATTGATAACATGGTGTCGGTCAATATCGGCGAGGGCGGCAAGAAATTTGCGCCGTACATCTTCTCGCTGTTCTTCTTCATCCTGTTCGCCAATCTCGTCGGCGTGATGCCGATCGCGATCATCCCAGGCTTCCATACCTTCGCCGTGACCAGTCACATCACCGTGACGGCGGTGCTCGCCTTCGTGTCGTTCGGCATCGTTCTGGCGGTCGGCCTGTGGAAGCATGGCTTCCATTTCCTCTCGCTGTTCGTCCCGCACGGAACGCCGGCATGGCTGTTGTGGCTGATCCCGCCGGTCGAGCTGCTGTCGTTCCTCGTGCGACCGTTCAGCTTGGGCCTGCGACTGTTCGTCGCGATGACCGCCGGACACATCCTGCTCGAAGTGTTCGGCAGCTTCGTCGTCCAGGGCATCAACGCCGGCGGTCCGCTGGGATGGCTGGTCAGCGGCCTCAGCTTCGTGATGATCATCGGCGTGAGCGCGCTTGAATTGCTGGTATGCGCGATCCAGGCCTATGTGTTCGCGCTGCTTACCTCGCTTTACCTCCACGACGCGGTGCATCTGCACTAAGTCATTGTTGTTTTGTTGATTTTGCTAGGAGCTTGAAATGACTGATCTTGGTGCAATGTACATCGGCGCAGGCCTCGCCGCGATCGGCGTCGGCCTCGCTGCGCTCGGCGTGGGCAACGTGTTCGGTTCGTTCCTCGAAGGCGCGTTGCGCAATCCTTCGGCTGCCGACGGCCAGCAGGGTCGCCTGTTCATCGGCTTCGCGGCGTCGGAGCTTCTCGGTCTGATCGCGTTCGTGGTCTCGATCCTGATCCTCTTCGTCGTCCGCAAGTAAACAAGAGCGACCTCGATGCCTCAGCTTTCCCAGATCGGCGAAATCTACGCCTCGCAGCTATTCTGGCTCGCGGTCGTTTTTGCGCTGATCTATTTCGGGATCGGTCGTGCGATGGTCCCCCGGATCGAGCGCACGATCGATGATCGTGACGCCCGCATCAAGGGGGATCTCGACGCGGCGGAAGCCGCCAGGGCTGCGGCATCGACGCTCGACCATGATTATCATGCCGGGCTCGACGCGGCACGCTCCACCGCACTGCGCGACGTCACCGAGGCCAAGGTCAAGGCGACGGCGGCAGCCGAGACGCGGGTCAAGGCGGGCGACGCCAAGCTGGCGAGCGCCGTTGCCGATGCGGCTAACCGTATCGGTGCATCGCGCGCTGCCGCGATGGCCGAGATCGAGGCCGCGACGGTCGAAGCTGTCCAGGACATCGTCACCAAATTGTCCGGCGTTAAGGTCGACCGCACCACTGCGGCGGCCAAGGTCAAGGCGGAACTGGCACATGGCTGAAAACGTCGCGCACACCGTCGCCCAGGGCGGCGTTGTCGAATTGCATGCCGAGCCGACGGCGCTGGGCATTTCTGCGTCCGGCTGGGTGGCGCTGTCGATGCTGGTCGTCATCGCGATCATGCTCTGGCAGAAGGTCCCTGCGATCGTCGCCAAACTGCTGGACGACCGGATCGCGACGATCCGTAGCCAGCTCGACGAAGCTGCTCGCCTGCGGAGCGAGGCAGAGGCCGTTTTGGTCGACGCAAAGGCGCGCAGCGCCGCCAGCGTCGGTGATGCTGCGGCGATCGTCGCGCATGCCGAGGCTGAGGCCAAGACGCTGCTGGTCAAGGCTGAGGCTGACGCCAACGAGCTGATCGAACGTCGCCGCAAGATGGCCGACGACAAGATTGCCGCCGCCGAACGCGGCGCGATCGCGGAAATTCGCGCTACGGTCGCCGATGCGGCCGTGCGGGCAGCCGCCGCAATTATCGCCGAGCAGCATGGCGCGGCAGCCGACAAGGCGCTGGTCGATCGCACCATCGCCGGGCTCGGCCGCCCCAACTGATCGTTCCGCGGGGCGCGCGGAGCGGCTACATTCCAGACCGGGCGGCGATTCGCGCCGTGCCTAGCTCGGAAAGAAACCTCATGAAGCTCTTCACCTGCTGCGCCGCCTTGGTTGCGCTGACCGCTGCGCCGGCATTGGCGCAGACCGCGACGCCGGCCCCTGCCGCCACGCCAGCGCCCGCAGCTGCGGCGCCCGCTGCCACTGCCAAGTTCACGCTCGATTCGCCGATCGAGACGCTGGTCGCCGACGCCTCGGCCAAGCAAGTGCTCGACACCGATCTTCCCGGCCTGACCACCAACGACAAGTACGACATGTTCAAGTCGATGTCGCTGAACCAGGTCGCCGGTTTCGCGCCCGACAAGCTGACCCCGGAACGCCTGACCAAGGTCGCGACCGACCTCGCCACGATCAAATAACGCCAAGGGCGGTGCGCCGGCCGATAAGGGAGGGTCGCACCGTCGTTGCCGTCAGTAGCGCAGCATCACGCGCCGCGCGAAGGCGGGTGAGATGCTATAGGCGAGGCGCAGCCAGCGCGTCATGCCGACATTGACCTCGTCGCGGCCGGCGGCCATCGCCGCGACGACTTGCCGTGCGCACGCCGGCGCGGACATTTTCCGGTGATTGTTGCCCGCCGTCATGCGCGTCTCGACGACCGGGGGCAGCACTTCCAGCACATGGACCTTCGTGCCCTGCAATTGCGCGCGTAGCGCCATGGTGAAGCTGCGCAGGCCGGCCTTGGTCGCGCAATAGACCGGCGTGCTCGCACTGGGCGCGATAGCCAGACCGGACGTGACATTGACGATCATTGCCGCCGGTCGTGCCCGGAGCCGGTCGAGCAGCGCGACGATCAACCGGATCGGCGCGTTGAGGTTGAGGAAGATACAGCGATCGGTCGCGGCCAGGTCGATCGGCGCGTCGACATCGAAATCGCTGCCCATCCCGGCATTGTTGACCAGGATGTCGATCGTTCGGTCGCCCAGGGCCAGCAACAGTGCCGCGCATCCTGCTTGACCGGAAAGATCGGCCTCGATCGCTTCGAAGCCCTCGGCCGTGGCGGCGGCGAGCCGCGCCTCGTTGCGCCCGATGACGATAACGTTCGTGCCCGCCGCCTTGAGTTCGCGCGCGACGGCCAACCCGATCCCGTCCGAACCGCCGGTCACCAGCGCTATCTTGCCTGCCAGTTGCATCGCGTCTCTCCCTGCGTTGGCAATTGATATAGCCGTTGTCGCGGGGTGGCCGGAGTCCTAACTGAGGGGCATGTCATCCCCCAATGCACCCGACCGTTTCAACGAAGACAAATCGACCTACACCGTACGCGGCACCGAGACGCCCGACCTCGAGGCCGGTCTGGCGGCGATCCGCAATGTCTTGAAGACGCTGCCGGCGCGACCGGGGGTCTACCGCATGCTCGATGCGCGCGGCGACGTGCTGTACGTCGGCAAGGCGCGCGCGCTCAAGAACCGCGTGACAAACTATACCCAAGTTGATCGCCTGCCCAAGCGGCTCCAGCGCATGGTCGCGCAGACCCGCGCGATGACCATCGTCACCACCAACAACGAGGCCGAGGCGCTGCTGCTCGAGGCGCAGCTGATCAAGCGTTATCGCCCGGCCTACAATGTGCTGCTGCGCGACGACAAAAGCTTCCCCTTCATCCTGTTACGCGCCGATCATGAGTTTCCGCGGATCCAGAAACATCGCGGAGCGCGCAAGGCCAAGGGCAATTACTACGGTCCCTTCGCCAGCGCAGGATCGGTCAACAACACGCTGAATGCGTTGCAGAAACTGTTCCTGCTGCGGAGCTGCACCGACAGCTTCTTCAAGAACCGCGACCGGCCGTGCCTGCTCTACCAGATCAAGCGCTGTTCCGCGCCGTGCACCGGCCGGATCGACGAGGCGGGCTATGCCGAGCTGGTGTCCGACGCCAAGGACTTTCTCGCCGGCAAGGCGACGGGGGTGCAGGCCAAGCTTGCCGGGCAGATGCAGGCGGCGGCCGAGGCAATGGATTTCGAGCTCGCCGCGATGCTGCGCGACCGGCTGCGCGCGCTGACCTTCATCCAGGGCAGCCAGGCGATCAACGCCGAGGGGCTGGGCGATGCCGACATCTTTGCGCTGGCGAGCAAGGAGGGCACGATCGGCATCCAGGCCTTCTTCATCCGCGGCGGGCAGAATTGGGGGCATCGCAGCTTCTTCCCGACGCACACCGCCGACATCCCCGAGGCCGAGGTGCTGTCGAGCTTCCTGATGCAGTTCTACGAGGAGGTCCCGCCGGCGCGCACCGTGTTCGTCGATCGCGAGGTGCCCGAGGCGGCGCTGGTGGTCGAGGCGCTGACCGAACTCGCCGGGCGCAAGGTCGAGCTGTCGGTACCGCAGCGCGGCACGCGCAAGCGGTTGCTCGACCAGGCGAAGCGTAATGCCGAGGAAGCGCTCGACCGCCGCCTGGCCGAGAGCACGACGCAGGCGAAGTTGTTGCGCGAGGTCGCCGAGCTGTTCGGGCTGGCCGAGCCGCCCGACCGCATCGAGATATACGACAACAGCCATATCCAAGGCACCAGCGCGCTCGGCGCGATGGTCGTCGCGGGGCCCGAGGGTTTCCGCAAGGGCCAGTATCGCAAGTTCAACATCAAGAATCCCGAGACCAAGCCGGGCGACGATTTCGCGATGATGCGCGAGGTCTTCTCGCGCCGTTTCGCCCGCGCGCTGACCGAGGACCCCGATCGTGACGGCGGCGACTGGCCCGATCTCGTGCTGATCGATGGCGGGCGGGGGCAGCTCAACGCGGTCAAGGCCGTGCTGGAAGAGATGGGCATCGAGGATGTGTGCCTGGTCGGCATCGCCAAGGGGCCGCATCATGGCCGTGACGGGCGCGAGGTGTTTCACATGATGGACGGGCGCGAGTTTCAGCTGCCGGTCAACGCGCCGGTGCTGTTCTACCTCCAGCGGCTGCGCGACGAGGTCCATCGTTTCGCGATCGGCGCGCACCGCGACAAACGCGCCAAGGGCATTGTTAGCAGTCCGCTCGACGACGTGCCGGGGATCGGCCCGGCGCGCAAAAAGGCGCTGTTGATGCATTTCGGCACCGCGCGCGCGGTGCGCGGCGCGAGCCTCGAGGACCTGCAAAAGGCGCCGGGCGTCTCGGCCGGCGTTGCGCAGCAGATCCACGACTTCTTTCATACGCGGTGACACCATTCTGAACCAATCGTCACTAGGCGTGCGCGCTGGTGGCGGTTAGGCTCCGTCCGGCACATCTGGGGTAACGACATGATCCGTCCGGCAATTATCGGCAGCCTTCTGTTTGCCGCCGGTGCCGCCCATGCCAGCGATGCGCCGCGCTATCAGCCGGCGCCGGACTGGATCAAACCCGCCCCGCCGGTCGATATGGCAAAACTCGGCGATAATGCGCCGATCGCGCTGATCAACGATACGCAGCAGCGCTTCGATGGCGGCGAGGTGTGGACCTATCGCGAGACCGCGATGCGCGCCGCCTCCGACGATGCGCTGGCGCGGATCGGCACCGCCAAGCTGGCCTGGTTTCCCGACCATGGCGACCTGATCGTCCACCGCGTCGACATCCTGCGCGGCGGCGAGCGGATCGACCTGCTCAAGGCCGGCGGCCGTTTCACCGTGCTGCGGCGCGAACAGCAGCTTGAGCAGTTGCAGATCGACGGGATGCTCACCGCGACGCTGGCGGTCGAGGGGCTGCGCGTCGGCGACGTGCTCGACATCGCTTTTTCGACGACCAACCGTGACCCCGCGCTCAAGGGCAATGTGCAGGCCAATGCCGGGCTGGCGATCGCGCCGCTCAAGGTCGGTCATGTCGGCACGCGGCTGTTGTGGCGCGACGGCACCGATCTCCACTGGCGTGTTTATCCCAGCGGCGCGGTGCCGGTGCTGACCGACAAAAGCGGCTGGCACGAACTGACGCTCAACGGCATCCTGCCCAAGCAGCCCGAACTGCCGGCCGACGCGCCGCTGCGCTATCGCAAGCCCCCGGTGATCGAGGCGTCGAGCTTCGCCGACTGGGCGAGCGTGTCGCGCGTGATGGCGCCCTTGTACGCGACCGAGGGGCTGATCGCGCCGGGCAGCCCGCTTGCCGGAGAGGTCGATCGCATCGCGGCGGCGGAGAACGATCCGCTGAAGCGTGCCGCGCTGGCGCTGGCGCTCGTCCAGGGCAAGGTGCGTTATCTCTACAAGGGGCTGGAGGGCGGCAATTACGTGCCGCAGACGCCGAGCCAGACCTGGGCGCTGCGCTATGGCGATTGCAAGGCCAAGACGCTGTTGCTGCTCGCCATCCTCCACGCGCTCAAGATCGAGGCCGAGCCGGTGCTGGCCAATATCGAACTCGGCGACCTGGTGTCGGAACGGCTGCCGAGCGCCGGCGCGTTCAATCACGTGCTGGTCCGCGCCAAGATCGGCGAGGACGATCTGTGGCTCGACGGCACCGATCGCGGCGCTCATCTCGAGGACATCCACGATGTTCCGCCGTTCCGCTGGGTGCTGCCCTTGCGCAGCGCCGGCGCGGCGCTGCTCGCCGTGCCGCTGCGCCCGCGCACCCGCCCCGATGCCGTGGCGACGGTCGACATCGACGAAAGCGCCGGGATCGATCTGCCGGCGCCGTTCGTCGCCAGCGTGACGGTGCGCGGCGCAATCGCCGATTCGCTGCGCACCGTGTCGGCGCAGGGCAGCAAGGATGATCGCGACAAGATGGCGAACATGGTGGCGAACGGCGCGGTCGGTTCGGGCTTCGTTGCCTCGCACACGCTCACCTTCGACGCGGTCGCCGGCACCGCGACGCTGGCGATCAAGGGCGTCGCCTTTCCCTCATGGGAGCATGAGGAGAAGCGTTATCGCGCCACGCTCGATCGCTCCATCGGCGCGCGTCGCTTCTCGGCGGATCGCTCGCGTCCGGCGTGGAAGGATATTCCGGTCGCGACGGGTCGACCGCATTTCAGCCTGTCGACGACACGCATTCACCTTCCCGGCGGCGGCGCCGGTTTCGCGCTCGATGGCGATGTGAAGCTCGACGAGACGATCGCCGGCGTCCGGATCCAGCGCGCTGCGAGCCTTGCGGGTGGCGTCGTGACGGTCGAGGATCGCGTCCAGGAGACCGGCGCCGAGATCGCGCCGGCCGACATCGTCAGCGAGCGCGCGCGCCTCGCCGCGGCACAGCGCCGGTTGCTGCGCGTCAGTAGCGCCCCGGGCTATCCCGCGCCCTGGGTGGCGATCGTCGCGGCGAAGCGCGCGCACCAGTTCGATCAACTGCTCGCGCTCTATGCGTCGAAGATCGCCGACAAGCCCGACGAGGCCGGCCCGTATCTGGCGCGCGCGTCGTTTCTGATCGGCACCTTCGAGCGGCGTGCCGCGCTTGCCGATCTCGACCGCGCCATTGCCATTGCCGCGACGGCCGATGCCTATCTGCGCCGCTCAAGCGTGCACGATGCGCTGGGCGAAAGTGCGCTGGCGCTGGCGGATGCCAGAGCGGCGCTCGATCTCGATCCCGGCTCACAGAATGCGCTGGCGCGCGTGGCGTGGCTCGAAGCCGACCAGGGCCATAAGGACGCGGCGGTCGCGCTGGTCCAGCCGCGCATCGACGAGGGCGGCAAGGACAAGGCGATTTATCTGCGCACCAAGGCGGACGTTTTGGCGCAAAGCGGCGACAGGGATGGCGCGATCGCCGCGATCGACGACGCGATCGAGGCCAGCCCGGGCAACCCGACGCTGCTCAACATGCGCTGTTGGCTGAAGGGCACGCTCAACGTGTCGCTCGATACCGCGCTCAAGGATTGCACCCAGTCGATCGAACTCGGCAGCTCGGCGGTGTCGGCGCTCGACAGCCGCGCGATGGTGTATTTCCGGCTCAATCGCTTCGACGATGCGCTGACCGATCTCAATGCTGCACTCGAACTCAACCCCGCGCTCGCCGCCAGCCTTTTCATGCGCGGCGTGATCCACATGCGCCACGGCGACAAGAGCGGCGAGGCCGATCTTGCCGCGGCACGGCTGATTTCGCCCCGCGTCGATCGCGATTACGCCAAATACGGCATCGTGCCGTAAGCGGATGGTAAGGTGCGTATAGTCCGCGGTTTGCGAATTCTTCACCATCGGATTCTACGCCATGACGGGTGACCACGCCCGTCTTCCTCACCGTCGACGCTGCCTTGCAGTGGCGTCACCATGCCGAGCGGCTGGCGCCGACCGCAATCGTCGAGCATTCGATCGAACCGGCCGGGGTTGGGCTGAGCTTCCAGCTCGCTCGCCTGGCACAGCATGGCTTGCACGCCACCTTCTTCGTCGATCCGATGCCGGCGCTGCTGTTTGGCCTCGATCCGGTCCGTCGCATCGTCGATACCGTGCTTGATGCCGGGCAGGACGTGCAGTTGTTGCTCCATCCCGCCTGGGCCGGTGCGGTGGCGGGCGATGGCGGCGCGCAACATGGCCGCCATGCGCTGGCCGACTATACGGCGGAGGAGCAGCGTGACCTCATCATCGGTGCCCGCGATCTGCTCGTCGCGGCCGGTGCACCGGAACCCGTCGCCTTTCGCGCCGGCGCCTTCAGCGCCAATGCCGACACGCTCAGCATGCTCGGCGCGCTGGGCTTCGCCTATGATTCGAGCCGCGATGCGAGCGTATCCGGCGCAGCGTCGCGCGGCATGGCGCCGGGGGCGCATGGCGTCGTCGTCGAGGTCCCGGTCACGCTGATCGACGAGGGTGCAGGATCGTTGCGCGCCTTGCGCGTCGACTCCCTTTCGGCCGGGGAGATGAGCGCCGCGCTCGATCATGCCGAGGTCAATGATCACGCCGCCGTGACGATCGTCTGCGATAGCGCTGCGCTCGCCAATCGCGCGGCGACGCGCGGCAACGCCATCAATGTCAGCCGCTTCGAGGCCTTGTGCGCGATGCTCGCCGAGCGCCGCGACACGCTGCCGACCTGCCGCTTCGACCAGCGCCCGGCGCTGCGCCTCGGCCAGCGCGACGCGCCGCTCGAACCGCACCATCTGCGCACCGGCTGGCGCCAGGCCGAGCAATTATGGTCGACCATGGTCGAGGAACGCGCCGCGTGATGGCAAGCGCGCAGCCACCGCGACCGCGCGTCGGGCCGCAAGCGCTGGCCGCGCTCCAGCGTGATATGGTTCGTGTCCCGCTGTCGCTCGCCGAGGTGCTGGACGGTCGTGTCCCGATGCTCCCGGCATTGCCGCGCCAGGCGCCGGGCTATCTCGTCACCTCATTGCCCGAAGATCGCCGCGCCGCCATGGGGTTCGGCGCCGACACGATGATCGCGGTGACGCGGCAGCGCTATACGCGTCACTGGGTCGATCTGTCGGCGGGCTTTTCGGATTACTGGCAACGGCTTGGCGACGAGCTGCGCCGCGCCGTGACGCGCAACACCGCGCGGATCGCCAGCGTGTCGGGGGGAACGATCGCGCTGCGGCGTTTTCGCACGCCGCATGAACTGGCGCACTTCCACGACATGGCGCATCGCCTGTCGCTGCGCACCTACCGTCAGCGCCTGGGCGGCGACGCCATTCCCGACGATTCCGCCTTTCTACAGCGCATGATGGCCGATGCGACCGCGGGGCTGGCACGCGGCTGGGTGCTCCATATCGCCGGCGAACCCGCGGCATTTCTCTATGCGACGATCGATGCCGGCACGGTCGTGCGGCAATATGCCGCCTGCGACCCGGCGTTCGCCGATTTCGACCCGGAAGGCGTGCTGCAGGTCGAGATCATGCGCGATCTGTTCGGCGAACGGAGCCCGACGCGGTTCGACTTTGCCGAGGGGGCGCAGTGCCGCAAGGGGCCCTGCGCGATCGGTGGTGTGGCGTGTCTCGACCTGCTGCTGCTGCGCCCGTCGCTCGCGCATCATGTCGCGGCGGTGGCGCTGACCGCGGTCGATCGGGCCACCGCGCTGGGCCGGCACGGCGCAACGCGGCTTGGCATCGATCGTATCGCCCGTATCATGCGCGACGCGCCGGGACTGCACTAGGGCGCGCCTGCGCCGGCACCGGCCGCGCGGCACGCACCGTCGCGCACGCCGCTGACGCTGCCGACCCCGAGAATGATCTTCGCCCGGCGCTGAAAGGTCAGCGCCTGCCACCGTCCGCTATTGCCGATCGCGGTGCGGCTGCGCAGGAAGGTGAGGTTGAGCAGCTCATATTGTTCCGGGTCGATCGCCCCGGCATCGACCAGACAGCGCCACTGCGCGCTGTTCCACGCATGGTCGCGTGCGATACCGTCCTCGTCGATCGTCCGGCTCAGCGCCTCGTACCAGTCGAAGATCGCGCGCAGCCGCGGCCAGCGCTCCGCCTCCGGCATCGCGGCGAGCTTGGCGCGCAGCCGGGCGATATCCTCGTCCCCGGGCAGCCCGCCTTGCTGGACACGCGTGTCGATCGCCCAGCGCACCTTGCGCATCGTGATCGGCCCGGTCGGGAAAACGCGCAGCAGGTCGAGCCGCACCGCGTCGAGCAGCTCGACATAGCTGTCGGCCTGGACCTGCAGCATCTCGTCGCTTTCGAAGATCGCGCGCAACTCCGCCTCGAGCACATTGTTGAGGCGGCCGGTTGTATCTTCGGCCGCAAGGATCGCCGCGCGGCATTTGTCGCCGACCGGCACCGCGCGGCAATCGCGCGAGAAGAGCAGCTTGCCATAGCTCGGCGCCAGCACCTTCAATGCCTGCTTGAAGCGATGGCCCGAATGAAAGCCCTTTTTCCACCGCGCCAACACGGGTTGCAGGCTGCCGGTACCGAAATTCCACTGCGCCATGCCGACCGAGATCAGTTGGCTGTCGAAATTGCCCGTCGGCATCGCCCAGCAACCCATCGTCTCGGGAATCGAGGTATCGTGCATCCGCGCGAAGATCGCCGCGCGGTCGAGCCCGATTTCGGCCAATCGTGCGGTGGCGGCCGGGTCGATGCGGATGAAGGCGGGCACGCCGTCGCGGCTCGCCACGTCGGCGACCGTGCGGCAGATGGGCGGGGAGGGCGGGGCGACCGTCTGGCCATGGGCGGGCAGGGCAATGGCAAGTCCGAGCGCCGCCAAAAACCGGCGGAGGCTGCGCCACCAACGGTGTTCCTGCGCACGCAGGAACCCAGAGCCAAAAGCGCAACGCCTATGACCATGGGCCCCTGCGTCCGCAGGAGCACCGCGCAAAAAGAAGCGAACCGAAACCACCGCCACCATTCCCCCTTCCCCGATATCACCACGATAGCCGCACCCACCGCCAGCGGCTACACCGCCCCGATGCAGCTCCGTGCCGAAGCCCTGATCCTCGCCGTCCGCACGCATGGCGAGCATGGCGCGGTCGTGCGCGCAATGACGGCAGAAAGTGGCATGATCGCCGGTTATGTCCGCGGCGGCCGCTCGCGCCGCGTGCGGCCGATTCTGCAACCGGCCAATCTCGTGCTCGGCGAATGGCGTGCGCGCACCGATGACCAACTCGCCCAGCTCAGCGTCGAGCTGATCCGCAGCCGCGCGCTGCTCCATGCCGAGCCGCTCCCCGCCGCCGCGCTCGAATGGATTACCGTGCTGACTGCCGTCGCCTTGCCAGAAGGCCAGCCTTACCCGCGCCTCTACGAAGCACTCGGCGGCGTGATCGGCGCGATCGAGGCGGCGCCGGCGGCGCGTGGCTGGGCGGCGGCGCTGGCGCGCTACGAACTGCTGCTGCTCGCCCAACTCGGTTACGGTCTCGAGCCCGATGCCCTGCCGCCGTTCCAGACCAGCGGCGCGCCGGGCGAATGGGCCGATATCCTCGCCGCGCTGCGCATCACCGGCGCAGCGCTGGAGGCCGACATCCTCGCCGATCGGCGCGGCGATCCGCTGATGGCGCGTTCGCTGCTCATCGACCGGCTGAAGAGAGCGGTTGCGTGATGCGGGCCGCCCCGGCAAAGGCGGCGCGTTCAGGATGGAGATGTGCGTGCCCTTGATTGCACTGCTTGCCGGCGACGGCATCGGCCCCGAAGTCATCGCCGAGACGCTGCGCGTGCTCGATGCGCTCGATCTCGACCTGACCTTCGAGGAAGCGCTCGTCGGTGGTGCGGCCTATCACGCGACCGGTCATCCGCTGCCGCCGACCACGCTCGACCTCGCGCGCCGCGCCGACGCGATCCTGTTCGGCGCGGTCGGCGATCCGAGCTGTGACAGCCTCGAACGCGCGCTGCGCCCCGAACAGGCGATCCTGGCCTTGCGCAAGGAACTGGCGCTGTTCGCCAATCTCCGTCCCGCCAAGCTGTTCCCGGGGCTGGAAGACGCCTCCGCGCTGCGTCCCGAAGTTGCCAACGCGATCGACCTGCTGATTGTCCGTGAACTCAATGGCGACGTTTATTTCGGCGAGAAGGGCATGCGCACGACGCCGGCCGGGCTGCGCCAGGGTTACGACATCATGAGCTATGACGAGGCCGAGGTGTCGCGCATCGCGCATGCCGGTTTCCAGGCGGCGTCGCGGCGGCGCGGCAAGCTCTGCTCGGTCGACAAGGCCAATGTGCTGGAAACCTCGCAGCTGTGGCGCGACATCGTCATCGAAACAGCGGCGCAATATCCCGACATCGCGCTGTCACACATGTACGTCGATAACGCCGCGATGCAGCTCGTGCGCAACCCCGGCCAGTTCGACGTCATCGTCACCGGCAATCTGTTCGGCGACATCCTGTCCGACCAGGCGAGCATGTGCGTCGGCTCGATCGGCATGCTCCCTTCCGCCTCGCTCGATGCGGCGGGCAAGGGCCTGTACGAGCCGATTCATGGCAGCGCGCCCGACATCGCCGGGCAGGGCAAGGCCAACCCCAGCGCCGCGATCCTCTCCGCCGCCATGATGCTGCGTTATTCGCTCGACATGGCGGCGGCGGCCGACCGCATCGAGGCAGCGGTCGGCGGGGCGATCGCCGCCGGCGCGCGCACCGCTGATCTCGGCGGGAGTTTCTCGACCCGCGCGATGGGTGATGCGGTGCTCGCCCAGCTGTGAACCGCCCGCTCGAACTCGCGATCGTCATCCCGACCTTCAACGAGGTGCGCAACGTGCCCGTGCTGGTCGCGAAGCTCGACGCCGCGTTGGCGGGCCGCAACTGGGAAGCGATCTTCGTCGACGACGACAGCCCCGACGGCACTGCCGACGCGGCGCGTGTCATCGCGCGCACCGACCACCGCGTCCGCGTCGTGCAGCGCATCGGCCGGCGCGGCCTGTCGACCGCGTGCATCGAGGGCATGTGCGCGACCGCTGCGCCGTGTGTCGCGGTGATCGACGGTGACCTGCAGCATGACGAGACGATCCTGCCGAAGATGCTCGACGCGCTCGACCAGGACGAAACACTCGATCTCGTCGTCGGCTCGCGTTTCGTCGCCGGCGGCGGCACCGGCGACTGGGACCATGACCGCGTCGCAAAATCGGCCTTCGCCACCCGCCTCGCGCGCGGCGTGCTTAAGGCCGATCTCAACGATCCGATGAGCGGCTTCTTCATGATCCGCACCGCCATCGTCCGCCGCCTGACGCATCACCTTTCGGCGATCGGCTTCAAGATCCTGCTCGACATCATGACCACCAGCCCCGAGCCGCTGAAGTTCGTCGAGATTCCCTATACCTTCCGCCTGCGTACCGAGGGCGAGAGCAAGCTCGATCACGTCGTCGCGATGGAATATCTCATCGCGCTGTACGACCGTATGTTCGGTCATGTCGTGCCGGTCCGCTTCGCGATGTTCTCGGCGATCGGGCTGCTGGGACTGGGGCTGCACATGGCGGTGCTGACGGTGCTGTTCAAAGGCTTCGGCGTGGCGTTCCTCACCGGCCAGATCGTTGCCACCGCCGTCGCGCTGACCTTCAATTTCTTCCTCAACAACGCGCTGACCTATCGCGAACTTCGCCTAAAGGGCGCGCGCGCGCTGTTCGGCGGCTGGGTGTCGTTCGCTTTGGTCTGCTCGGTCGGCGCCATCGCCAATGTCGGCATTGCGCACTTTCTCCACGACGTGCAGTCGGGCGAATGGGCGGTCTCGGCGATGATCGGCGTGCTGGTCGGCGCAGTGTGGAATTACGCGCTGTCGTCGCGCTTCGTGTGGGGCCGGTACTGAGGGCCATTACAGCGGGAGCGGATTATCGCGCTCGATGGAGAATATGGCTGATTGACCGGGAACGCCCGTGTCCGGCTGCCCCGCGCCGACCGTGACGCGGTAGCGCCCCGCCATCACCATGCGAGCGCCCTCGGCCCTGACGGCACTAAGGTCGCGCGGCGTCAGATGGAATGTCACGCGACGATGCTCCCCCGGCGCGAGCGGCACGCGTTGAAAGCCGCGTAGCGCGATGCGTGGCGCACCGGGGCGATCCGGGAAGTTGAGGTAGAGCTGCACTACTTCATCACCTGCGCGCGCGCCGGTGTTGGTGACGTCTGTCGATACGGTGACGCCCTCCGCGCCGCCGCCGGCTGCCGGCGTCACGGTCAACGGCGCATAGGCGAAGCGGGTGAAGCTCAGCCCATAGCCGAACGGATATACCGGCGTGCCGGTGAAGTAGCGATAGGTTCGTCCGGCCATGGCATAGTCACCGAAGGGCGGCAGTTCGGCGACGCTTTTGTAGAAGGTGAGCGGCAACCGCCCTGCGGGGTTTGCGCGACCGGTGAGAACATCCGCGATGGCAAGCCCCCCGGCCTGGCCCGGATACCACGCCTCCAGGATCGCTGCGGCGTTGTCCTTGGCCCAGGCGAGATTGATCGGGCTGCCATTCATCGCCACGACGATCAGCGGCTTGCCCGTCGCCCTGGCCTGTTCCAGCATCGCAAGCTGATCGGCGGGCAGGTCGAGCGTGGTCTTGTCCCCGCCTGCAAAGCCCGGGACCGTTGTCTGTGTCTCCTCGGCCTCGAGGTCCGATGTGAGCCCGACCACGGCAACGAGAACGTCCGCCGCCGTCGCGGCCTGCGCGAGATCGGCCTGCGGGGCGGTCGACACGCGCTTCCAGACGAGGTCGGCGCCACCCGCCGAGGTGACGCGGAAAGGGTAACGATGGCCCGCGACGAGCGCGCGCGTCGCGAAGCTCGGCAAGTCGTTCCACGCCGCCTTGCGCCGGTCGGAGATCGTCTGCCCGTCGAATTCGAGCACGCCGCCGGTGCCCGAAAGGCCGATCCTGTAGCTGCCGCTTTCGGGCGGCACGAGGAAGCCGGTCCATTCGGTGCGATGATGCGTTGCGAGCTGGGGCAGGGCCAGGCTGTAGTCACCGACATCGGGCTCGACACGCGTCGCTACCGGCTTGTCCTGATAACGGATCCCGGCCAGCGTCACCGCCATCTCCGCCGGCTCGATCAGCGCGGGAACGGGTGTGGCCGGATTGAAATAACGCACGCGCACGCCGGGTTTGCCCTCGGGGGTGCGCAGCGCGGCAGGCGGCACACGGTCGCCATCGGTCAGCGAAGGCGAGAAGGGGACATAGGTCACCCGCGCAGCCGGCATGACCTGGCGCAGACCGTCGAGCACCGACACCGGCGGCGCAGAAAAGGCGGACGAATAATTGCCCCGTAAGACGCGCGTTGCGTCGCCGAGCGGGCCGATCACGGCGATGCGACGACCAGCCTTGAGCGGCAGGATGCCGTCATTCTTGAGCAGGACCATCGCCTCGCCGGCGGCCCGGCGCGCGAGCGCCTGATGGGCAGGTGTGTCGATGGCGGACGTCGGCATGACGCGCGCCGCAGCGCCGTCGAGCACCGGCAGGTCGCCGTTCCGTATCCGCGCCGAGAATAGCCGCACCAATGCCCGGTCGACGTCCGCCACCGAGATCAGGCCGCGGTCGAGCGCCTCGCGATAACGCCGCTCCAACCCGGCGACGTCACCCAGCGTTGCGGTATTGCACTCATTGTCGACACCGGCCTTCAGCGCGACGGCGGCAGCGGCGGCGGGATCGGGCGCATAATGGTGCGAGTCGGCAATGTCTCTCACCGCGTCGCAGTCGGACACGACGTAGCCGCTGAAGCCCCAGGCGCCGCGCAGATGCTCCTTCAGCAGGAGATCGTTCGCGCAGGCCGGCTGACCGTCGATGCGGTTATAGGCGCACATGATCGAGCCGGCATGGCCTTCGGCAATCGCTGCGCGGAAAGCGGGGAGGTAGGTGTCTTCGAGGTCATGCATCGAGACGACGACATTGGCGACGTGTCGCGTCGATTCAGGTCCACTATGAACCGCGAAATGCTTGGGCGTCGCGATCACGTCGGGCAGGTCGGGGTTCGGCCCCTGCATCCCGGTTACAAAGGCAACCCCCAGCGACGCGGTGAGGAACGGATCCTCGCCATAGGTCTCCTGGCCGCGCCCCCAGCGCGGATCGCGGAAGATGTTGATGTTGGGCGACCATGTATCGAGCCCCGTACCGATCCGGCCGAGCCGCCCGGTCTGCCGACCGAGCGTGTGCAGCGCGCGCACCTCGACGCTGATCGCGCCGGCGACATCGTGGACCAGCGGCGCATCGAAGCTGGCGGCGAGCGCGATCGGCTCGGGGAAGTTGCTGGTCGGGACCGGCCCGAACGCCCCGTGCAGCGATTCGGTCCACCAATTATAGGCCGGGATGCCGAGCCGCGGGATGGCCGGCGCGACATTGAGCAATTGCGGAAGCTTCTCGTCGAGCGTCATGCGCGCGATGATCTCGGCGGCGCGCGCGTCGGCCTGCGGCCCCGCGCTGGCTGGCACCGGCGCAGCGGCGACGAGGAGAATCGCAAGGAGCGGAATGTCTGCTTTCATCCAGCCTGTCCTATTGTATGAGTATTTCTTCGATAGCTACGCAACTTCGCGCCGTCCGCCAAGCTGCAGGGGAGGGAAAATGACGCACTCGATCGGTACCACCGGCATATTTGGCCGCTATTGGCGGCGCTTGATGGCGGCGGCGTTCATTGCCGCATGTTTGCCCGCATGTGCCGCGTCGGCGCAGGACGACCAGATGACGGCGATCGCCACGCCCGCCCAGCCCGACGCGATCGAGCTCGGCACCGGCAAACTTCCCGGTGCGACATCGGCCGAAGCGTGGCACCGGCAATATGGCAGTCTCTTCGCGCGCAACGTGACGATCGCGACGCTGACGCCCTATCTTCCCGATCCCGCCCGGGCGATCGGGGCTGCCGTGATCGTCGCGCCCGGCGGTGGCTTTCGCACGCTGTCGATGGAGAATGAGGGCGCCGACGTCGCGCGCGCGCTGGCGGCACGGGGAGTCGCGGCGTTCGTGCTCAAATACCGCTTGATTCAAACCCCGCCGGACCTGCCGGATTTCGCGCGTTCGATGCGCGAGATGTTCGCGCGCGCTGTCGGCGCGCCGCAGGCGGGCGGCGCCGCGCTTGTGCCCAACCTCGCGCCACAACTGGCGGACGCCCGCGCCGCCTTCGCGCTCGTGCGCCAACGCGCAGTCGCATGGCACATCGACCCGCAGCGTATCGGCATGGTCGGCTTTTCGGCGGGCGCGGGGCTAACGCTCGCCACCGAGTTAAGCGGCAACGACGCCCGGCCGGCCTTTATCGGCATCATCTACGGTTCGCTTGCCCCGGTCGCCGTGCCGGCAGACGCGCCGCCGATGTTCGTAGCGCTGGCGGCCGACGACCCGCTATTCGGGGGCGCCGCCTTCGGTTTGATCGACAGCTGGCGTGCGGCAAAAAAGCCGGTCGAGTTCCACCTGTTCGAACAGGGCGGCCACGGCTTCGGCATGTACCCCAAGACGACCAGCAGCACCGGCTGGTTCGACGCCTTCACGCGCTGGATGGCGATGCACGGCTGGGCCTCGGCGGCGCGATGATCTGTCGCGAATCGTTCCTTAACGGCGCGTCGCTGTTCGGCGTTTGGGCGCGTTCGCGCTGGTTTGCTTTATCGATGCGGTCGCCAATGTCGGCATCGCGCATTTCCTCCACCACGTCCCGTCGGCGGAATGGGGGCGGCACAATAGGGATAACGAAACCGCTCCTCGAAGGGGTGCGATCCACCGCGCAGCCAGGGTCCCGCTTACTTACCTTCTATTTTTCGGCGTTGCGCTGTATCGCACGGCCGGACCGGGCATCGGCGTGGTGGTGACGGGAGCACAGCATCTCCTGGAGGTCGGAAATTGCCAGTTCAAAGACAGTCGAGCCTGCAGGTCAGACTCGCCGAACAGCACGACATTGCGGGCATCCTCGAGCTGGTCGGTCGCGTCTATGCCGGAATGGGCAATTACAGCGTCGGCATGCTGATCGGCCAGATCAACAATTTCCCCGAGGGTCAGTTCGTCGCCGCCCTCGGCGACACCATTGTCGGCTATTGCGCGTCATCGCGCATCGACGAAGCCGTCGCGCTCAGCGCGCATGATTGGGAAACGATTTCGGGCAACGGCTTCGGCAGCCGGCATGATCCGACGGGCGACTGGCTCTACGGCTTCGAACTCGCGGTCGATCCGCTCCACCGCGGGTTGCGCATCGGCAAGCGGCTTTACGAGGCGCGACGGGCATTGGCTGAGCGGCTCGAGTTGCGCGGGATCGCGTTCGGCGGGCGGATGCCGGGCTATCGTCGTGCCCGCGCCAAGGTCACGGGTCCCGAGGATTATCTGGCGCAGGTCGCGAGCGGCAAGCTGCGCGATCAGGTGATCGGGTTCCAGCTCGCCAACGGTTTCACACCGATCGGCGTACTGCACAATTATCTGGCCAAGGACAGCGCGTCGGGCGGGTTCGCGGCGCATATGGTGTGGCGCAACCCTTATGTAGACCCCAATGAGCCGCTCGCCTTTCGCGTGCCGCGCGACGTCGAAAGCGTTCGGCTTGCCACGGTGCAGTTGCAGGCGCGCGCGGTGCGGGATTTCGACGAGTTCATTCGCCACGTCGAATATTTCGTCGACGTCGCATCGGACTACAAAGCCCATTTCGTCGTTTTCCCCGAGCTTTTCACGCTCTCGCTGCTGTCGTTCGAGACCGAGAAATTGTCGCCGATGGAGGCAATCGACCGGCTGACGGAACATCGCGCCCCGCTGGTGGCGGAACTGTCGCGCATGGCGCTTCGCTACAACATCAACATCATCGGCGGCTCGCATCCGACGCGCACCGATGACGGCGACATCCAGAACGTCGCCTATATCTGCCTGCGCGACGGTTCGGTCCACGCCCAGGAGAAGATCCACCCGACGCCCAACGAAGCCTATTGGTGGAAGATCAAGGGCGGCGATTCGGTCGACGTCATCCAGACCGATGTCGGCCCGATCGGCGTCCTGATCTGCTACGACAGCGAATTCCCGGAACTCGCGCGCCGGTTGGTCGATCAGGGCGCGCGCATCCTGTTCGTTCCCTTTTGTACCGACAACCGCCAGGGCTATATGCGCGTGCGCTACTGCGCCCAGGCTCGGGCGATCGAAAACCAGTGCTTTGTCGTCATGGCGGGCAATGTCGGCAATCTGCCGGGGGTGGACAATATGGACATTCAATATGCCCAGTCGTGCATCCTCACGCCGTGCGATTTCCCCTTCGCCCGCGACGGTATCGCCGCGGAGGCAAGCGAGAATATCGAGACCCTGACCATCGCCGACGTCAATCTCGCCGACCTTACCTGGGCGCGCGCCGAAGGGACGGTGCGCAACCTCGCCGACCGGCGATTCGACCTTTATCATATCGACTGGGCACACCACCCGCGGACTGCAAGCGACGTGCCGCCGGGCATCGGTGGACGCTTGAAGGTTCCCGGCGGCGGATAGTCGCTGACGTTCGTCATGCCCGGTCATCGCATCGCAGGCGCTTCATTGGCAGCGGAAGCAGAACAAGCTCATGGCCAGCTCGGAAACCACATCCAGTGCTGGAACGACTGTGGCCCGCCGAGCGGCAGCGCCGAGATTATCGGGTAGAAATAGGCGAACAGCCCGGCGCTCAGCGCAACGAAACCCTCGTCCCAGTTCTTCAGCCGGCCCTTGCCATAATGCTCCCACGCGCCCGCCAGCGGCAGCGCGAGCAGGATGCTCGGCAGGTAATAATAATAGAAGAAGCCGATCGACTTGGGGATCAGCGCCCACATCGCATAGGCGCCGACCCACAACAGCGCGACCGCCAGCAGCTTGACCGCGCCGTTGCGCAGCCCCGCCCACAGGCACGCCGCCACCGCGACCAGCCCGCCCCACAGGATCGCCGGATTGCCGATCATCAGCACGCCGCGCTGCGCGCCGTCGACCTGCTCGTAGAGATACCAGATCGGCCGGATCATCAGCGGCCAGCTCCACCAGCTCGACTGATAGGGATGCGGCGGCAGCACCTGCGTTTGCGCGGCATACATCCGCGCCTGAAAGGCGATCAGCTGATGCCAGGGCAGCGGCAGCGTGGTGTAGAACAGCGCGGGAATGAAGGTCAGGCAATAGCTCGCAATGCTGACGAAACCGAGCGCCAGCAGCGCGGGGACCACCGGCAGCCCCGGCCAGTGCGGCTGGTGCGTGCCATTGAGCGTGGCCCAGATCGTTTGCCGCTGCCGCCGTCCGTCGCGCAGCCGCACGACAATGAAAGCGATCGCGGCATAGGCGATGATCGGCGCCGCCGCCCATTTCGCTGCCACCGCCAGCCCGAGCAGCACGCTGCCCAGCAGCCAGCGCGGCCATGGCCCACCCGCCCATGTCTTTCCCGGCGGCGCACGCATCGACCACAACAACGCCGCCAGCCCGAGCACCACGAACGCCGCCATGAACCCGTCGAGCATCGCGATCCGCGCCTCGATGAAGATCGTGATGTTGAGCAGCGCGAACAGCGCGGCGAGCGTCGCGGTGCGCACGCGCCCGAAGATCAGCCACGCCATCGCGAAGATGCCGAGCACCGTCGCCGTGCCGGCCAGCGTCGAGAAGAAACGCCAGCCCATGCTGTTGTCGCCGAACAGCGCGATTCCCGCCGCGATGAACTCCTTGCCGAGCAGCGGATGCTCGATATTGGCCGGCCCGCTCAGCGCCAGCAGCGTCCGGGCGGCGGGCACATAATGCACCTCGTCGAACATCAGCTTGTGCGGGCTGGTCAGCCGGAATGAGAACAGCAATTGCGCGATCGCACCGATGATCGCGGCGGCGCGCCAGGGGCGGGGCGGGGGAGCATGCGTCACGCTGGCGGCTTTCCCATCTTATCTTCGCGTGTTCAAGGTTGCGCCGCCGCCTCGCGAACGGCAAAGCGCTCCGCATGAAGCGTCGCACAGGACAAGACACCTCGATCACGCGCAGCTGGCGCCCCGCAACCCAGGCCGTGCGCGGCGGAACCGCGCGCAGCGAATTCGGGGAGACCTCCGAGGCGCTGTTCCTGACCTCGGGCTATGCCTATGATTGCGCCGCCGACGCCGCGGCACGTTTCGCCGGCGAGCAGGTCGGCATGACCTATTCGCGGCTGCAGAACCCGACCGTCGAGATGCTCGAACGCCGCATCGCGCTGCTCGAAGGCGCCGAGGCGTGCCGCTCGATGGCGACCGGCATGGCGGCGATGACCGCCGTGCTGCTTTGCCAGCTTCAGACCGGGGACCATGTCGTTGCCGGCCGCGCCGCCTTCGGCTCGTGCCGCTGGCTGACCGACACGCTGCTGCCCAAGTTCGGCATCGCCACCACCATCGTCGATGCGCGCGACCCGCAGCAATTTGCCGATGCGGTGCAGCCCAACACCAAGGTCTTCTTCTTCGAGACGCCGGCCAACCCGACGATGGATATCGTCGACCTCAAGGCGGTATGCGACATTGCGCGGGCGAACGGCATCGTCAGCGTCGTCGACAATGCATTCGCCACGCCCGCCTTGCAGCGCCCGATGGAATTCGGCGCCGACGTCACCGCCTATTCGGCGACCAAGATGATGGACGGGCAGGGCCGCGTCCTCGCCGGCGCGGTGTGCGGCACCGAAAAGTTCATCAACGACACCTTGCTGCCCTTCACGCGCAACACCGGCCCGACGCTCAGCGCGTTCAACGCCTGGGTCGTACTCAAGGGGCTGGAGACGCTCGACCTGCGCATCCGCCGCCAGAGCGAGAATGCGATGAAGGTCGGTGCGTTCATCGAGGGCCGCGTGCCGCGTACCCTCCATCCCGGCCTGCCGAGCCACCCGCAGCACAACCTCGCCATGGCGCAGATGGACGCCTGCGGCCCGATCTTCGCTTTCGAGGTCGAGGGCGGCCGCAAACAGGCGCATGGCCTGCTCGATGCGCTGCAACTCGTCGACATCTCGAACAATATCGGCGACTCGCGCTCGCTGATGACGCATCCCGCATCCACCACCCATTATGGCGTAGCGGAGGAAAAGCGCCTCGAAATGGGCGTGACGGAAAATCTGCTGCGCCTCAATGTCGGGCTCGAAGATCCCGAGGACGTGATCGCCGATCTCGATCAGGCGCTCAGCGCGGTGGGGCTTTGAAGGCGCTCTTCCCCTATGCGGCGGAAACGCGCGGCGTCACCGTGCGCGTTTCGGTCAGCTATCTGCCCGAACAATCCGAGCCGGGCCGTGGCCGCTGGTTCTGGGCCTATCATATCCGTATCGAGAATGACGGGCCGATGGCGGTGCAGTTGCTCACCCGCCACTGGATCATCACCGACGGGCGCGGCGCGCGCCATTCGGTCGAGGGCGAAGGCGTCGTCGGCGAACAGCCGCAGATCGCGCCGGGCGCGAGCTTCGATTACGTCTCGGGCTGCCCGCTCGCCACGCCGACCGGCTCGATGCAGGGCAGCTATCACATGGTCGGCGAAGACGGCTCGGGCTTCGACGTCGACATCCCCAAATTCGCGCTGATCGCGCCGGCGGTGGGGGCGTGAAGCGCACGCACCTTCCCCTCAACGGCCTGCGCGTGCTCGACGCCGCCGCACGGCATCTGTCCTTCACCCGCGCCGCCGACGAGCTCGCCGTGACCCCGGCGGCGGTCGGCCAGCAGATTCGCGCGCTCGAGGATACGCTCGGCGTGGTGCTGTTCCGCCGCACCACCAAGGGCCTCGAACTGACGCCTGAAGGCGAGGCGGGGCTTGCCGCGCTGCGCCACGGTTTCCTCCAGTTCGAGGAAGCTGTCCGCGCGATGCAGGCCGGCCAGACCTCCAAGTCGCTGACCATCGCCGCGCCGCGCGACCTGACCGAGAAATGGCTGATGCCGCGCCTCGCGCGCATCGCCCAGGCCGATGGCGAAATGCGCTTCGCGATCGTCTCGGCCGATGAACTGGTCGATTTCACCGAAGCCAATCTCGATCTCGCGATCCGCTGGGGCGAGGGCCCGGGCGAGCATGAGGGCGAGGCGCTCGCCTCCGAGGGCATGGTCACCGTCGAGCGGCCCGGTGGCGGTGCTGACACACGCATTTCCTGGCCTGGCTGCCTCAACGACGATGCCGTGTCGCTGGTCCGCGTCGGCGATGCCGGCCTTGCGATCGACGCCGCCGCCGCCGGGCTCGGTCGCGCGACCGTGCCCGAACTGCTCGCCGCGCGCGATCTCGCCGACGGCCGGATTGTGCGGATCGGCGACCCCAAGCCCTATCGGCTCGGCTACTGGCTCGTCGCACCGCTCCCGCAATGGCGCCAGAAGAAGGTCAAGGCGCTGGTCGAGGCGCTGGTCGCGGGCGCATGAGCCCGCCGGTGCTCGAGTCTGCGCGGCTGCGGTTGCGGCCGATGACGCTCGATGATGCCGCAGCGATACACCTGGTCTATGCCGATGAGATGGCGATGCGCTGGTGGTCGCACGCGCCGCATATCTCGGTCGAGGAAACCCGCGAGTCGCTGGCCAGGCACATCGCCGATCCCGCGTGGCGCTCCTGGGCGATCACGCTCGCCGGCGACGACACCGCCATCGGTTCGCTCGCCGCGCACGAGAAGCGCCAGGGCAAGGTGGTCGAGATTGGCTATTCGCTGGTGCGCAGCCATTGGGGACAGGGTTATGCGCGCGAGGCGGTGGCGCGGCTGATCGACCGGCTGATCCGCGAGGAGGGCATGCGCCGCGTCTTCGCCGACACCGATCCCGAGAATGACGCCTCCAATCGCCTGCTCGAAAGCCTCGGCTTTGCGCGCGAGGGCCATCTGCGCGGCGAATGGGAGACGCATATTGGCGTGCGCGACAGCTTAATCTGGGGCCTGCTCGCCGAGGAGTGGACAAGATGAACCGCCCGCCGCCGAACCTCAACGACCCGGCAGAGCTCGCCGCCTATCGCCGCGAACTGCGCGCGCTGGTGCCGTGGGTGCGTTATACCGGCATGGCGCTGGCGTTGCTCGGCGCGGCGATCGCGGTGCTGTGGCCGCAACTGCCCGGTGCGCTCCCGCTCGCTGTCATCGCCCTCGGCTTCGCGATGATGGTCGCCGCGATCGGCATCCGCACCCGCTATCACGCCCGAAGGATGCGCGGCGACGCCTAGCGCGCGGCGGCGAGTTCCACCGCGCGCGTCATCAGCGCGACGAAGCGGCCTTCGTCCACCGCCGCCGCCGCGTCATTGCGGCTCGCCGAGAGCGCGTACCAGCCGCCATCCTTGGCCTGCAGGAGGAAGTTCATGCTGATCACGCCCGGCTCCGACCCGCCCTTATAGCCAACATAGGTCCAGTTCGCCGCCGCTGCCGGCCCGACGCCGCTGTTGATCGCGAGGATGCGCCGCGCCTCGGCTCCGGCACCGCGCTCGGTGTTGCGGCGGATCCAGTTCATCGTGCGCACCATATCGGCGGCGCTGGCGAACCATTCCAGGTCGAGCATCAGCGGCTTGCCGTCGCGGAACAGCTGTGGGTCGATCGCGCTCAGCGGCGCCGCGGCGATCTCGCCGGCGAGGAGCGCGCGCTTGCCTTTCTCGTCGAGCGTGGCCCAGCGCCGCCCGAGCGCGCCGCCCTGCACCCCCTTGAGCTTGAACATGTCGAGCGTCGACAGCATCGGCCGGTTGCGCGTCGCATCGTGCCAGCCGATCACGGGCAGCATCGCTTCGACCTTCGCGCGGCCGACCAAAGCGAGCAGGATGTCCGTGGCGCTGTTGTCGCTGACCGAGATCATCTTATCGCTCAGCTCGCGCAACGTCACCTTGGTGCCCGCCGGCTTCGCCGTATAGAGCCCGCCGGGCAGCGGCGATCCGTCGAGCGTGACGAGGTCGTCCCAGTGCCGCTCGCCGGCATTGGTCGCGCGGATCAGCTCGGCGAGGATGGCGAGCTTGAACGCCGAGCCGATCGCCGCCGGCCGTTCGGCATCGAGCGCCAGCGCCGCCACCGGCGCGCCATCGCCGAGCCGCGCCAGCGTGAAACCGGTCAGGCCGGGCTCGGCCTTGAGCGCCGCGACCACCGCATCGAGCGAGGCTTCGGTAGCGGTGGTGCCGGTGATCAGCAGACCGATGATGCGGTTCGGCGCCGCGGCCTCGACCGCGAGGTTCATCGATACGATGCCGCGTTCATAGCTAATCCGGATACGCGCCGCATTGGGCTGCACCGCCTCGACCGCCGCAACCGACAGCGCCTTGCCGAGCCGCTCGCGCAACTGACCGGCGATCGCGCGCACCTGTGCATCGGGCACCTGGGCGAGGAAGGCCGGGGCGAACAGCGCGGCGCTGTCACCACCACCATTGAGCAGCGGCACGAGCTCCGCGGCGCGTTGACCCAGCGCCGGGATGGCGGCAACCGCCTGCGGCGGCGTGGCTTGCGCCGGGCGGGCTAGGGCGCTGGCCGGCACCGCCGCCAGCATCAGCGCGATCACCATATGTCGTACCATCACCGCCCTCCTGCGATCCCTCAACCCTTGGCAGGTGTATCCTGCGACAGGTCGATCATCTCGATCTGCGGCGTCGGCTCGCGCTGCTGCAGGTGCGATCCGACGACGGTCGTCCAGCGCGACGTGAAGGTATAGCGCTCGACCCGCAACAGCCCGGGCTGGCTTGGGTCCATCGTCAGCGGCGCATAGCGCCGGCCGACGATCGAATCGACGATCGGCTGGACCCAGTAACCCGTCAGCTTCGGGCTTTGCCGCAACACGCCGGCGTCCGAGACGCGGCCGTCGGGCTTGATCCAGAAGCTGACATCGACCCATTGGTTGTCGAAATTGTCGGCTGCGATCTGGTTGGTGGTCGATCCGCCGTTGAACTGGCGGCTGGACTGTTCGCGCGACTTGATCCGGGGGCCGTAGAGCAGCACGGGGCGCGTGCCCTGGTTCTTGCCGCGATATTCGGCGACCAGCGCGTCGATCGCCGCGGTGTCGCCGTCCTTGGCCGCCATCTGCGCGCGCAACAGCTTGCCGGCGAGCGCGAAGGCGGCGAGTTGAGGATCGGGATTGGTGATCAGCGCGTCGATCGCCTTGATCGCGTCGCGGCGATAGGTCCCCGCGTCGCTGTCGGCCATCGCGCGCAGGAAGATCGCGGTGCGCAGCCGCGCATAGCCCTCGACCACCGGCAGGTGCAGGACGTGCGCGCGCTGCGCGACGTCCTTGTAGATGTTGAGCGCCATGTCGGGCTGGCGCGTCTTGGCGAAGCTGTCGCCGACCTCGATCCGCGCCGCAAGCACGCGCGGGTCGTTGTCCGACAGCCCCGCCTTCAGCGCGCTGACCACGTCGAACGCGCCGATCTGGTAGGATTCGCCGTCGCCGAGATGCGCCGCGATCCGCGAATTGGCGCGCAGCAGGTCGGAAACCTGGACCGGAAACTTGCTGGCATGGCGCTTGTTGCGGCCGATGCTGCCGCCGAGCGTCTGGCGCGCGGCATGATAGTCGCCGGAGACGAACAGGTTTTCGGCATGGGCGAGCGTCGCGGCGATGTCCTGCTCGGGCGGGCATTTGCGTGCAAGACAGGCCTTGAGCGCGGCGGCACTGTCGCTCAACCGCACGCCGGTAACGACGACATCGCCCGGCTGGGCATCGGGCGACGCCGCGGGCGCTACGGCCGGGCGCTCTTGCGCGGCACTGCCGGTGGCGATCGTGGCGAGCGCCATGGCAGCGAGAAACGGACGAATCATCGGATCACCTTCGGAGCGTGTGTTGCTCGACCCTAACACCGCCGCCGGGGCAACGTCATCAACAGATTGGCGAAGCGTCTAAAGATCGGCCGCGCGACGTGTTGTCGGTATCCCCGCGCCGCCGGCTCCGGCCGCCTCGTGCAACGCGCGTTAGCGCTGCGCCGCCAGCGACAGCCCGACCAGGCCGTGGGTCGCCATGTGATAGCCGCCCGGCACGGCGTCGGATCCAACGCCGAGTTTGTCGCCCGGGCGATTGAGATAGGCCAGCAGCTGCATCGCAAAGGACCGCGTCGCGGTGGTCGAGGCAGCGTCGTGCGCGATCGCGACCAGCGCCAGCCGCGCCTCGTCGTTGCGGCCCTGGATGACCAGCGCATAGGCGGCCTTGGCGCTCAGCGCATTGGCCACCGCCGCGTCGCCGAGCGCGCGGGCGCGATCGGCCAGCGCGAGATAGGAGACCTGGACCTGCTTTGCCCTGACGGCGCTGAAGTTCGCGTCGATCGCGTCGGACTGGGCGAGCAAGGTCGCATGATTGTCGGTAGCAACAGCAGGTTGAACGGCGGCAAGCGCAAGCAGCAGCGGAAGCATCGGCGATCTCCTCAAAGGATACGCCAACATTTCACGCATTTAGCGCAAGGTAAAGCGGGAAAACACACCGCCGTCGCGCCGCCTGCTCAGGCGTCGATCGCGTCCTCGTCCATCCGCGCGGCATTTTCCTGGATGAAGGCGAAGCGGTGTGCCGGGTTGTTGCCCATCAGCCGGTCGACCAGATCCTTGACCACCGCGCGCTCCTCATATTCCTGCGGCAGGGTGATGCGGATCATGCTGCGCGTCTTCGGGTCCATCGTCGTTTCGCGCAGCTGCATCGGGTTCATCTCGCCGAGTCCCTTGAAGCGCGCGACCTCGACCTTCTTGCCCTTGAACTCATTGGCCTCGATCCGCGCGCGGTGCGCGTCGTCCATCGCATAGAGGTTCTTGGTCCCCGCGGTGAGCCGGTAGAGCGGTGGTTGCGCCAGATAGAGGTGCCCGCGCCGCACCAGCTCGGGCATTTCCTGGAAGAAGAACGTCATCAGCAATGTCGCGATATGCGCGCCGTCGACATCGGCGTCGGTCATGATGACGATCCGCTCATAGCGCAGATTGTCGGGCAGGCAGTCCTTCCGCGTGCCGCAGCCCAGCGCCATGATCAGATCGGCGATCTCGAGATTGGCCATGATCTTGGCCGAGGTCGCCGAGGCGACATTGAGGATCTTGCCGCGGATCGGCAGGATCGCCTGCGTCTTGCGCTCGCGCGCCTGCTTGGCCGAGCCCCCGGCGCTGTCCCCTTCGACGATGAACAGCTCGGTGCCCTTGGGGTCGTCCGACGAGCAGTCGGTCAGCTTGCCCGGCAGGCGCAGCTTGCGCGCGCTGGTCGCGGTCTTGCGCTTGACCTCGCGCTCGGCCTTGCGCCGTAGCCGCTCGTCCATCCGCTCGAGCACGAAGCCGAGCAACGCGCGCCCGCGCTCCATATTGTCCGACAGGAAATGATCGAGATGGTCGCGCACCGCGCGCTCGACCAACGTCGCCGCCTCGGGGCTGGTCAGCCGGTCCTTGGTTTGGCTCTGGAATTGCGGCTCACGGATGAACACCGATAGCATCAGCTCGCTGCCCGTCATCACATCCTCGGCGGTGATGTCCTTGGCCTTTTTCTGCCCGACCAGTTCGCCAAAGCCGCGGATGCCGCGCACCAAAGCGGCGCGCAAGCCGGCCTCGTGCGTGCCGCCATCGGGGGTGGGGATGGTGTTGCAATACCAGCTGTACGAGCCGTCGCTCCACAGCGGCCATGCCACCGCCCATTCGACCCGGCCCTGCTCGTTCGGAAAGTCCTGGCTGCCGGAGAAGAAGTCCGCCGTGGCGCATTCGCGCCCGCCGACCTGCTCGCGCAGATGGTCGGCCAGTCCGCCGGGGAACTGGAACACCGCCTCGGCCGGGGTATCGTCGCTGATCAGCTCGGGCGCGCATTTCCAGCGAATCTCAACCCCGGCGAACAGATAGGCCTTGGAGCGTGCGAGCTTGTAGAGCCGCGCCGGCTTGAAATGCATCTCCGGCCCGAAAATCTCGTCATCGGGGGTGAAGGCGACCGAGGTGCCGCGCCGGTTGGGCGTCTGGCCGAGATGTTCGAGCGGCCCAAGCGTCACGCCGCGCGCGAAACGCTGGCGATACAGCTCGCGGTTGCGCGCCACTTCGACCACCGTATCCGACGACAGCGCATTGACCACGCTGATGCCGACACCGTGCAAGCCGCCCGAGGTGGCATAGGCCTTGCCGGTGAACTTGCCGCCCGAATGCAGCGTCGACAGAATGACTTCCAGCGCGCTCTTGTCGGGGAATTTGGGGTGCGGGTCGACCGGGATGCCGCGACCATTGTCGACGATGGTCAGCCGGTTGCCGCGTTCCAGCGTGACCTCGATCCGCGTCGCATGGCCCGCCACCGCCTCGTCCATCGCATTGTCGAGCACCTCGGCGGCGAGATGGTGAAAGGCGCGCTCGTCGGTGCCGCCGACATACATGCCGGGGCGGCGCCGGACCGGCTCCAGCCCTTCGAGCACCTCGATCGACGAGGCATCATAATCACCGGCGGCTTTGGGTGCGGACGCAAAAAGGTCTTCGGACATGGCTCGCTATAGGATGCCGGCGCGCGCTCTGCCAAGCATCATGTACGTCGTTTGTTCAGGGGGTATCACCCGTGCCATACCCCCTCCGTCATGCCGGACTTGTTCCGGCATCCACCGCACCGCAAGAGCACCGGCTTCGATGTTTGCTGCACCGTGGTGTTCGAGCGAGCCTGTGTTCCCCGAACACAGGCTTGGCTTGCCGGGGGCAAGCCAAAGCTCGAACACGGAACAAGTCCGGGGTGACGGGTTTGGTTTAGCGAACCCGCGGCCCACCAAAGGGCAGCGGCGGCGGCGGGCGGCGGTCGCGGCGGGGGAGCTGCGCCTGATAGGCATGGCCGCAATGCTGCACGCAATAAGGGAAACCGGGGTTCACCTTCTCGCCGCAGAAATGGAAGTCGGGCTCGCCGGGGTGGCCGAGCGGCCATTTGCAAATCTTGTCGTTGAGATCGAGCAAGGTCGTCTTGCCGGCCATTTCGGGCGAGGGCTTGGCTGGGACGAGCCGGCGCGGCGGTGCCGGGGTGATCGGCGCCTGCTGCTCGCCGGGTGCCTGGCGGAGGAAACCGCCCGGGCCGACCGAGCGCAGGATCGGCTGCGGCGCACGCGCCACGACCGGTGCCGCCTCGGCATCGCCATCGCTATCGATCTCTACATCGTCATCGTCCGCCGGGGCGGCGTCGATCACCGGCGCGCGCGGCGGCGCGACCGGGGCGGCGGC
>NZ_JARYTI010000150.1 GCF_029911635.1 Sphingomonas sp. AR_OL41
CCGTGCGACGAGCGCCGCGCCGGAGCGGAAAGGCGCGCCGAAGCCGGCGCTCGACGCGGTCGGCAAGGTGATCGAGGATGCGCTGCGTGCGGCGGGGCTGATGCGCTAGTAACAGCCGTTCGTTTCGAGTGAAGTCGAGAAACCTGGCAGAGCGCCTGTAGCCGTTTCTCGACTGCGCTCGAAACGAACGGGTTGAGGTAAAATCAAGCCGGCGGGATACCGCCGCGGCGAAGGCGGATCGTCGCAGGCATTTCCGGTTGCGCGGCTCGATGCGACCGGTCCAGACGGGGGAATGCCGGCGATGCGCCATGCCCTGCCCTGCTTTTTCACCGTATCGGCGCTGGTGTGCGCGACGGCGGCGGGCGGCGATCGCGGACTGTCGACCGGTCGACCCTTTGCCGTTCGGCCGATGGCGGACGGCGCCGCGCCGAGCCATGTGTTCTGGCTGGCGCATGACCGCGCGGGCGCAGGCGAGATCGTCGGGGTGATCGATCCGCTGTTCGCGGCAATCAGGTGGTATCGCATCGCGCCCCAGGGGCCGGACCGCGCGACACTGCACGCGCGGATGACCGCGATCGGCGTCTGTGCCCTGCCCGTGTCGCTGCGCCCGTGGCGCGTGGATCACTTGAGACACCGCGTCGTGATCGAGTCGATGCCCGAGCCGGGCGCCGCCGGGTACCAGGCGACCACGCAGGAACTGACGAGCCGAAGCTACACGATCAGGCGCGACCTTTTCCGCCCTGCGGCAGCGCGCGCGTTACTGGCCGGGCTCGGGGCGATCGATACGCCCGGCTGGGACCCGGCCAGCGCCTATCCGTGCGGCGTGCCGGGCGCGCGCCGGGCGATCGGCCTGGATGCGGGCGCGACCTCATTGCGCGGCGCGCGACAGTCCGCGCGCACGATCA
>NZ_JARYTI010000151.1 GCF_029911635.1 Sphingomonas sp. AR_OL41
TCGGAACGGACCATCTCGGCAACCAGTTCCGGAAGCTTGACGGTCGCCGTCCAGCCGAGCTTTTCCTTCGCCTTGGCCGGGTTGCCGATCAGGATGTCGACCTCGGTTGGTCGAAAATAACGCGGATCGACCTTGACCAGTTCGCGGCCCGTCGCGGCGTCGCGACCGACTTCGTCGACACCCTCGCCGCTCCAGGCAATCGCGATACCGACCTCGCCGAACGCCAGCTCGACGAATTCGCGCACGGTGCGGGTCTCGCCCGTCGCGAGCACATAATCGTCGGGCGTGTCCTGTTGCAGGATGCGCCACATGCCTTCGACATAATCGCGCGCATGGCCCCAGTCGCGCTTGGCGTCCATATTGCCGAGATAGAGCGTGTCCTGCAGCCCGAGCGTGATCGCCGCGACGGCACGCGTGATCTTGCGCGTGACGAAGGTTTCGCCGCGCAGCGGGCTCTCATGGTTGAAGAGGATGCCGTTCGAGGCGTGCATGCCATAGCCCTCACGGTAGTTCACCGTGATCCAATAGGCATAGAGCTTGGCGGCGGCATAAGGCGAGCGCGGATAGAAGGGTGTCGTTTCGCTCTGCGGTATCTCGCGCACCCAACCATAAAGCTCCGATGTCGACGCCTGATAGAAGCGGACCTTGTCGGTCATGTTGAGCAGGCGGATCGCCTCGAGCAGGCGCAGCGTGCCGATACCGTCGGCATTGGCAGTATATTCCGGCGTGTCGAAGCTGACCTGGACATGGCTCATCGCCGCGAGATTGTAGATCTCGTCGGGCTGCGTCTCCTGGACGATGCGGATCAAATTGGTCGAATCCGTCATGTCGCCATGGTGCAGCTTGAGCTTCACGCCCTTTTCGTG